>JAFGSG010000059.1 GCA_016934735.1 Spirochaetota bacterium | reverse complement strand
TAATTAAATATTGATGTAACCATTGGGAACTGATTAAGGTAAAAATCAGGTTTTTTATTTGAGTAAACAATAAAAAATCTGATTTTTTGAGGTAACCTAATATATATTTAATTAATTTTAAACTGCGACTTGTCCGCACCGCATACAGGACATGTCCAGTCATCAGGCAGGTCTTCGAATGCCGTACCGGGTTTAATGCCGTTGTCGGGATCCCCCTTTTCCGGATCATAAACATAATTGCATACGACGCATGTATAAGTCGCCTGTTTGCTGTCTGATTTCGGTTCATCCTTAACATAAGTAGGAGCTGTTTTTGGAGCTTTGCCTCCTTTGACCTTATGATAATAGGAGTATGTCATGGGTTCTTCTTTGTCATTCATTACATCACAATCAACTATTTTTCCTATAAAGATCGTATGAGTGCCGCAATCCAGTTCATTTATAACTTCTGCTTCAAGGCAGGCTATTGTATAATCCAGCAGAATGGGGACGCCTGTTGTTCCGGTTTTATATTTTACACTTGCAAATTTATCAGTATTCCTTCCGCTTTTAAAACCGAATAATCCTAAAAATGTCATAGGGGCTGATTCTGAAATGACTGATATAGAATACTTACGGCTTGTTTGTATAAACTCGTGTGTAAGATTCAGTTTATTGATGCTTACGGCAATTGTTGGCGGTTCGGAAGTAATCTGAAAAACCGTATTTGCGATCTGGCCGTTCATGTTTTTGCCATTAACAGAGCTTACCACATAAATACCATAACTGATTTTATGCAATGCGACAGAATTCATTTTTTCCTTCCGGTAATCGTTTATTTTTAAGAGAGGTTAAATATATAATTGTATTTGGCGTTAAAGGCATAATAGCTTGCTCGTCAATAATCTTTATTAGGATTAAAGATAATAAATAAGTTTGTCAATAGTTTTAGATGTATGGATTCAATATATTAAATCATGTTCTGCTTTTTTTTTCCAGCGCAGCAGAAAAAATTCTTCAACCTGCCGCTCCCTGTAAGGTTTGCCCAGAAATGTGTTTTTGCAGCCCATATACGCGCTGCATTCAAATGGTTTGGCTTCATGTACATCGCATAAACCATCTTTGCCGAGGAATATACACTTGCCTCGTTCCTTCTGGTAGTAATCAGGAGCTTTTGTCCCTGGCTCAGCGATAAAACGTCTGCCTTTGAGCTTGGCTGGAGCTAATGCGTAAATATTATGTTCTTTTGAAAGACATATTTTAACAAGGTATTTACTCAACAGTTCTTCTTCGCGGATGGTCAGATATTCTGCAAGTTTTGGAATATCTTCCGGCACAAGACGTCCCGGGTCGTTTTTACATGCGCTTACGCATGCTTCACATGTACAGCTTTGCATTTTATTATTTTTATGTTTTTAATCAAAGAATATGCTTTTTTTATTTAAAACACATCTTAAAAATACAAATTTATATGGACTAAGAGGTATTTTATTTATCAGGACAATGATTTCTTTTTAAGAATTATAGCTCTTTACTAAGAGGTTCGTAATTAAAAAGTCAACAGTATTATTTTAATATGCTCTTGCAGAAAATAATTTTTATTTTGACTTTTTTAAAATATAATTTAAATCAGATATCTGAATAATTTTTTTCGAGGCATAATATGAATTCGATTATAACGATATTTATATTCACAGCAGGAGTCCTGCTGTCCGGCATGCAGGGCCCTGAGATGATGATGAGAGGCGATTATAATGCGACTTCCCAATTGAAGGAAGAAAACAGAAGAGGCCATTACTATTCTGCTAATGTAAAATACGGCGTGCAGAATCTTTTTGACGGTAAATTTTCAACTGCGTGGGTAGAAGGAGTAAAAGGTTACGGCATTGGCGAAGCTGTATTTGTAATTATTCCTGATGATTACAAAATTATAAATATATTCAACGGTTACGGCAAAAGCATGGCATTATTTAAGAATAACGGCAGGGTAAGAAGAATTAAACTGATATACCATGCAGGTATAAATCCCGAAGGCTATGTAACAGAGATAGCGGAAATATATAAATCGAAAAAATATCCAAAAGAGTATTTTATTGACTTGAAGGACACATTCGGTGTTCAGACTTTTGATTTTCCTTTTTCCGGAAGGGAACTTGCAGAATTTAAAAACACATTTGTTGATGAGTATAAAAAGATGACATCAGTTCCCATTGCTTCAGTCAAGATGATACTTAAGATAGAAATAATTGATGTATATAAAGGAGCGAAATTTGAAGATACATGCATAAGCGAAATATTTTTTAACGATAAATTCGTTTGCGACACAAATGCTGCAGAGTTTACTGATTTTAATAAACTCTATGTTGATGATTCAGACAGTGGCAGGGTTAAAATGGATACCTCGGGGAAAGAAGGCATTGTAATCCTGCGGGATAAGAAATCCGTATTCCAGATAGCTGAAGTTTCAAAGGATAAAAAATGGGCATCGATTATCAGAATGCCTGCTCATATTGCGGGAAGGGCAGAAACGGAATATTTGCTGTTAAACATCAATACAGGCAGAATAGTCAATGCGGAAATTGAAACGACATGCGGTATCCGCCTGTCAAATTTTTTATTAACCGAAAAGGACGGTATTACAATACTGGAGCATTCAAAAGGAGAAATAAAACTGTTTGAAGGCATACGTTAAAAAATATTTTGACGTACATTTATTATAAAATAGGCTGATAAAAAAAGAGAATTGAGGTCCGGTAATACAGCATAGTTGTTTGTAAGCAATGCTAATCTTCGCCAGCGCTATCTTGCTCTTGCGCAGAAGTGATAATGAGCAATCTGTATTATGCCTTTAGATTATGGAGTAGTTGTTAAATTCAGGATAATTTTCTGTATCATGTAATTGATATTATCTGCTTGTTATTAATTTTTGTTATAATTTTTTATAAATTTAACAATTCTTTATTATCTGATCCCTGATTTTAATATTTTTTAAAATATTAGCTGAAAATACTATTGACATTTTAACACTTCTTTAACGATATTTTTACTAATTGATTTTTTTATCCCGCCTTCAACGATTTTTATTTCAATCGGATTTACTGGTTTAATTATTTATAGTAAGAAAAAATATATCTCTAAATGGATTATATTTTTTACGGATTAGATCGTAAATAATTTAATTATTTTTTACGGCACAATTTTTTTTCGATGTGCCACCAAATACCATATCAGCCTGTGAAAGGCAAGGGAGGATTCAAAGTATGTCAAATCAAAATCTTGAAAGTAAGCGATGGTGGATTGCTGTCGCCGCTGTTGTAATTCAGCTTTGTTTAGGAACAGTCTATGCGTGGTCAGTTTTCAAAAATCCCCTGATGAAAATGCATGGTTGGGATGGCCAGACCGTTCAGTACACATTTATGCTGCTTATGCTCATTGTAGGCTTATCTGCTGCTTTCGGCGGAACCCTTGTTGATAAAAAGGGTCCGCGTTTTGTTGCTACTATCGGCGGAATTCTTTTCGGTCTCGGTACTTTAATTGCAGGTTATGCTGACCAGGTCGGCAGCATTGCCCTGCTGTATCTGGGATTCGGCGTAATTGCAGCATTGGGAAACGGCTTTGGATACGTAACACCAATTGCTACATTAATCCGCTGGTTCCCCGATAAACGCGGACTCGTTACGGGTCTTGCTGTTATGGGTTTTGGAGCCGGTGCATTTTTTATGGGACAAATCGCTCCGAATATGATCATCGGGTTCAGCGAAATGGACAGCTCAGGAAAGATGATAGCTTCAGGCGTGTCCAATACATGGTATATCTGGGGTATTATTTTCCTTGTGCTTGTTGCAGGCGCTGCTCAGTTTTTTAAAAATCCTCCTGCAGGATGGCTGCCGGCAGGATTTAAACCCGCTGCATCAACAGTTTCCGCTGCCGACTCATTTAAGTTCGGTGAAGCTGTTAAAAAGCCGCAATGGTGGATTCTGTGGGCAATGCTATGCCTCAATGTTTCTGCCGGTCTTGGATTGATTTCCCAGCACTCTCCGCTGGCACAGGAAACTTATAAAAAGACCATGGGTCTTTTGGGCAATTTAACACCTGAGCAGATAGCAACTGTTGCAGTTGCAGGCGGAACTGTTGTCGCTATAGCTGCGATCTTTAACGGTCTTGGCAGGCTTTTCTGGGCAAAGATATCCGATAATATCGGCCGCAGAATGGTATTTATGATCATGTTCGCCTCACAGGCAATTGTATATCTATTGGTAGCCTTAGGTTTTGTTTCAAACTATTACCTGTTTATCGTAGTATCCTGCTACCTGCTGGCCTGCTACGGCGGAGGATTCGCCACAATGCCCGCCTTTGCTGCGGACGCTTTCGGGCCGGCCTATATAGGCAAAGTATACGGCTTTATGCTGACAGCATGGAGCGCAGCAGGTATTATAGGTCCGTTTGTGTTTGAAGCCTTTAAACCTCAGGCGCTGTATATAGCAGCAGTTCTGTTAATTATCGGCTTTTTCTTTGCTCTGGTTTATAAAGCACCTAAAGGTAAAAATGCTTAAAAGCAGATTAGTATAATTCTAAAAAAAATCCTGCAGTATCAATAACTGCAGGATTTTTTATTCTTATTGCATTTTATAAGAGATGACCGAATGAATAAAACTATGTCCGGGCAACTCACTATCGGTGATATTTGAAGCATGCTTGCATAGGCTGTAAAATCAGTTATAACTATATAATAAATATAATATTTTTGTTTATAAATTTTCAGGATATTTTAAATATAAATAATATGGATGCTAAAGAAAATATTTTAAAGCAGATTACGCAGAAGATAAGAGAAACCGGGAGCTCTTTTGATTTAAGTATTATACAGAGACTCGGAATAATGTATGCTCCGTTGTTGAAAGATGCTCCCAGAGACGGAATAAAGGTCACAAAGGATCTGCGATACGGGGATCACGACAGACACAGACTCGATGTATATCAGCCGCTGACTAACGGAGAGGATAAATCTCCGGTGATTCTGTTCTTTCACGGCGGCGGATTTGTGAGCGGAGATAAAAACGAATACGGTAATGTGGGAAATTATTTTGCAAGACACGGCATCGTAACTGTAAATGTAACTTACAGGCTTGCTCCTGAGTACAGGTGGCCTTCTGGTGCTGAAGATGTCGCGGGCGCATTAAGATGGATTCAGAAGAAAGTTGCAGACTATGGCGGCGATACTGGCCGCGTGTTCGTTTTCGGTCACTCGGCAGGCGCAGCTCATGTTGCCTCGTATGTATTTCTTGATCAGTTTGCACTTAAAGACGGGGACGGCGTTGCAGGTGCGATCCTTATGTCAGGGCCGAATTATAATACGGATAATCTCGATGAGAGGGCCTTTGCATATTTCGGAAACGATAAATCCAGGCATCCTGAAATGTCAGTTATCAGGAATATGGGGAAGAGAAAGATACCTGTTTATATAATGTTTGCAGAATACGATATTCCTTCTTTTGATCGTGAATCAATTTTGCTTTTAAATGCTGTTTATAAACGCGACAGGGTAAGCCCATTTTTCAAAAAGATCGTGGATCACAATCATTTTTCAGAGATCATGCATTTGAACTCAGGCGATGAATCCGTAGGGCCGGACATAATTGATTTTGTGTTTTCAAGGGAGAGGGTAAAGTAAATAGTATCTGTCATGTAATGCAATAGCTGTCAGGGAATTTATTATACTGGTTTGTCCCTTATTCTTTTACAGCTTCATCAATAACAATCAGCATTTTAAGAAGTTCTTCAAACTTATGCAGATAATACTGGTTTGTAGCATCGCATAATGCTTTATCGGGAGATTCGTGCACTTCCATGAACAGTCCGTCTATGCCTGCTGCGACAGCGGACCGTGCGAGCAGCGGCGCGAACTCTCTTTCACCTCCGGACGCGAGTCCGCCTCCCGGAAGCTGAGTTGAGTGCGTAGCATCGAATATTACCGGGATTCCGAGCGACCGTATAATTGCGAACGAGCGCATATCCACTACAAGATTATTGTAACCGAAGCTATATCCTCGCTCTGTAATTGCATAACTTTTACATCCGTTTGCTTTCAGTTTTTCTACAATGTTTGCAGTATCCCGCGGTGCAACAAACTGGCCTTTTTTTACGTTAACCGGTTTGCCTGATTTTGCAGCGCTGATTAATAGATCGGTCTGCCTGCACAGAAAAGCAGGTATTTGCAAAACATCGGCAACCTGACTCACGTCTGCGATCTCCTCAATTGAATGAACGTCGGTCAAGACAGGAATGTTAAATGTCTCTCTAACTTCGGACAATATTTTAAGGCCTTTGACAAGTCCGGGCCCTCTGTATGAAGATATTGAGCTTCTGTTTGCCTTATCATAAGAGGACTTAAAAATTAAAAACAAATCAAGTTTTTCACAGATTTTTTTCAGGATCTCTGCGGTTTTTATTATCATATCGCGCGATTCTATTACGCAAGGACCTGCAATCAGAAAAAATCTTTGTTTACTGTTTATTTTATATCCGCAATAATTCATTATTGTATTCTGGTAAAATTTATTTTGTTATAAGCGAGTGGCCAGTCGCAATCAATATTTATTGATATTATGGATTCCGCTATCTTCTTAAACTATCCTCGTAAGCCTGCATGGATACCTTGCGGTTTATACGCATCTCCTCCATTGCAGGATCCTGCTCAAGACCGCGCGTAAATGCCGCAAGAGCGTTCTTATACAGTCCTTTTTTATGATAACATTTGCCAATATTGTTATATGCTTCTGCTGTGAGTTTGCTGTCTTTTGATGATGAGATTGCCAGATTGAACATATCGATCGCTTTTTCAAGCATCCCTCTCTTATAATAAATTGACCCAAGAGAGATAAGAGCTTCAGCATCGTTCGGTTTTTGAAGCAATGCCTTTTGAATATAACCCTGCGCTTCTTCGTACAAAGCTTCATTGCTGCCCGCGCTCCTGGATATTATAATTCCAAGATTTGTATAGGACTTAGCGGCAAGCTCATTGTTTTTATCAAGTTCAATTACTTTTTTAAATTCTTCTCCCGCATAATCAAAAAGATTTTTTTTATAATATAGAACCGCTAAATTAAAATGAGGTTCCTGGAGTGTTTCCCACTTTCGTGTGATTTTTTGGTATTCCTCGATTGCAGAATCGATAAGGTTCATTTCTTCATATGCGGCTGCGATTGCCATAAAGGGTTTCGGGCTTTCCTTGTTTAATTCAGATGCCTTGTACCAGGTTTTTATTGCGAGTTCAGGTTTACCTGCGTTTTTGTAGGCTATTCCCATATTATAAAGAGTTGAGTCATCGTCGCTGCTAATGGTAAGGGCCTTATTGTACATCTCAATTGCTTCGTCCGATCTGCCCATGTCATCGAGTATGTTTCCCATGTTTGCATAAGCTACACGCGCATTTTCAGATGCAGGTTCAAGCGTAGTTATCCTCTGGTAAAGCTCAAGTGCTTTTATCGGATCGCCTTTTTCATAATAGACTTCTGCAAGCCTTGAAAGAATTATTATATTTCGCTTGTTTGTATCAAGCAGCCTGTTATATACTTCAATGCTTTTATCGTAGTCGTTTAAAGTGAAATATGTCTCACCAAGATTCAAGAGCAAATTTTCGTCATTTTTGCCCAATTCGCCTGCCTGTTCAAATTCAGCTACAGCTTTTTCCACCTGTTTCATTTTTAAATAAGCAATACCCAGGTTGTATTTTACAACAGGATCCCTGGAGTTTAAAGATCCGGCGATTTTTAAATATTTTTCAGCAGACTCATAATCTTTTCTTTCAATATAGAGGGCTCCTAATTTTGAATAAGCAAGATGTGCAACATTGCCTTCCTTGTCTTCCGTGCCGGCTTTAATCAGATATTCCATTGCCAGTGTTTCTTTCCCGGTCTTTAGAAGAGCGAGAGCCATATTATGAAGCGCGGCTGGATCATTTTTTTTTCTTAGAGCATCTTCATAAGCTTTTATTGCATCTGTATATTTTCCCTGCTCATACAGAATGTTGCCATAGAGAATTATATTCTGAACATTATAAGGAGAAATTCCGATGCCTTTTTTTATTGTTTTTTCCGCGGAATCCAGGTCTCTTGCATGTCTGTATGCGATAGCGAGATTTCTATATGTAATCGGATTTTTATCATCATATTTCAATGCTCTTAGAAAATATTCAATAGCTTTATTATAATTGCTCCTGTCATCGTGAATTATTCCAATGTAGGTAAGGGCTATTGCTTTATCCGAAGTCGGTGCATCTGATTCCACTACTTCGTTAAAAATGGATATAGCGTTACTGTAATACCCTTTGGAATAATTTTCTTTTCCCTTTTGGATTTTAATATTTGTTGTAACTGCAGAAGGAATATCTTTTTTTTCGGAGAAAGGCAGAATATTATTTTCAGAAGGTTTAAATATTTGCGGTTTTTTATATAAATGGTTGATAATTACAAATACTGCTGCAAGGGCGATAACAAGGGAAGCTATTACTACCGCGAGAGATTTACGTCCACGCAGGTCGCGGATTTGGGTTTCAATGCTGCTGATCCGGTTTTTTTTGGATTTTTTTAATTTAACCGGCACATCTTCATTTATGCGAACTTCGTCGTTTTGGGCAAAAGTAAACCTATTTTTTCTTTTTTGGTTCACCTGGCAGATTGTTCTCCTTCGCAGACTCTTTAGTAAGCTCTTTATTTTTAATTGCGTCCAAAAGGCCGTTTATAAATTGACCCGAGCTTTCTCCTCCATATGTTTTTCCAAGCTCCACTCCTTCGTTTATAACAACAGCCCTTGGTATGTCCGGCAAAAAAAGAAAAGTATAAATTGATAATCTAAGAATAGATTTATCAATCGCGCTCAGTCTTTCAAAGCTCCAGTTTTTGGAGTACTTCTTAATAATATTATCGATAAATTCCAGCTTTTCAATTGAGCCGTTTATGATAGATACTGTAAATTTTTTTACATCATTTGGAATTTCTTTATTAAGCCATTCAAGTGAGGAAAGCTCTTCCACGGGACTTTGCACGGTTTCGTACATATATAATGCCTGCAAAGCGTATTCTCTTGCTTTATGTCTTTGTCCCATTGTTTTCAGTTGTCAAATTTCGTGTTATTCTCAATATTGGAAAAACCTAAGTTCCCTCACCCGGTCATTGTTATCGCTTGACTACAGTCTGCCGTTGTAGGAGAGGGTAGTCAAGCGACCATCAGGCACACTTGGACGAGGGCATAAATTTACAATCTCTATTATTTATGTTATGAAATCTGACTGTAAATGTTGCACATCTCGATTGCTGATAGAGCAGCATCAAAGCCTTTGTTCCCGGATTTGGTCCCGGCTCTTTCGATTGCCTGTTCTATAGTGTCGGTTGTTATTACACCGAAAATAACCGGAATATTTGATGTAAGGCTGATTTGTGCTACGCCCTTTGTTACTTCAGCGGATAGGTAATTAAAATGGGGCGTTGATCCGCGTATTACCGCTCCAAGGGCAATAATAGCATCATATTTTTTTGAATCTGCAAGTTTCTGCACTATGGCAGGTATCTCAAACGAGCCGGGTACCCAAACTACAGTGATGTCTTTCTCGTCCGCTTTATTTCTTTTTAGGCAGTCAAGTGCTCCGCTAAGTAATTTATTTGTAATAAATTCATTAAATCTTGAGACAACAAGCGCGAATTTCAAGTTAGATGCATCAAGTTTTCCTTCAATCACTTTCATTTCTGTCACCTTTTTATTATGTATTAGACTTACTGCTGATTATACGTCCCGAGTAGTTTTACAATCGGGAATCTATCAATTAAGAATGTTAAACATTTGTATCACTTCACCAGTAATTGTTAAATTAAAAATACTGATCATGATATTAAAATAACTTTCAATATTTCTTATGCTCTGTACAATCTTTTTTATTTGCTGTCATAATGTTTATTGAATATCTCTTCGAGTTCATCTGCTTTTGCAGCAATATATATTAAAGATTTCATGAATCTTTGAGGTTCGCAATGATGCAGAAGAATTGATTCTCTCAGAAGCAGGGTGCCGTCCATCAGTGTAATAGCTCCGTAATCGAGACTGGAGTTAAGTTCAAGAGAATACTTATAAAGTTCCATTGAATCTTGTTTCAGTTTGCCGATTACCGAATAATAATGTATTATTCTGTCACCTGATTCATCTTTGGATAAAGTAATTAATATTTTCTGGGCTCTTCCGTTTTCAAATTCAATGTTTGTAGTATAAGCTTCGCCCTCAGGATCTTTCTGAAATTTAATTTTAAACTCAGATGCAATGGCTGCTATAAAACCGTCAAAAGCTTCCATATTTGATTTTCCTTATATTGATTTGCTGTAGCAGTATATTTTCAGAATCAGAGAAGATTTTTTACAATATCGATATTTATATTCCCCTGGGATTTTAAAGCGGCTTGCGGATATTCTGTTATCTGGCCGGCAGTACCCTGAGCGAGCTCGGGAAATTTAACAGCAGAGGAACCGCGGCCGGCATCAGGCAGTTGGGAAATAAGCTGATTATATAAATTATCCACATCAGACGCTTTTTTTGTAAGGTCTTCGTTTATTCTGTCAATCATTTTTACTTCGACGTTCCCGGACGATATTGTATTCGCGAACTCTTTAAGAGAATTAACTTCATTGATTTGAGGTGTTTCAGTTATCACTCCGATGCGGTTCATATTTGTGCTGTTTTGTGCTCTAACCACCGTAGAAAATCCTTCCTGGATATTGTTTAAGGCAGATATGTCTTTTAATGTGTCGTTTAATTCGGGCTCTTTTATTTTTCCGTATGTTATAGCATCAGTTGCAATACTTTTCAGTTTAGAGCTTATTATTACAGCCTTTTGGAAAAAATCCTGCGCTATCTGGTTAATAATTACAGCATCAACAAGGGTTCTTTTTTTTGAGAAATTTTGTGGTGTTTCAATTGATTTATCGCTGATAATATCTGTTTTGTTAATATCTTTCGGATTCGTGTTTGCGTTTTGGGTCTGCACCTTGCCGGCAGCAAGACTTTCGAGATTTATGTTTATTTTCATAAAAGTACCTCCTAACAGGTATTTTAGATAAATAATAATATATCTGTCTATAACTGTCAATCTGTTTGTGAAATCTGAAATGGAACTTTTTAACTAAAAAAATATTTTTTTATTGCGTCTAAATTTTTTATTTATAAAGTGTTTGCAGATTCTATCAAATTTGCAGGATATAAAGTGTTTTTAAGATGGCTTCTGTATAGTAATTGAATAATAATATTAATTATTTCTGACAATTTTATATGAAAATTTTAAAATATGTACTGCTGATTATTATGATAGTAATGCTTTCCGGCTGTAAAAAAAAAGCCAAAGAAAATAAAGTACCTCTCGATCAGATAAATATCGATAAATCCACTAATTATAAATATATATTTAAAGATGTTATAGAAAAAGAAAGAAAAAGAGAAGAGTCTGGAAAACAGGATCCATTTAAGGATTAACTTCAAACCTGCTGAATTTATATTTATGATTTTATTTGTTTATGCCTATCTCTGTGCCTGAATAATTCAAAATCTAAAAAAAATTTCATTTTTATTTGACGATGCGTATTATTCTTTATATCTTTGAATGATTTACATAAAATAAAAAATAATTATATGTAATAAAAGAAAAATATTCTACTTTTGTTAAAAGTATACAGGAGGTACAAATTATGAGAATAAAGGATAAAACAAAACTCAGCAAAGTCGAAGACGAAATAAGAAAAATGGAAATGAAAGCCAAAAAGGCCAAATCAAAGGGAATGCACGCGACCTATAGCAATTATATGCTGGACATATCAATATTGAAAGGCCAGCTTCAAAAATTAAGAACACATCCTCATAGAGCCTTATAAATTCACTCTTCTCTAAAATTTAAAAAATAACCTGTCAGAGAAAATAAATGCACTTTTTATAAACCGGAATTATAAGAAGTGTATTTATTTTAGTAATTTTAATCACTTGGGTATAATTCCCACCTGCTTGCAGCGGGGTTCTTCATTATTAAATGATTTTATTGTTTAAAAATATTGTAGATAATTTCTAATTGTTAAAAAACTTTAAATAATTGCAAGGTTGTCTGCCGGTTTGTTTCCTGGCAATATATCTTTCTATGAATTACAATATCAGCAGATAATAAAGGATTATCAGCAACCCGATAATTACAAAAACACCGATTATAATATATAGTAGTTTTAGAAAGTTGAATTTTTTTAAATTAGATATTTTTTCAGAAATAAATGATGTTTTTTCAGTCTCCTTTTGTATTTCCTGAATATTTTTTTTGGTAATTCGTTCATCAACAGCCGGATCATACATTCTTAACTTTACCTGTCTCTCATCTTCTACACATTTCCCGTAAATTCCAGGGCCTATTTCAGTTAAAATTTCCAGAGGTTGGCCTTTACCTTCGGATTTAATATCTATAACTTTACATGGAACAGGTTTAATAAGATTTTCAACTCTTAAATCAAGCAGGTCAATGAAGTAATTGGCCCTGTCGGTATTTGGAACAATTTTACACATAATAATATCGCCGATCTTTAACTCAAATATCGGTTTTCCGGATACCGGCGCCAGTATCAGTTGAATAATTAATGTAACTCCTTCCTCGGAAGCTATTTTCTTGGCGATTTGTTCGGATTCTTTTTCTTTTTTTTGTGATTTATTGCTTTTTGTTTCGCGAAATTCAATTTCCGAAGATTCCTGAATACCTGTCTCTATAATCAAATTCTTATCATGAATGATCCTGTTAATAATATCGAACATAAAGGAATCGACATTATCATATTCATAATTTTTAATATATTCATATAGAATTTCTTTCTGGCCGTTATATCCGTCAGTTGTTATTTGCTTAAAAAAGTTTTCAATTGAGGCTGTCATATTGGGATTATAGTTTCCCTTCCATTTGGAATTTACAATAAATTCTTCGTATTTTTCCCAAGCAAAATGCGGTTCCATATCATAAGCGCTGGAATAGGTAGAAACCAGAATATGGTTCACAGTAATTTCATGTCTTGTGTTAAATATAAAGAGGAAAAGGCCGTAAAAATTAAGCGAGTTTGATTTGAATCTGCCTTTTAAAATGTATAAGTTCTTTTGCTCGGACGTGCCGATTGTATTTTCAGCAGCAGTCATAATATTATTTCCAATTACTAATTATAAAGAGGTATTATTAAGAATAGTATATATTCGTAATATAAAAACATGAATATATAGTCATACATATGCGGAAAAGATAAATGTGTCAATTCAATATTTAGAATAATGTTTAATTATCTTCAATGATTTTAAGGGATGTACCGCTGGTTTTATTTTTGTTTTCCATGTCGGTAAAAAGAAGGATAACTTCGGTGCGGATATTTTTTTTAATTATAAAATAATAATCCTTTGCAATTTTTCTTAATAAATCGAGCCCTCTGCCGCTTTCGGATATTTTATCCGATATTTCTTCGCCTGTTTCAAAAGCTCTTAAAATCAGCTGACTTTGTTTGATCGCGTTATTTAAATTTTCAAGTATCATCATTTTTGAAAGCTTGCCGCGGTAATCGTTTATGGATATACCGTATCCCTTGCTGCTTTTTGCCAGAAAAATATCAACGTATTCATCTTTTTTTAATTTGATTTGTTTTCTTTCTTCTTTTTGTTTTTTATATCCATGTGAATGATATAATGCGTTGAGGATCACTTCATTAAGCACAAGTTTTAGGATTATTTTATTTTCAATTTTACAGTTCCAGCTTTCAATCTGCGCAAAAATTTTATTAATATATATCTGAATTTTATCTGATGAGGTTATTCTCATCTTTTTAATTTCCTGAATGTCTTCCATATAATTTTTAAGTCCAAAGACATTTTTTTTCGTAATTAATTTAAATGAAAGATTAGCCACTTCTTCTTTTGATAGCGGTTTACATAAAACATTTCCTATGCCTTCCTGAAAGATACGTTCAAAAAAATTATCTATTTCCTTTTCGGTAATCATCATCATTGGAATATAAGGATAATAACTTTTAATATAATTATAAAGTTCAAAGGCATTATTTCCAGGCAGATCTACTTCGGAAACAATTAAATCAAAATCATAGATTTTTAATTTTGACATTGCGTCAAAAGCCGATTCAGATACTTCTACATTGTATCCGAACTCCCGAAATAAACCGGCAACTGAGTCTTTATAGGAAGATACGTCTACTATCAGGACATTATACATTTATACTAACTCTTTTCTATTCTTTCTGCTATTTTTTTATCCAATTCTTTCAGTAAAATGTAATTTTTTATATCATCAACAAATATCAATACAGCATAATTATCCTTAATATGCAGAAAGGCTCTATCCTGATTATAACCGGCATACTCAGATAATTTTTTAAGCTCGTCCCTGGCTATGGAGGCATTTTTGTATTGAATTATATAACATACAATATCATCCCGATGGGGGGTTTCTTTTTTAGCAATGATTGTAACATGTATTCCCGATATTTGCCTGTAATCTCCTCCGGGATAGATTTTATCTGTTAACTTTTCTATTGCCGCATCATCAAATTTCCACGGATTATTTTTTAGTGTTTTTTTATATATGTCAGGAATCACTCCATATATGAAACCCTGCGGAATATCTTCGGGTAAAAGCCTAATTTTATCAATCATTGAATTACTATCCTGAGGTAATCCGATAGATTGAGAGATGAAAATAAGACCAATAAAAAGCGTGAGTGTAAATATTTTTTTCATAATAATAACCTTTTAAAATTTAGTTTATTTTGATTTTTCAAAAAATACCGTGAATATTCTATTTATAATAGATGTCGGTAAAATTCTGAAGTACTTTACAATAAATTCCGTAATAATTTTTTAAGCGACATAATATTTTAATTGACTTATGGATCTTTATATGCATATTAATTTATACTGCAGCTAATTGGTTTCTGGTAAAGAATTCTTTTTTAAAAAACAATAAAATGTGCATGTTTTCCCCCGTTTGCAGCGGGATAAATACAATTATTCACCAGGAACTAATTTTTTCAATGTACCTTGAGTCCAATTAATATCAGCAGATATTTTTTAGTCTAACCGGGTTTCAAAATAAGTAGTTCAGCAGTTTTTGATATGGGGAGTATTACGTATGAGTAATTCAACAGCATCGAAATATATACGCAAAAGAGACGGCAGAATTGTACCTTTCGATCCTGAAAAAATTACTGAGGCAATTTTTAAAGCTGCAAAAGCGGTGGGGGGAACAGAAAGGGAGCCGGCAAAAAGCGTATCTGATTCTGTTATAGGGATTCTCGATATTATATGCAAAGACGAAAGGATTCCTACTGTTGAGAATGTTCAGGATCTTGTTGAAAAGATCCTGATTGAAAAGGGCCATGCCAAAGTGGCAAAGGCTTATATTCTTTACAGGGAACAGCACAGAAAAATAAGGGAAGCCAGAGCTCTTTTCCAGGAAGGGCTTGGTCTTGTTGAGGATTATCTTGACAGATCGGACTGGCGCGTAAACGAAAACAGCAACATGAGCTACTCGCTTCAGGGACTGAATAATCACATAGCATCCGCGATAACAGCGAAATACTGGCTTGAAAGGATATATCCTCCTGAAATACGAGAGGCCCATGTAAATTGCGATCTTCATATACATGATCTGGGACTTTTATCTGCTTACTGCGTGGGTTGGGACCTTAAGGATTTACTCTTAAAGGGATTCGGCGGTGTAAAGGGAAAAGTAGAAAGCAGGCCTGCGAAACATTTCAGGAGTGCTCTGGGACAGGTTGTGAATTTCTTTTATACTCTGCAGGGCGAGTCCGCAGGCGCGCAGGCATTCGCAAATTTCGATACTTACCTTGCTCCTTTTATCAGATATGATAATCTCACATATGATGAAGTGAAGCAATGCCTTCAGGAATTTATTTTCAACATGAATATCCCTACGCGCGTGGGTTTCCAGACTCCTTTTACAAACGTGACAATGGATATGATAGCTCCGTCGAATATTGCGGACGAATATGTTGTTATCGGCGGCGAAATAAAAGAAAACAGATACTCCGAATTCAGAAACGAAATGGATATTTTTAATGCTGCTTTTGCCGAGTGTCTTATAGAAGGAGATGCGAAGAACCGCATATTTACGTTTCCGATCCCTACATATAATGTAACAAAAAATTTTGACTGGGACAATCCGAAACATCACTATCTGTGGGAAATGACAGCTAAGTACGGAATCCCTTACTTTGCGAATTTTGTCAACTCCGATATGGATCCTGAAGATGCGAGATCAATGTGCTGCCGTTTAAGGCTCGACAACAGAGAGCTGAGAAAAAGAGGAGGAGGGCTGTTTGGTGCGAATCCGCTTACCGGAAGCATAGGTGTAATTACTATTAATATGCCAAGGCTGGCGTATACATCCAGGACTGAGGATGAATTTTTAAACGGCCTTGACCGTCTTATGGACTTGGGAAGGGACGCGCTCGAAGTTAAAAGAAAAGCACTCGAAAGTTTTACAGAGAACGATCTTTATCCGTATACGAAATTTTATTTATCCGACATACGTCAGAGAACAGGGAAATACTGGATAAATCATTTTTCAACAATCGGCATTATTGGAATGAATGAAGCCAGCCTTAATCTGTTTAAAAAAGATATATCCACTAAAGAAGGAAAGGAATTTACACTCAGGGTGCTGGCATACATGAGGGAAAGGATATCGGGATACCAGGAGGAAACGGGCAGCTTATACAACCTTGAAGCTACGCCGGCAGAGGGCGTTACTTACAGATTCGCAAAACACGATAAGAAAGATTTCCCGCAAATAATGACGGCAGGCTCAGCCGAGCCCTACTACACGAATTCGGTGCATCTGCCTGTCAACAGCGATGTTGATGTATTCGATCTTCTTGATCATCAGGATGAGCTTCAGGCTATGTTTACCGGCGGTACTGTGGTTCACTGCTTTCTTGGCGAAAAAATCGATGATCCGCAAATGGTCAAACTTTTAGTAAAAAAGATTGCGGAGAATTACTCAATCCCGTATTTTACTATAACGCCGACTTTCAGCATTTGCCCTGTACATGGATACATTCCGGGCTCTTATGTTTTTTGTCCTTACGAGCACAGCGAAGAAGACCTTGCGATATATGGGGTTGATGTCGATAATAAAAATAAAGATGAAGTATTTAAAGCGGCAAGTTAATTTAAATCTATTTTTGAGGTAATTATGCTAAAAGAAAAAAAAGTTCCGGTAGAAGTTTATTCCAGAGTTGTAGGTTATTTCAGGCCTGTTAATCAGTGGAATAAAGGCAAGCAGGAGGAGTTTTACGATAGAAATGAATTTTCCCCAAAGGACATGATTGCGGGTATAAATGGGAATCAAAGGAATACAAAAGACATCGCTTGTTGATTATCCGGGGAAATTAAGCACTGTTCTTTTTTTCGGCGGATGCAATTTTTTATGCGGATTCTGCCACAATGTTGATCTTGTCTGTGACAGCGGCAAATTGAACTCTTATTCTGTTTATGATACTCTTAAGTTGTTAAAAGATCGTTCCTCTCTGGTAGATGCTGTTGTTATTACCGGCGGAGAGCCCACACTATTTAAAGAAATCGATTCTTTTATAGAAAATATTAAAGATATACCTCTTCTTATTAAAATTGACACAAACGGTTCCAATTCTGAAGTATTAAAAAAATTGCTTGGAAAAGGCCTTGTCGATTATGTCGCGATCGATATTAAAACATCTCCGGAAAAATATAAACTCGCAGCTGGCGTAAATATTGAATTTAATAAAATAAAGGAAACAGTTGAACTTGTAAAAGAATCGGGAGTTGAATATGAATTAAGAACAACCTGCGTTCCATGTTATGTAACTTTAGAAGATTTTAAAAAAATAAAAGAGGAGACCGGTCGTGTGAAAAAATATTTTCTTCAGCAGTTTGTAAACAAGGCAACACTGGATCCAGCGCTGCAGGAATGCGACCCGTATCCGGTTGGGGTATTAGATGAATTTAAAGTGTATGTTAAGAGTTTTGCGGATGAATGCGAAATAAGAGGTGTATAGTAATTTTTAAAGTTGACAAAATTTGACATTGATTGTGAATATCAATTCACTAACGTATTACTATAAATAATTTTCATGTAAAACTGATTTTCCCCTGCTTCAGGCAGGTGAAGATCCTGATGTTTATCTATAAATACAGCGATTTTAATAATAATTAATAGCAGGAATTTTATTATATGACAAAACAATACAACCCCAGAGAAAAAAGAAAGAAAGCAAAGAAAAGATTGAAAAGAAAAAAGAAAAAAGAAAAAGCTTCAAATTAACCCGCTACGCGCTCCCGTCTGGAAAGTATAGTCGCCGGATCGATTTCACCGACGTTGTTGAAAATATAGTCAGGCTGATAAGGAAAACGAGCTGCCATTTTTTTTGTTGTTACGCCGGATAAGACAAGACACGTGGTCATGCCTGATTCAATTCCGCCAACAATATCTGTATCCATGCGGTCTCCTATCATGAAGCAGTTGGCTGAGTGAACTCCTAGTTTTTTTCTTGCCCAGTACATCATTGCAGGATTCGGTTTTCCGAGAAAGTAAGGCGATACCCCGGTTGCTTTTTCAATGGGAGCTACCAGTGCTCCGCACGCGGGCACAGGACCGCGGCGGCTCGGGCCAGTAATATCCTGATTAGTAGCGATGAATTTAGCCCCCTCCTGTATTAGAAGTGAAGCCTCCCTGATTGTTAAAAAGTCATAATCTTCGGTTTCACCCACTATTACATAATCAGGTTTGTGCCTTGTTATTTTTATTCCTGCTGATTTTAACTCTTTTATTAGTCCTTTTCCCCCAATTACATAAGCAGAAATACGTGCTTTCTGCATTTGATAAAGGATAAAACTTGCCGTAGCCATTGCTGAAGTATAAAAACACTCTTTACTGACTTTTATATTGATTTTTGCGAGGCGTTCTTGAAGTCCTTCAGGCGTATGATAGGAATTGTTAGTAAGAAAAAGAAATTTATATCCGCCGTTTTTTAATTTTCCTACAAAGTCAGTTGCTCCGCTTATTAACGATTTGCCGTTATTGATGACACCGTCCATATCAATTATAAATGCTTTATCATAAGACATTTTTTTTACTGAATTATTTCTCATTTAATATTAAAACTCCGTATTAATTATATCCTAATAAATATTAAATGAATTTTTTAACTATGTCTATTATTTTTTTATTACGCCCGGATTGAAAATTATCTGCATATAAAAAAAACGGGTGTTTAAAATTATGTTTGCTTAATATTTTATTATATCTAAAATCGGACACATTAACATTCGGAAAAATTTTTCTGATATCTAAAGGGGAGGAAAGGATTTGGGAATTTTTATTCACACAAAACCTTTTGGGGAGATGGAGGTCGATAAAAAACAGATCATCGATTTTCCGGACGGCATACTGGGTTTTGACTTTATTAAAAAGTTTGTAATTCTTGATTCTGACGAAAATTCTCCTTTTAAGTGGATGCAGGCTTATACAGAACCCGATCTCGCTTTTATTATTATACAGCCGGATTTTTTTATGCTCGATTATGAACTTGCGATCTCGCAGAGTGATTTTGAAGCTGTTGAAGCGGAAGAGGATGAGTCTCTGCTTGTTTTCGCGATCGTAACAATCCCGGCAAACCCGGCGGATATGACCGCCAACCTTCAGGGCCCGATTATAATAAATACAAAGAAAAGACTTGGAAGGCAGGTCATTTCTCTAAGCGATAAATACAGCGTTAAACATAAAATACTTGATGAGATGAAAAATCTAGGTCAAAGTAAAGGATAATTATATGCTTGTATTGGCAAGAAAGTTTAACGAAAGCATTATGATAGGTGATGAAATCGAAGTAATTATCATTGAAATCAAGAATGACCAGGTCAAATTAGGTATTAAGGCACCCAGAAAAATTGCTGTACACAGAAAAGAAGTATATGAAGAAATACAACTGGAAAATATAGCAGCATTAAGTTCTAAATTTAAACCTGAAGATTTAAAGAGTTTTTCAAATTTTTTAAAAAAAGATAAAAAACAGGATTAATTCCCTCATAAAAAATTTTTATTTACTTTCTCTCCAAAAAACGGTAGATTATCCAACTTATCATTTTGCTAAATAATTGAGTTAATATTATTTATTCAGGTTTAAAAAGTATTTATAAAAAAAATTTTTCTCGGGTAAGTGATTATGCAGATAGGAGTCGATGCAGGGACAAAATTTTTAAAGATTGTTAATACAGATAAGAGCGGATCAATTGTACCGCATACATATTGCCAGCATTTCGGTGATCCTGAAAAAGAGATTGTTTGCCTTTTGAGCAAAGATGAATTCCTGAATGTTGAGAGGATTGTCTTTTCAGGAGCGCATGCGGGACTGCTTGCAAATATTTTTGATAAGTCAGAAACAGCTGACGAAATATCCGCCATAATTGAAAGTTTACATTATTTAAAAAATAAATGCAGATATATAGTTAATGTGGGATCGGGTTCAATAAAACTAATTGAACTCGACAAGGTCGGAAATTTCAAGGCTTACAGCGAAAATTCTCTGTGCGCTGCAGGCACTGGTTCGTTTCTTGATGAGCAGATGCACAGGATGAGTTTTACCTATGAAGATATCGCATCAATACCGTTCATCAAACAAGCTCCTGACATTGCCACGCGCTGTGCTGTATTTGCGAAATCGGACCTTATACACAGACAGCAGGAAGGCTATTCCAAAGAAGAGATGTGGTCGGGTTTATGCAGAGGCGTATGCGCGACTATGCTTCAGTCTGTGTTTAAAGGCAGCATCCCTTCAGAAGATATTCTTTTCTGCGGCGGTCTGTTCCTTAATCCGCTTGTAAGAATGTGGATCAAGGAGACCGTAAAAAATCCTGTATTTAGCGATAACGGACATTTTTTTTCAGCTATCGGTTCTGTTATATTAAACGGCAATAGCTGTAAAAGACCGGTTGTATTCCGGAACGAAAAAGATAAAAAAGTGGAACTGAAGAAACTTGAAATAAAATATTCCAAACCGGTAAATTTTACAGCAAAGAAAGAATATTGTTCAAATAATCTTGAAATAAGAATTCAGAGTGAATTATCTGATAATCTGCCTGTATCCATAGGAATTGATATTGGCTCTACAAGCACCAAACTTGTTGTAGTAGATGCTGAAAAGCGCGATGTTTTAATTGATATATATGGAAGAACAAATGGAAATCCGATTGAAGCAACAGGAAAATTATTTACTGAGCTTAATGCAATCGCCGGCAGTAAAAAATTACACATAGTAAGTACAGGGACTACAGGATCAGGCAGAAAGCTAGTGGGAAAAGTAATTGGTGCAGACTCTATTATTAATGAGATAACAGCTCACTTTAAAGGTGCGGTGTTTTTTACTCCTTCTATTGAAACTATTTTTGAGATAGGCGGCCAGGATTCCAAGTACATTAGGGCGCAGAATGGAAACGTTGTGGATTGCAATATGAACTTTGTCTGCGCTGCAGGCACAGGCTCATTTATTGAAGAGCAGGTTCAAAGGCTCGGATTTGATATCAGGGAAATAGGCGATCTTGTGCTTGGGTTAAGGACTCCGCATACATCGGACAGATGTACTGTATTTATGGAACAGGACATAAACAAACTTTTACGGGAAGGATTTTCAAGGGAAGAAGTGCTGGCAGGTGTTATCAATTCAATTGCAAAAAATTATCTTAACCGCGTTGTAGGTACAAGGCCTGTAACGGGGGAAAAGATATTCTTTCAGGGCGCCACTGCCCGCAACAAAGGTATTGTCGCAGCGTTGGAATCTCTTCTGCAGAGGGAAATTGTCGTGTCGCCTTTCTGCCATGTAATGGGGGCATTGGGTGCAGCCCTTATTTCTCTGGACAGGACGGATGGAAGACCGAAGTTCAGGGGAATGGATATATTCGATCAAAAGATCGAACTTAAATACAGTAAATGCGATAAATGCGCAAATTTATGTACAATTACTGAAGTCAGGCTTGGCAGCGGAATTAGGGAGTACTGGGGATTTATGTGCGGCAAGGAAACCATTGAGGAGAAGAAACGAACTTCGTCCCGTGATCATTTCAAGGGCAATTCCGATATTATTAATGCTTTTATTAAAAATACGGCTGTTAAAAATCATTTAAGTTTAAAAGAAAAAATTAAGGTCGGCATCCCTTATGTTCTTTCAATGTACAGCCATATTGTTTTATGGGATTCCTTTCTTAAAAATCTTGGCTTTGAAATAACATTGTCAGGTAAATCGAACAGGAGTTTAAAGGAAAAAGCTGTCCGTCTTTCAAAGTCCGAGTTCTGTTTTCCTGTCAAACTCAGCCTTGCTCATGTGAAAGAACTTGCTGAAGATGAAGACACCGACATTTTGTTTTATCCGGCAACCCTGAGTGAAAAAAAGCAGGATAACGGTATGCCGCGTATGCTCTGTCCCTATGTTATAACCTATCCTTCAGTAGCCAGGGAAACGATGAATTTAAATAAAGAAATCATTTCTCCGAGTATAGACTTCAGGCAGAAGCCGGAAGTTATAATTAATGAACTTTATGGAAACTTCAAACGGTTTGATCTGTCAAGGCAGGATATTTCGACGGCATATAATAATGCTCTTGCTCAGCATAATAAATATTTGAAAGATAAATATGAATATGGTCTCAAACTGCTGCAGGAGCTGAAAAACCAGCATAAGATTGGCATAATCTGCATTGGAAGACCTTATAATTTATTTGATAAGATTATAAATCTTGGACTGACTGAAAGATTAAATATTAATGATATTATTGTTTTTCCCTATGATTGTCTTATCAATCCTGATGAGAATAAGTCCGGAATACCGCATATGTACTGGAATTATGGCGAAAAAATACTGAGTATTTCAAAAAAAATAAAAGATTATAATAATATTTTTCCTGTTTATTTTACAAATTTTTCCTGCGGACCTGATTCTTTTATTCTAAGCAGATTTGAAGACATTATGCGCGGCAAGCCTTATCTGATCATTGAGCTTGATGAGCATGGATCTGAAACAGGTTACCTTACCAGGATAGAAGCTTTTATGGATGTAATTCTGGAAAAGAAAAGAAAAAAAACCGCCCCTGATGAAGCTGTAGAAAGTTTCAGTAAATCATGGAAGGCAAATGATAAAAAGATATGGTTTCCTCCCATGTTTGAAATAGCGCCAAGATTTTTTGCCGCAGCGTTCCGTGCATACGGTTTTGATGCTGAGGCTTTGCCGATTGAGGATAACACGGCTTTTGAACTCGGGAAAAACAATACAAGAGGAAGCGAATGCCTTCCGGCATGCGTTACAATCGGCGGCTTTCTTAAAAAACTAAAGGAGACAAAAGCGAATCCGTCAAAGCATGCACTTTTTATGCCTACTGCAGAGGGGCCGTGCAGGTTCGGCCAGTATTCTATTCTTCATAAAAGTATACTTATGAAAAACAGCATGGGTGACGCGGAAATCTTTTCGCCATCCTCTGCGAATTCATATATGGGCATGGGCGGAGGCCTTACGCGTTATCTTCTTGATATAATCATGGCAAGCGATATCCTGTCAAAATGCGTTTACAGTATTCGGCCGTATGAAAGAAATAAAGGCAAAACGGATATCCTGGCCGAAGAGATAATTTCTGAAGTGGAGTCAGGTATTGAAAAAAAAGGTAATCTTATAAAAATGACGGGACAAGCCTTAACCAAGCTGTCAGGTATTCCGGTTGAATCGGGCAATAGGCCGCTGGTGGGGATCGTAGGCGAAATTTATGTAAGATCAAATTTATTCTGCAACAATAATGTCATCCAGCATATAGAAGCAGGCGGTGGTGAAGCATGGCTGTCCCCAATGTCCGAATGGGTCATTTATACTGCATGGATGGAAAGATACTTTAACCGGATAGACAATCCCGGTCTGCTGAAAAAACTTGGCGTAAATATTAAAACAAGCTACATGATAAACAGGATGCATGCTTTTGAACATGCTCTGCAGGAATATATTCCGGACAGGACAGAACCTCCAATTGAGAGAGTTCTTGAAGCAGGCAGGCGGTATGTGCCTGTTGAGTTTGAGGGCGAAGTTATACTTACAATCGGAAGAACTATCGTTTTTCTCGAAGACGGAGCAAACATGGTTGTGAACTGCGCTCCTTTCGGGTGCATGCCCGGCAACATAACCACTTCAATATTTCATAATATTCAAAGAGATTATAATAAACCTGTGATAAATTTATTTTACGACGGCGAGAGCGATGTGAACAGAATTATCAGCATATATTTAAACAATATAAAAAAAGAACAGCATTTTACCGATAATTTAACCAAAGAACAATTATCCTTGAAAAATTTTAATTAAGAATGAAAAAGTTATGTGATTATATTTTAATGATAATATAAAATATAACAATTAACTGACGGATTGTTCAGGAATAAAAAATGTCATTACGGGAAGGCAGTCAATGACCCAATTCGTTGAACTGAAAAAAACTGATCGCAAATTTGAAATTATTGATTCTTTAGATAAAATAATAGAACTTTTTCAACAGAATATAAATAATCTTACATTACATGTAAAGTATGACATTCAGAAAACAGTTGTTCAGATCAGCAATATTTTAGATGATAAAAGCATTGATATAGTTACTGACCCTAATTTTCAGCCAGAAAACAATAAAATAACTGTTTACGGGCTTCTGGACAGATATTTTGAGATTATTTTTGAAGTAGCGGAGACAAAAGGGCCTGGTTTTTTCAGATGCGTTATTAAAAAATTTCAAAGAGCTGCTGATGTAAGAAAAGAACTACGTTTGAAGGTCAATCCCGAGCAGGTGATGGCATCCAACTTTATTGTATCCAAACACGCGATTGATATTTCAAATTACAAGATACCTACAACCATAAAAGTACTACTCGATCAATTTCATAGCGAGAATTATAATTTCAGCGACATCTTTAGGGTCGATGTTTTCAGCCAGGATGATCCTATTCTTGATAATATAAAAAAAACAAAAAAAATATTTTTTATTGAAGATATAGGCAACCCCGGCACGTTCAAGAGTGCCGGTGAGGAAATAATAGATATTCAGGAATTATTCGGCGACCGGCTTCATGATCATATAATGAGATATAATGAAAAAGGGTATAAATCCATTATTATCGCGCCTGTAATATACATTACAGACGCAGGCGCCCAGATACCGTTCGCGCATGTTCAGGCTGTTTCAAAATCAAAAATACTGACAATGGAAGATGTTTCTTTACTGAAAGGTCTTCTGATAAAGCTTGTCAACAGGATTAAAGATGCCAACACTGTCTATGTTCAGACCAATCAGCAGATTGTCAACTTAAGCAGATCAGGAGCCAAACTTTACATAACTGATGAAAATCTTAAAAAATATTTTCAGACTACCAAAGGCTTTCTTTTTAATATTGTCTTTAAATTGCAGGCGCCTGTCACAATTTACTGCGAAATAAAAAATATGTTCCAGGACGATGAAGGAAATATTTTTGTAGGAGTCGTGTTCGCAGGGCACTCATCCAGAAAAGACGAAATGAAAAGATATTATTCCTTCCTTGACCCTATTATAAAAAGCTACAAAGATCAGCTTCTCCAGCAGAGGAAAAAAATTTTAAAACAGCCGCCGCGTTCTGTAGATAAATGATTAACGATAGAACAGCATTAATAGCAGGCGAAGGGATATTGCCCGTTATACTGGCGGAAAGACTTTTGAAGAAAGGGATTTTATCCCTTATAATTGTACTGCAGGGGGAAACAGAACGATTTGATTTTATCAGAAACATTGTTTTTGAATCCGCTCCCGGAAAAATAAAAAATATAATCAATCTCCTGAAGAAAAATAATATAAATAAAATATTAATGCTTGGTAAAATAGATAAAAGAGCTTTTCTTGAACGAAGGGGTTTTGACTTAAAAGCTTTTCAATTGTTAAGAGAGATTAAAGACGGCAACGATATGTCCATATTCAGTATTATTGAAAAGGAATTAAAAAAAATCAGTATAGAAATTCAACCTCAGGATTTTTATCTTAAAGATATGATTGTCCAAAAAGGAGTGATTACCAGAAAAAAACCTTCAAAACAGGAAATGCAGGATGCTGATTACGGCATTGAATACGCAAAGAAGCTTGCTTCAATGGATATCGGACAGACAATTGTGGTTAAGAACAAAGTCATTACAGCTGTTGAAGCAGTTGAGGGTACAAATGCAGCAATCAGTCGCGGTGCTTTGCTTGGGAAAACAGGCACTGTCGTATGTAAAGCAGCACGAGCAAATCAGGACAAGAGATTCGATATACCTGCTGTCGGTTTGGATACGCTTGAAGTATTATCCGAAAGCGAATGTTCATCGCTTGCGCTGGAAGCGGACAGCATATTTATTATTGATGTTGAGAAAGTGAAAAACTATGCGGATTCAAAAAATATTTCCATAATCGGCATTTAAATGCAATCACGGTAAAACAGTGTGATAGTTAAATATCAGGGAAATAAGTTTAACAATAAAATAAGTTATTAAAATACCGAGTAAAACCAGCAGACATATATTCATCCTTTTTAAAAATTTCTTTGAAACGGATTGCTGCATTTTATTCAGGATAGTGGCAATAAAAATTAAGTAACCTGACAATCCGATACAACCGGATACAATAAAGATCATTTTAATAAGCGGGGTGATAGTTTCAAAAAGGTTAAAATCGAGAAATATTTTAAAGCCTATGATCCACCAGATTATCATGCCCGGGTTTGTTATTGCAATCGTGAAGCCTGTAAAAAAAGACATTCTTTTTTTATAAACAAGGCGTTTCTCATAATGGACTGCCCCGCTTCTATACTCATTTAATGAACGGAAAAATAAAAACAGAAGGACAACTATTCCAAGTATGTACAGGCCTATCCTGAATTCCTTATGAAAAAGAAATCCGCCGAGTCCGTAAATAGTCAATACGCCGTAAATAAAATCCGAAGTTGCCGAGCCTATCGCGATAGCTATAGCGGGAGCCAGATGCCCGTTTATTGCTTTTTTTGCAACTTCAAGCTGAACACCGCCGACCGGGATAGATGAGAGAAAACCCATTATCAGACCTATGATAATGAGCAGAAAGAATTTCAAAAAGATTACACATTCCATATTAGCCGCTTCTGTTGGTTAAAATAAAGAGCAAATTTAAATAAAGTTACAAAATAAATCAACAAAAATATTTTTCCGTATATTTTATTATTTATTAATGGACAGGATACTTAGAATTATTCAAAATTTCATTATTAATTAATTTTCGGAATTAATCATGGCAAAGATAGGAATTATTATTAATCCGCATTCAAAAAAAATAAAAAAAATGAAAACCGATCCGGTTGATTTTTATAAAAAGATCGGAGGGGATTTGGTTGATATCAGGTTAACGCAAAACGCGGATGACATAGTTAATGCAGCAAAAGACTTTAAGAAACAAAATATATCTTATCTCGCAATATCGGGCGGAGACGGCTCAATTCATCTGGTACTTTCGAAGTTTACTGCAATATATAAGAAGAGCAAACTCCCGAATATTCTTATACTCAGGGACGGATCAATGAATTTTATCGCAAGATCTTATAATCTTAAGGGAAAAGGCGAGGAACTTTTAAAAAAGTTAATTACGGCTATACGCAATAAAAATAAAATTCAAATTGTATACAGAAATACAATGAAAGTTCACGATATGCTTTGCTTTTTATTCGGGCTAGGATTTACTACAAATTTTATTTACGAATTCAACAAGGGCGGTAATAAAAGCAGGATGAAAGCGGTCAAGGTGATTATTATGGCAATCCGGCAAGTGTTGTTTAAAAGTAAAGACAAAGGGATATTCAGCAGAATGAATATTAAAGTATTTGCTGATGGAAAAGAATTATGGTTCAGGGATATCTTAGCAATATTCTCGGCAACGATAGCGAATCTCATGATCGGCTTTACACTGACTCCGCGCGCATATGAAAAGAAAAACGCCTTCCATCTCATTGCCACAGGGATGAAACCCGCCGAGTTGTTGCTGAACTTCAACAAGATCCGCAGAGGGATTTCCATTAAGCATCCGGATCATTATGATAATGTTGTGTCTGAATTAAAAATAATTTGTCCAGGCAAATTCTTTTATCAAATGGATGGCGATATTTACGAGGCAAAGGACAGCCTGTATGTAAAATCTGGCCCGGGAATCGGATTTGTAAAGATATAGCTTGTGAAAATATATATTTGATCAGGTCTAAATTTTAACCAGTATTTTTTTTCTTCTTATTAATTTTTTTATCCACATAAATGCCATTTACAAAATTACCTTCAAGAATTTTTCCATTAGGAGAAATAAGCTTTCCTTTGCCCTGCATAATGTTCTTTTGAAATTCACCTATGTATTTTGATCCGTCGGGCCATAGAAGAGTGCCCTGCCCGTCCGGATAACCGTCTTTAATTTCTCCGGTATATTTCCTGCCGTCCGGATAAGTGAATTCTCCCTTTCCGTTCATTTCATTATTTTTAAATTCACCGGAATACTTTTTGCCGTCAGTAAATGTGAATATACCCTGTCCATGCATCTTTCCTTCCTTATATTGTCCTTTGTAGCTTTTACCATCAGGATAGGCGTATATTCCTGCGCCGTCGAATTTTGAGTCTTTAAATGTTCCTGTATATTGTGATCCGTTTTCCCAAACATATATGCCCTGTCCGTTATTGCAGTCTCCGCTCATGCATCCTGTTTTTTTATCGTTTCTTTGAAGAGTCTCGCAGGCACTAAGTACTGTTAAGAAAAAAAATAATAGACTAATGGTTAGTAATCTTTTCATGTATGATCCTTTCTATTCAAAAAAGAATTTATTACAGCAGATAGACAATTTTTATTGCTATGTTCGCAGACTATCATTAATTTTATTTATATGTCAATTAATAATTCAGGCAGCATAATAATAGAAATTATTCAGGAGGGTCCGGGTGCAACGATTGGTTTTACAAGAGAGAGCGTGAATAAACTAGTGAGCGATCTGTAAAAAAATATAACATTTCTCTCAAGAGGAAAAATTTAGTTATAGATATTGCAATCTAGGAAAAGTTAGATCAGAAGGCACTTTCTATGAATTCATTGCTGTTTTAAAAAGCTGAAGTAACTATAATGTTATATATTTGGTCACGGTTATGCCCTGTTTTGATTCCCATATTTAAAGAAACAGGTTCTATTTTTCTTTCTTTTTCAAGATTATAAAAAGAATATGATGGGCTGGTAATATATGCATAAGCAATGTCAATCAGCTTAATGATTCCAAGCGCGTATAAAGCGTATTTACTTGAATCGCTTCCGTAATTGTAAACAGTGTATGCGGCTGCAGCCATTTCAGAGAAATAAAAACTCCACCCCGCAAGCCTGTGTCCTTTATAAAAAAGCCCGCCTCCTGGCAGGAATAGAGAAAAAATTGCAGCTATATTATCCTTATCCTTAAAAAAAGGAGGAAGATGTTCAGTGGATCTAAATTGATACGCCAATTGATCCATATACGCAGTGGAGAAAGTGATCGGAAGGGATAACCAGAGAAATTTTTGAAGATCCTGCATTTTTTCAGTTTTATTGCTGTCCTGTTTCCATGGAAAAAAATTTACTTTAAAATCGGTCATTAGTTCGGGGAGTAAAAGCTGCCCTGCAATAATCGTTGCAGATAGCGCGACTCCCGGCAGATCGGCCTTTGAATCTTTAAAGCCGAGGTAGCTAGTTGAAAGAAAAGCGCCGTAACTCGGAACGCAAACATTGCCGCACATATTTACAACGCATATACCTTCAATAAATCTTTTCTCTGCCTCGCCATGAGTTCCAAGTTCGTATCTATTGATTGTGTTTCTGGATATATCTTCATCCAGTTCATCAACTATTTTATTTACATCCGGAAATATATCTATTTGTAATTTATCGCCTTCTTTTTTTTCCGCGGATATTTTTACAATAGACTCAAAGCGCCCTGTCTTGATTATCTGAACATCGCAGTCAGGCAGTCTGTATTTTTCGTTATTTTTTATTCCTTGCCATTCTCCGGCATTTATAAGATATGTATCATTCTCATAAACTTTAATAACAGCAGCGCTTACAGGCAGATTATAGTGTAATATAGCAATTTCTTTCCCGGCTTTTAATGAGATATTAAACTTAATTTTACTTCTTAATCTGATTTTTTTTTCTAAATATTTATACTGGTGATTGATCGGAACTATGCTGATATCCGAATAAAGAAAATTACCTAGCTGATAAGCAGACAACATAATATATAGATCCAGGTCCAGAAGCTTTGCAGTTTTAGTGTATATGTTTTCTTCTGCGCGCATGTCTTTTTTAGCTTCGCTGTACGCTGTTTCGACCTCACGGCTGACAGGCATAAATCTTCCGCAGTCTGCAAAGACTTTTTTTACGCGTTCTACTGCCTCTGCTGTAAGAGCTATGTCTGATGAGTAATTGTTAGGTATACCGAACACAGCAACACCGTTTGGTGATGCTTTAGTTTGAGCAGTTGTCAAAGATAGGGGGAAAATTATAATTATTGATACATAAATTAACGAAATCAGTATAATAAATTTAAGGATATTTTTAATTCTTTGTGACATTGTATGTTTGTGGCCTGCAAATAAAAATTATTAATATCTTAACGTATATTGCGCACCATAAGAAATTCCGTTTGGGTCTCTGTATACAGCCGGGCCGAATCCGAAACTTTCTTCGAGAAGCCTGCCGTTCCGGATGTTGTCCTTAACAAGGATGACATGCGTGATCTCAATCAGTTTTAACACTCCCAGTGCGCCAAGATAAGCGTACGCCTTTTTTTTATCTCTGTTTTCCTTAACGTATGAGTTCGCATCATGGTTATAGTTCTCGTCCGGATATAATTTTTTTAAAGCCATATAAAGCAGAATGTTATGCAGATGAAAATATAAATAGCCTTCAAGCCTGTACCCTCTGTAAAATAAACCTCCTCCGCCTGATATCAGCGAAAGATATACAGCTGACATTGTATTTCCAATATACGGCTGTTTGATATATCCGGCTGCCTGATAAAGCATTCGATTGCTGAAAGAGTCGATTACAAGTGGAATCCCTCCGCAGAACAGCATATACAGGCCGAAGCGGTAATTAGCAGAAGTCTGTGCAGAAATATCCCGTCTGTCATTCCTGTATGAGTCCGGACGATTTGTGAGTCCTTTATACTCGATGTATAAATATGGTAAAAAATTAAGCGCCCATAACGACAGGCCTGAGTAGTCGCCGTTTTTATAATGGCTGAGCGGAGCCAGGACCGGCATTAGAGCGCTGGCAGGTACTGTAGAGAAAAAGAAAATTGCAGTATCAGTTAACGGTTTATTCTCAAAAACCATTTCGCGTTTTCTGCCGTAAAAAACAGATTCAATGAATTCCGCTTTTTGATTGAATGTAATAAAAATAAAATCATTATCCCGGACTTCAATCCCTTGGGATACATTTATTACTCCTTCGTTGCTGATATTGACCCTGCCGATTTTATTATATGATGCAATATCATCTTTTTCTGAATAAATATTATCATACCTGAATAGATCAAAATCCCCGGTTACGCTTTCTTCTGAATCTATTTTATTTGCATTGATAAAGAACTGCGCTTTATAATTTTTCAGCAGGCCGGATACAAAATATACTGCATGTTCTTCCGATAAATATTTAAATTCTATTGTGGAAATACTGAGTCCTGAAAGCGGGATTTCAGCGCTGTATTTATACGCAATCCTTCCGTAATACGGCGAATTAATTCCCTGCGCATATATACTATAGACAATTGAGCTACCCTTATCCTCTACCTCTGCGCGTATTATCAGATTAATTTTAGCTGTTCTTGCAAAGGCGAGCACGCATTCTTCATCCGTACATTTATATCTTGTCAACTGATCTTTTAAGAGTTCGGGATTTAAAATGCTGAAAACGCCTGCGCTGTTTATCGAATTTATCAGCTGGGTTTCAAGCAGAACAGAAACGCTCATCAGCCTCATGCTTCCGGCTTTAACTCCAGTGACAGCAGCTATAGGCTTTGCAGCATACAAAGGCAGGCTTAAGGATATAAAGCCGATTATTAAAAAAAATATTTTTTTTATTTTATGTGTTATAACTTGCAACATTTTTCTTATTGATTGATATGTAAATATTGACTGCATACTTTAAAAGCAATAACTATTTTTAAAGGAAATAATAATAAAATTCCATTGACTTCGTATGTTGACCTGTTTTCGATGTGTCAATTACTTCACAGGATAAATAAAGATGTATATTGAAAAAACAGTATTTGAACTGGTAATGCTCATATGCTTCGGTGTTTCATGGCCTTTTGCGATTGCGAGAACTTTAAAAACTAAAAATGTTAAAGGTTTAAGCACGACTTTTTATTTTTTTCTGGTTGTCGGATATATCAGCGGGATAGCTCATAAGATATTATACAGTATGGATTATGTTATATACTTATATGCAATTAATGCAATCATGGTTTCATTTCAGATATTTCTCGTATTTCATTATAGGGAAAGAGAATAATAGCTTATTTATTCAGAACATTTCCTGAGCAGTTATTGCTGATACATGATTGCTTTTACCTTTAATACCCGTCAGGGTTTGCCGACTGCCAGCGCCATGTGTCCGCGCACATTTCATCAATACCGAGTTTAGCTGCCCATCCCATTTCGTTTTTTGCCATTGAAGGATCGGCATAGCACGCCGCGATATCCCCCGGGCGTCTTTCAACGATTTTATACGGGACGCTTTTTCCGGAAGCTTTCTCGAATGCCTTTATCATCTCGAGCACGCTGTACCCTTTTCCTGTGCCCAGATTGTACGTCACAATACCCGGCTTTGTTTCCAGCTTTTTGAGTGCGTACAGGTGCCCGATGGCCAGATCTACTACGTGAATGTAATCGCGCACTCCTGTGCCGTCAGGAGTAGGGTAATCGTTTCCGAAAACACTGAGTATCTTAAGTTTTCCTACTGCCACCTGCGAAATATACGGCATCAGGTTGTTGGGAATATCATTAGGAGATTCGCCTATACGCCCGCTTTTATGGGAGCCTACAGGGTTAAAGTAGCGTAATATTGCGATGTTCATTGACTTGTCAGCTATATAAAGATCGCGCAGGATGTCCTCGATCATCAGCTTTGTCCTGCCGTAGGGATTTGTCGCGGATAAAGGGAAGTCTTCGGTTATGGGTACTTTATGAGGATCACCGTAAACAGTAGCAGACGAACTGAACACGATGTTTTTCACATTATGTTCTTTCATAATTTCACAGAGCATCAGAGTGCCTGTGATATTGTTCTGGTAATACCTTAGCGGTATCTGCACAGATTCGCCTACAGCCTTTAATCCGGCGAAATGGATTACAGCGTCAATCTTTGACTTTGCAAAAACCGAATTCAAAGCTTTCCTCTCAAGAAGATCAACTTTATAAAATGTTAGTTTTTTGCCGGTTATTTCCTGCACCCGTTTCAAAGACTCTTCTTTACTGTTTATTAAATTATCAATAACAGTAACATCGTATCCTGCGTATAAAAGCTCAACGCATGTATGGCTCCCAATGTAGCCGGCACCCCCGGTGACAAGTATCTGCATAATATATCCTTTTTATCGGAAAATAGATGGACATTCTTATAATTATAAGAATAAAGTATAGCTCATATTTTATATTTTACAAGAATTTATTAAAGTTAATTTTCAACATTAAATGAAAAGCTTAATTATAATATTCATAATAACTCTTTCGGCATCTGTTTCTGAAAACACAATAAATCTCAGCATTAGAAACGACGCATCCCTGATTGCTCCCGGAATCGGAGCTGAGAGAATCCTTTTAAATCAAAGCGCTGATGATATTATGGCGCTGAAAGGATATCCTGATAAAATTTCGGAATTGAAAGAAAAGAAGGAGTTATTTAGCGATGTATTTAAAATACAGGCTCCGGTAAAAATTGTCTTTGATAAGATATATTATTATAATTTTCAGAAAGCAATATTTTTTTTAAATTCAAATAACGTATGCGCAATCGCAGGCTTAAATAATCAGAGGATTACTGTTGATTCGGTTGATTTAAGCAGGGGGATTGAATTTTTTATCTTTAACTATGGCAATAAAAACCTGCAGATTATTAAAAGGGATAACGACAGCAAAGACATAATTTATTTTTATAGTAAAGGCATTGCTGTTGTGGATGATAAAAGCGATGATAAAATCGATATGTATATTGTGTTTATAGAAGAGGGGAAAGATTATTAAATATGATTACGAATATTAAAAGATCTCGTACAGGACGCGAAGAGTTTTTTAAAAATTAATAGCATGTTTAATTCTCTTCGCACCCTGTCATTTTTATGAGAAGGAATAAAATGTTTATTTATAGCTCGTCGCATTTTTCCATGCATTTTTCTCTTGCATGCGCGCATGATTCTTCTTTTGCCGCATCTTTTACGTCCGATACATATCCATCTTCTCCCTTAGCGTCTTTATCGGCTTCCATGCAGTTCCTATAATTTCTTTCACAGACTTTTTCGCACGCCGCTCTCTTTATTCGTTGGCCAAGGCTTTGGCTTCTGACAGTTGATAATAGGGCAAATGAAGCAGCAATGCATACAAGAATAATAATTATTCTCTTCATTAAATTTCTCCTTATATTAGTCATATTTAATGGACTTGTCGATAAATAATAGAAATAAGTATATGTTTAAAAAAGTCAACAGCAATTAATTTGACTTTTTCAAATTTAAGAAATAAAATAATTCGATAGGTTTTGATGAAAATCAAGGAAGTTTTCCCTTAAACATTCCGCTATATCTTTGTTTGTATAAAAATATGTTTGACGGCAGAGATTAATCCGCCGTCAAACAGACAGGCTTTTCAAGTTAATCCTAGTTGCAGCCGTCCGCATGTTCGCTGCAGCCGACACCTGAATCCTGAAGTTTTCCTGCAAGGTAATCTTCCGCAACCGCTTTTACATCACCCGAGCATCCTCTGAGCACCTTTATCCCCCAGTTATTCAGTACATTCACTGCGCCTTCGCCCATATTGCCTGCGAGCATAAGGTCAACTCCCATCTGCGATAGAGTCTCAACAATGTTGGTCTTGCACCCGCATCCTGCGGCTGAATTAACTTTATCTTCAGCGATTATTTTATTGTTTTCGTTCACTGTAAATATTGTAAAATACGGGCAGTGCCCGAAGTGTTCATCTACTCTGCTTTGATTTGACGGTAATGCTATCTTCATCGTGGTCTCCTGATTTTTATTAAATTATTTTCTAATCTATTTTCCCGCATTGCGGTTAAAAAAAATTTATATGCTTAATCTGTGAAGGCGTTAATTTCATACCGGTGATCAAACCGGCTTCGTCTTATCCATTGACACTTCACCGCCTTCTATTTTTAATGCTTTTCCGTTTATTAAAACATCCGCTACTTTTTTATGCGCTGATTCTATTATTCTTCCAAAAGTCTGTCTTGAAATGTTCATTTTTTCTGCTGCTTTTTCCTGGTATAATCCTTCCATGTCAGCAAGCCTGATTGCCTCAAATTCATCAAGAGTCAGGATAATTGCGTTGATCTGGGCAAATGGAATTCCTCTTGGTTTAAAATATTTATTATCCGGAGCACATCCGATCTTTCTGCAGCATTTTGGTCTTGACATTTTAATACTCTGGTATAATAATGAGCATATGCTCATAAATTGTCAATAAATAATTTAATCCTACTTCAAAAATATTAAAATTGACTAATTTTTAAGATAAGGGAACTTCTAAAAATCAGATTTTTTATTGTTTACTCAAATAAAAAACCTGATTTTTACCTTAATCAGTTCCCAATGGTTACATCAATATTTAATTA
>JAFGSG010000058.1 GCA_016934735.1 Spirochaetota bacterium | reverse complement strand
TTAAGAAATTGCCAAATGGAAATTCAGTTTTCAAGGAACTATCTCGGCTGCTTGTCGCAGCCTGAAAAAGTCAGTCAAGATGAGTAAATTATTTAATAAGCTTTTATCATTATTCCTATCGATAAATAGCCATTGTACTTATTTTGCAGCGCTCCGGAACACTGTCCCTGGCCAAGCATACCACTTGCTTCGAACGCTCTTCTTACAGCAAGTCTACTCTTCTATCTCTGTCTTTCCGGATCCGGGACGGAACCATTTTATAGAGCGATAATGCCGGACTAAAAATCTATCCTTTCTAAATTTAAAATATCCAACTGCAGGAACTTTATAATTTATCAAATCCAAACCTGCTATAATAGCACCACGAGGGAATCGACCGTATTTTTTCTTACTCATATAACTGATTTAATACAGGAGCCAATGTAACCAGGCCGTCTTTTGTTTTATAATGTTACTTTCCTCCGCCCCAGCCCGTTCCTGCGCTTGCGACAGCAGAGCCGTTCGGGTCAACAACACATGCTCCGCCGTCAATGGGCAGAACTGCGCCTGTCATGAAAGACGAATCATCACTTGCAAGGTAAACAACAATCCCTGATATTTCTTCGGGGGTTGCAGGCCGTTTCAGAGGAGTAAATTTGGTCATCCACAGCATAGTACCGGCGATATCAGTATTAAGCGTCTGGGACAACGGTGTCATCGCGTTTTGGAGCATTTCGGTCCTGACGGCACCGGGACAAACAACATTGCAGCGTATATTAAAGGGGCCATAGTCAAGGGCAGCCTGCTGTGTTAAGCCGATCAGTCCTGCTTTTGATGCAACGTAAGCAGGCATTACCGGAATGCATCGAAGTGCAGCAAGAGAAGCTATATTAATAATCGACCCTCCGCCGTTTTTTATCATATTGGGGATGGCTGCCTTCATCAGCAGGAAAGGGCCGGTAAGATTAATGTCGATTATCTTTTGCCACTGCTCAACAGGTATCTCAACAACGCTTCCAGGCGGGTCGATTCCGGCGTTATTTACCAGTATATCAATCCTGCCGCCAAACTTAATTGTTGATTCCACCATCTTCTTTGCATCTTCAGTTTTTGAGACATCTCCTGCTAACGTAAGTATAGAACCTTTAGGCAGTGATTCTGCAACTTTATCAAGCAATTCTTTCCTGCGGCCGGTAATGCAGACCTTCGCACCCTCTTCCACAAATCTGCGCGCGAAATCGGCCCCAAGTCCCGTGCCGCCGCCTGTAATAAGAGCAACTTTTCCTTTTAATTTCATACCCCGTATCTCCTTCTTTATATGATAAGATAAACCCCGACAGACATCTTCAATACTAAAAAGTATTTGGAAAAAAATAATCCCTGCTGGCTGTTTATAATTCTTCTATAAGTTATATCTTAAGTCCCGATAATTTATTTCTATAAAAAATATGCTCCCTTTATTCGTCCCGCCAGTTCCAGTCTCTGCCGCCCTTGAATACTGCGGCATTCATTTCATTGCTTAGAAAAATAAGATTGGCTTCCGGAAAACGCATTGCCATGGCGTAAAAGAATTCGCTCGTTTCCTTTGTCTTAGCTAGTTCTTCTTCCGTTGCGATAAGATAGTCTTTCATGAATTTATAATTTGACGAATCAAAAGGCATACCCGGTTTCTGATGCCCGGGGATAATCACCTCAGCCCCCAGTTTTTCAAGCCGCTCAATATCCTTTAGCCATTGCTTACGCTCCTCAAATGTAATCTCGCATGTAAAAGGATGTGCCTGGTTAAAAAGAACATCACTGCCATAAAGGGTCTTTATGGATGGAATCCAGACAACGGTATTGTATTTAAGATCGCCCATAATTTTGGGAATTATTTCAATCCGCTGCCCTTCCAGCTCAAAATATTCTTCTTCTAGAGGTTCTATATTGACTGCTTTTGTAGGTACATTAGTTGGTCCGATTATGGTTTTCCAGTGATCAACCTTACCGAACATCTGCTTGTTGATGGTACTCGCGACTTCAGGTAGAGCAATAATCTTAGCTTCAGGAAAAGCTTCTGCAATAGGCCCCAGTCCGAAATAATGGTCAGGATGCGCATGGGATATATAAATCGTTTCAAGGATTTTCCCGGTTTCCAGTATCTCTGCAGCAACGCGATGACCATTAGATAATGTCCATTGCGTGTCAATAAGTGCAGCGTGTGTCTTACCCATTACAATTACAGAGGCTACTGAAAATCCGCTTTCATCTGAAAAAAATACCTTGGTAGAGAGTGAATTCGATCCATGATTGTTGACTCTTACTTCCATTGAATTTTCCTCCGGGATAAATTTATAAATAAAAACAGCAAGGGATTCGGCAGGTAATATATCTGCCAAATCCCTGTTTGTTTTATTTGAAAATATTCCTTCCTATTTCTTAGGCCACGCAGGTTTTAAAATAGGAGAAGCTGTACGTTTCTTACCGGAATCAACAACTTCGAATACTCCCTTCTGGTATTGCCCTATCTGCCCCGGGTGATTAGCTGATATCTGCCTGTCGTCGTACCAGAATTCGCCTAAAATCGTATCAAATTTCTCCTCTGCCATTATATCTCTTATTTCCTTCTGGTCTAGAGTTCCGGCCTTTTCTATAGCCTGAGTGAAATGCTCCATTGCTGCATAGAAAAACATTGATCCCCAGTAATTGCCCATATCCTTGCCTGTAACTTCTTTAAAATGTGCTGAAAATTTCTTTGCTTTAGGCGAAGATTTTTCATTCCATGCGCCTCCGCCCATTACACCTTCAATGGCCGGACCGAAAGCGCCCTTATAAAAACTGAACGCCGGCCCTACACTCAGAAAAAATACCTTTGGATTATAATTGATTCCCATTATCTGGCCGGTTGCCATCATACTGTCATCCGGATAGCTAAAGCCTATCAAGGCATCGGCATTAAGTGATTTTGCCTGCTTTAATAAAGGCGTTAAATCCTTAATATCCATAGGATAAGTTTTATTCATAACAACTTCAATGCCGCGTTTTTTAAATTCTGGGACAGCCAGCTGGGAATATTCAGCACCATGCAAATCTTCAATTGCCATTATTGCAGCTTTTTTAATCTTTAATTCAACCAGGATATCAGCAAGTGTAGGGACCTGAGTTTCGGCTATGTTTAAACTCTGGAAGAAATACGGGAGCTTAAGCTCCTTAAGCTTCATTGCTCCGCCTGCACCGCCGATAAGAATATATTTATGCTTATTTGCTACCGTAGCAGCTGCGTAGAGCAGTGCAGTACTTACCGGGGGCAGTAAAAAGTCAACTTTCTCTTCCAGAATCAATTTTTCCAGAAGCCTTGTCATTGTACCGGCATCCGACTTGTCGTCATACTTTTTCAATTCCAGAGGCAGTTTTTTACCGTACTCTTTAACATAAATGCCGCCTCTTGCATTTACATCCTTTATCCATAAATCATAGTATGGACCGCTTACAACAGCATCCTGCACAGCCAGAGGGCCGGTCATTGAAACAGCCTGACCAATAATAATTTTATCTTTTGGCGGCAGTTCTTTTTTACATGCAGCGCCGGCTAAAACAACTGCAGCAGTTAAAAAAAGAGATAATAAAAAATACATTTTGTTTTTCATTGGATACCTCCATTTTTTATTTATAAAAAAATTATAAATGCACATAAAGACATTTAAATAATCACAGACCTAAATAAGCTTTTTTAATATTATCGTCTTTCAGAAGGTCTGATCCTTTCCCTTCCGAGATTATCCGTCCGTTTTCCAGTACATAAGCCCTATCGGAAATCTCCAGTGTCTGCTGGACATTCTGCTCTACAAGCAGTATTGTCATTCCCTGATCGCGGATCATCTGTATTATGTTGAATAATTCCTTAACAAGTTTTGGCGACAATCCGTAAGAGGGTTCATCGAATGTACAAAGCTTTGGTCTTGCCATCAGACCTCTGCCGACCGCAAGCATCTGCCTCTCGCCTCCGCTTAATGTCCTCGCCAGTTGTTTTTCCCTTTCTTTTAGTCTTGGAAAAAGCCTGTAAACCAACACAAAGGTCTCATGTCTTTTTTTCCAGTTTTCAATAGTATAAGCGCCCATTTCCAGATTTTCACGTATTGACATGTCCGGGAATACTTTTCCGCCTTCGGGAATTTGTGAAATCCCGGCCTGAACAATCTCCGCTGTTGGCCTACGTGCAATCTCAGTATTATTGAATTTAATTGATCCGGATGCAGGCTGAAGCATCCCGGAAATTGTATTCAGTAAAGTTGTTTTCCCGGCCCCGTTTGATCCCACTAAACCGATAATCTCTTTTTCATTAACTCTGAGAGTAATATCCCATAAAGCCCTGAACTTTCTATAATATGTATTGACTGTGTTTAATTCCAGCATAATCCTATTTCCCCAAGTATATATCGATTACAGTTGAATGATTTGCAATATCATTCGGAGTACCTTCTGCTATCTTCTTTCCGTGATGCAACACTATGATTCTGTCGCATATAGTCATTATTGCTTTCATGACATGCTCTATCATAATGATAGTAATTCCTTTTGCATGGATTTTCCTCACCAGTTCCATAGCCTCAGCTGTTTCAGTTGAATTAAGCCCTGCAATAAGCTCATCCAGGAGCAGCAGCTTTGGTTTTGTTGATAGAGCCCTCGCCAGTTCCACCCATTTCTGACTTGCCATTTTCAAATCCTGGGCAGGAATATCTGCAGCGTCTCTCAGCCCTACAAAGTCCAGTAATTCGAGAGCTTCAGTTTTTGCTTCATCCATTGAAACGCCCTCCGGACATCCGAAAAGCGAACCAAGCATTACATTTTGAAGTGCAGTTAGAGAACCGAATATCTTTGTCGACTGGAATGTCCGTGCAATACCGTATTTACAAATTTCATGCCGCCCTCTTCCGCTTATCTTATTGCCATTGAAATGCATTACGCCTGCACCGTGAGGTAAAGCTGCCGAAATCAAATTAAACAGAGTTGTCTTGCCTGCTCCGTTAGGCCCTATAAGACCAAGTATTTCGCCTTCTTCAACATGAAAGTCAACCTGTGAAACTGCGGCTAAACCGCCAAAATATTTACAGACTCCTTCTCCTTTAAGAATTTGCATTTTTCTCTCCTAAACGATTCAAACGATCCTTACGCCATTTTTCGATTAATCCGGATATGCCGTCCTTCATGTATAATATTGAAATTACCATAATAATGCCGAATATCAGCCTGAATAATTCCGGAAGTTTAGTTAATAGGAATTCTTCCAAATAAGAAAAAATAACCGAACCGGCGATTACACCGTAAATCTGTCCCATACCTCCGAAGATAGACATCAAAGCGGGCATAAAAGTGTAATCAAAATTAAAAGCAATTGAGCTGTCGATGTACGACCATCTTGTAGCCATGACTGAGCCTGCCGCACCCATAAATAGTGCGCTTATTGCAAAGGTAATGATTTTTAACATTGTTACGTTTATACCTATATGCGCTGCAGCCTCTTCATTCTGGCCCATTGCCTTTAAAGCAAGACCGTATCTCGATCGATTAATCATATATGTAACGAGTAATAATAGCAGAAGAAGCGCAAGCATATAATAATAAACGATATTCTGATCAATTGTTACAATGAATCTTCCTCTTGTGCCGGTAATAGTTAATTCCAGGTAAAGAACAAGGTTGCTCATAAGAGCTACAATGCCGAAAGTAAACATAGCAAAATATACACTCTTAAGTCTTAAAGTAATTACTCCTATAAACATAGCTAAAAGAAAACTAACCAATCCTGCTGTTATAATTACAGCAGGAAAACAAAAAATTTCACCAAGAAATGCGGTTGAATAAACGCCAACACCGAAAAATGCAGCGGTTGCCAGTGACATATATCCGGTAGGCCCACAAAAAAGAGTCCAGCTTACTGACAAGATAATATACATGAATATACTGGTTACCAATAAAACAGTATAGCCCGGCCAGTAAAAAGGTAAAGCTGCCAGTAGAATTATGATAATAAAAAAGAATAGTATATATTTCCGATTTTTTGTTATAAGTGATATGATATTCATTTTTCTATTTCCCCATAATACCAGTTGGTTTAATTAAAAGCAGCAGGATAAATATTAAGTAAAAGGCCACCATAACCAGACCGGGTTCAAGATAAGTAACTATGCTACCTACTATGCCCAGTATAAGGCCTCCGATAAAACTGCCTGTAATACTTCCCATGCCGCCCAATATTACAACTATCAGTGCTATCATGGTATATTCCATACCCATCATTGCCCTGATGGAATAACACATACTTATAAGAGAGCCTGCAAAGCTGGCCATTAAGGTACCCAGACCGAAACACAAAGCAAGAACGTTATTGATATTTACTCCCATTAGACCGGCTGTTGCAGGATCCTGGGAAGATGCTCTTATTGCCTTGCCCGTACGGGTGCGGGCTAAAAAGAGATAAAATATAAATGCAATACCAATTGCAAATACAAGTGTAACCAGCCTGTTTGCCTGAAATGTGGCCCCTGCCACATCAACAGGGAAGTTTAAATAATTATATCCACGCTGATTATTTGTGAATATCAGAATTGCTATATTTACAATCACATACATCAAACCAAAACACAGCATTATGGATCTTCCCTCAAAATGCTCCATGGAATAGGAACTTTGAAGAAGACTTCTTAATATGGTTTTGTGAATAATAAATCCGATTAAAAGAACAAATGGGCCTGCGATGACAAGTGAAATTAACGGATTAATTCCAAGTACTGTATGCAGAACAAAGGTAGCAAAAGCGCCTATCATTATGAATTCGCCGTGTGCTACATTAAATACTCTTGCTACACCATACTGCAGGCTCAGACCGACAGCAATAATGGCATAGATTCCGCCAAGTAATAATCCGGAGATCGCGATATCCAAAATTGTAGAAATCATTATAATTGCATCCTGATCGTATTAGTTAATGATAAAATAAAAATAACATCCAGTGTTTAATAACGATAAACCTACCGTATAAATTATATACGAAAAAATTAAAAGAATGATATAAGCTACCACATCGATAAAAAAAAGCATATAATCCTGATTATAAATGCGGATGTTGCCAGATTCAGTAATTTCTTTTTTGAACAGTACAGAGTTAAACAACATATCCCGTCTATAAGTGATGTCCATACGGGATATGTTGTTTAATAAATATTCAATTAAAAAATTATTACTTTGCGGCTCGTTTTGGGAAATCCGGCTTTGGATAAATTGGCTTTGCCGTAGCTTTGCCTTTATCCAGTACTTCGAATACACCGTTTTGCCATTGAGCAATGAAGCCTGGATAGCATTCAACAGCTAATAATCCGCCGCCGTTTTTACCCTGCTGTTCATACCATGTTTTTCCTAATAAGGTATCCAGCTTTTCAGTCATCATTACATCTCTGACTTTTTTCATATTAAGTGTACCGGCTTTTTCTATTGATTTTTCCAGCATTTCCAATCCGGCATAATACAGAATATCACCCCACCAATCAAGGTTTTCAGCTTTGTCGTATTTCAAAAACATATTAACATACTTTTTCCCGCCTGGTTTGGGGGTTTTAGTATTAAAAGTACCAAAACCCATTACTCCCTCAGCCGCTTTCTTTCCTACAACATTGATAAATGCTTCAGTGTTGCAGCCGGGACCTATTAAAACAGATTTAAAATTTATTCCCAGAGCCTGGCACTGTGTAACAACATCAAAGCTTATAGGAGGATATGTAAAAGACATAAAAGCATCAACTCCAAGTCTATTAGCCTCTTTTAACAATGGTGATATATCTTTAATATCGAGGGGTACGCCTTTGCACATTTTTATTTCAATTCCGGCTTTTTTAAATTCATTTTTTGTGGTGCCGGAATATTCAACGCCATGAAGGTCATCAACATAAATTATTGCGACTGACTTTACACCAAGTTGTTTATAGATAGGGACAAGAGTCGGTATCTGGTACCAGTCGGAGAAAGAAAGATTGCCGAAAAGATAAGGCATATTTTTCATTTTATTTCTGATTGTTGAAAGTCCGCCTTCCCCGCCAATCAGGATATATTTATATTTCTCGGTCACTGAAATACCTGCGAACAAATGGGCTGTGCTGGTTGGAGCCAAAACAAAATCAACTTTGTCTTCTACAATTAGTTTTTCCAGTAATCTTGTCATTGTACCCATATCACTTTTATCATCATAGACAATGAGTTCGATCGGGAGCTTCTTGCCATATTCCTTTACGTATATACCGCCCCTTTTATTGATTTCTTTAACCCAAATTTTGTAATTCGGCCCGTAGGCGGTTGCTTCAAAAAAGCTCAAAGGGCCCGAAATAGATCTTGAAGCGCCTATCCGAATTGTATCCTTCGAATATGCTGCAAACGGAACTGAAACAAAGAAAAATAACATAGTGATGCAAACTACAAATTTTAAATACTTTTGAGTAATCATACTACCCATCCTCCTTTTTTTAGAATATTAGAAATAAACCAAACTGCAGTTAAAAATGAAAATCTTATTCCAGTAAAAATAATAAAATGTGTTAGCTGATCTACTGAAATATCTTTAAAACAACAGATCCTTGTGCAGTCAGCATATAACTTTCATACAATCATGCTGACATTACTGAACTCCTCCTGTTACGAGTGCTACCTCCTAATTTTTTTTCTGATTTAAGCTTGCATCAGGTATTGAATCATTCATTAAACTGAAGTCGTCCGGAAGAGTATATTATTTTTTTATAACTGCTTTGATTGTATAATAAGGTTCGCTTGCAGATTAATCTAATCATGATTTAAAAAAAATAGTTAAAATTTAAAACTATTACATTACTGTTGAGTAACATATATCGAATTTAATACCCAGTATGTTTGTTTTGCTGCGCTCCAGGGCTCTGAGTTTGACTAAGCAAACCACTTCCCTTCCTTAACATAAACTCTGCCTGATCATTTATAAAATTGACGCAACTTTTATAACAATAAAAAGAATTATGACAATAATGTAAAAAATCAATCCTATCGGGATTTAAAAAGAAGTTGAAATTTTAAATATGATAATTATTGATTGTGTGAAGCACACGAATAAAATGTTCTTAGTTCAAAATAACTTTTTTACAGATTTTCCATTATCTGACTTTCTGTTAATGTATGGGAATAAAAAATTCCGGATATGCAGGTTATATATAAAATAAAAATATAAAAGCACCGAGAGTACAAGAGTGTTGGAATATACCAAATATTCACCCGATATTAAGGCAATAAATACTTTTGACCGGAATATCGAATTAGCTAACGGTCTCGAGACCGACTATCTAAGGCTATTTTACTATGAGTTCGACCATTATTATAAAAATAATTATAAATCCTACGAATATTACAAACTGTGTACTATTTTCAAAGGCAGCAAACATGTTGTAGCAAGCAATAAAGTAGATTTTATTCATAATAAAAATGAGTTTGTCGTAATTCCGCCCTATTTAACAGTATCTGTTGAAGTACAGGAATCATGCCATGGCATGGTATTTGAAATCAGCGATATTTTACTGGATAAGATTCGCAATAAAGTTTGTATCAGAAAGGAATTCGAAGGAGATCCTATGGAAAGTGAACGTCATCCGCTCTCCAGGGGAAACTCCGAATTTATTCAAACGGATATCGAAAAAATAATATCCACTGCCTTCGGGGTGACGAAGGATAAAGAATTTCTTATTGATCTTTATGCTCAGGAAATGATCTACAAACTTTTAAACTGTCTGAGCTCCAATATAATACTTGAGAAAAACAACAAACACTCGATTAACAGAGCTATTGAGCTGATGAAAACCGGATGCACAGATAACATGGATTTATCGGAAATTGCTCATTCTGTGAATATGTCACCTGCTCTCTTCTCAATGAAGTTCAAAAAGATCACAGGGCTTGCCCCTAATATTTATTATACAAACATCAAACTCAATGAAGCTAAAAAGATGCTGAAGTTTAAAACAGTAACAGAAGTAGCATACGATCTCGGTTACGATAACATCTCTCATTTCATAAGGCTTTTCTTCGAAAAATTCAGATTTACACCTAAACAATATCAGCTGCAATTTTATACCAATGTAGTATAATCGAATAAAAGTATAATAAAATATAAAAAAATATTGCATAAATAAAAAAAATGTTTTATTACTTTGGATGACAGAAAAAATAATCACATAAATGCTTAATATTCCTAAAACGCTGATAAATACTCCTATGCAAAAATACATACAAAGATATTTTTATATCATGGCGTCTTTGTAATAAAATTTCAAAAAATCTTTATGGATAAATAATATGAATGAAAGACCGTCATGGGATGATTATTTTATGAAGATCGCAAGGGATGTTTCCGAAAGGGCAACATGTATCAGAAGAAAGGTAGGCGCTGTGATTGTTAAAGACAAGCGGATACTTTCTACAGGGTACAACGGCGCGCCGACTGGCATTGCACACTGTACAAAAGAAACCTGCCTGCGTACTCTCTACAACGTCCCGTCCGGAGAAAGACATGAACTTTGCAGGGGGCTTCATGCGGAACAGAATGCAATCATACAGGCAGCTCTGCATGGAGTATCCATCAATCACGCAAGCATATACGTTACAAATCAGCCGTGTTCAATATGTACAAAAATGCTTATCAACAGCGGAATTAAAAAATTTATATACCGGGAACCCTATAACGACAAACTTGCGATGGAAATGATAAAAGAAGCCAAAATTACGATACTAATAATGGAAGAAATTTATTAGCAGTTTCCTGAAGAACTGGAGACTTTCAGGAACTACCTTAAAAAATATTTTATAGTGTGTAAATCCTGCACCACATCAGGACAAATATTTTTAAAATAACTCCCGGTTATTTTCTGACAGTAACGTTCAGAGAGTAATCACTGCCTTTAAAATAGGAAAGGGTGAAATGTGAAATGACTTCCGGGTCATAGTATTTACAGCTGAAAATATCTATATATGCGGTATTAGATTTATATGCAAAACGGCCGGAAACCAGCGAAGAATCCACAAACTGCGTCATTGAACAACCTTCACATTTTGTATCAGAACCCATATTTGAAAACTGTGTTGCTCCAAAACACTTCATTCTCAGGATTTCACTTAATTGTAGAACATATTGCTGGATTAATTCTTTGTCCCTGATATAATCAGGGTGGCAGTTATGAATATCAACACTTGTATAAAGCCCCCAGGCTTTATTATGGTCAAATTCATCGATTGGCGATATTTCTTTACTTCTTGCTTCAGACCTTGTAATAGCGCTAAGCATTATAATAAGTCCCCCGGATAAAGAAGAAGCCCGTTATTATTTTTATTACGGCACTTTCTTAAATAATAAACAATTTGCAAACATTTTTTAATAAAAAAACAAAAAAAAGAGAACCATTACTTATCTTTTCGGAAAAAAATAATTTAGAAATTAACCAATATCTATACAAAAAAATAAAAATGAGCGTTTGATAAAAAAATTATGTCACATTAATTCTGAAGCATAGTTAAATTTCAAGTATAATTTGTTTATTAAAAAATTGAAACTCAAAATTATAATTGCAATATTCCGCATAACAATTATAGAGTTTTTATTGTCCTGGAGGTATGTTATGATAAAAATCACCATGAAGCATCAAATTAACCGGATTATTCCGCTGTGTCTTTGCTTATCTGCTTTTGCCTGCGGGGATGTAAATTGCAAAGAGATAATGTCCGGTTCACCTCTCAGACGTTATGATGTATCAGACAGAATCGAAAAGATAAATAAGGAAATTGCATATCTGGAAAAAAATGACAAAGATGAACAGGCTACCACTCGGCTTGGAGATCTTCATGAACAGCTTGCTACTATACATTTGGAGAAAGAAGATATTGAAACAGCGCTTTTACATATCAACAAAGCATTCGCATATAAGCGCAACAACCCATATCTAAATTTCATTGCCGGGCTTGTATACGGCAATAAGGGCGCAAAATCCGGATCAAAATATGAGATCGAAAAAGCCGAGCACTATTACAGACAGGCAATATCATTAAAGAACGACTACAATGAAGCCTTACAGGCTCTTTCAATATTATTATTTTTTTATAAAAATGAACGCGAAGAGCCGATAAAGATTATGGAAGGGATATATGAGCGCTTGCCTTCAAATTATCGCGCCAGGTTCACGCTCGGCAGATTCTATTATGAATCAGGGAAAAAAGAGGACGCTCTGGCTGTATATACGGCTCTTCAGTCTGACCTGGAAAAACTCCCTGATTCACCAATAATTCGGGAAATGTTAAATAACAGCTCGTCAAATATACAGAGAATTCAGGCGGAAATTAGAACGAATCAATAGAAATATGTTAAAAATTATATTTAGAGAGAGTAAACAATGAATATAGGTCTTATTATAGGTCTTGGAGCCGGCGTAACAGTTCTTGCTATGGCTATTATTATAGCCGGTGGAGATACGTTTTGGTTTATAGATCCTGCCTCATTGATGATAGTAGTAGGAGGAACAATATCAGCTCTGCTTGTAGCATTTCCCATTAAAAAAGTCATGAGCATGATTAACTTATTTAAAATAGCTCTTTTCCCTTCCTCATACAATTACGAAGAACTGATAATGGACATCATCTCCTTTTCTGAGAAAGCACGCCGTGAAGGTCTTCTGGCACTTGAGGACACAATTGCCGAAGTAGACGATCCGTTTATGCGAAAAGGTTTACAGCTTATTGTGGATGGAACAGACCCGTCTCTGGTACGCGGTATACTTGAAATAGAAATTGAACAGATGGTCATAAGGCATGATGCCAACAAAAGAATATTCGACGATGCCTCTACCTTTTCGCCTGCCTTCGGAATGATAGGAACTCTAATGGGCCTTATAATGATGCTTGTTAACCTTTCAGATAAATCTAAAATCGGCCCCTATCTTGCTGTCGCTCTTATAACAACATTTTACGGCGCTGTACTTTGCTATCTTGTGCTAAGTCCATTGGCAACCAAGCTCGACCAGATGACGCAGGAGGAAGTCCTGATTAAACAAATTGTTATTGCCGGCGTGTTATCGGTGCACTCTGGTGAAAACCCGAGAATTACAAAAGACAAACTGGTTTCTTTTCTGCCTGCCTCAGTAAAAGATAATATATCAGAAAAAGTAGGCGAGTAATGGCAATAATGTTTAAAAAATCCGAAAAAAAAGGCACCCCAGCATGGATGGTATCCATGGGGGACATGAATAATCTTCTTATGTGCTTTTTTATTGTCCTTATGGGTGAAGAAGTCACAACTATAGGCAAAGAAGATTTTTCAATGATTCTTTCTTCCTTCAGAGGCAATGTAGGCGTTATGGAAGGTGGAAAATCGATTTCTAAAGGAAGGCTTGCTGATCTTGGCCAAAACATTCTCAGTCTGCCTTCAACTGAAAGAAAAAAAGCATATTCACGCGTGTTTAAATATGCCCAGGAAATATTGAAACCCGAACTGCTGATGCGTACAGTCCGCATGCGTGAAGACGAGCGTGGCCTCATAATCAGCCTTGCAAGCGACGCGTTCTTTGACCAGGGAAGCGCTGCTATTTTAAAAGATACAAAGCCTATACTTAAAAAAATATCCAAAATCATTAAAGAAATACCTAATTACGTCAGGGTCGAGGGACATACTGATAGTGTCCCCGTACGCCCTGAGGCAAAACATGGATACGATTCCAACTGGGAACTCTCAGCAGCCCGTTCTGTAAATGTTCTTCGTTTCTTTGCTGACGACGGCGACATCCCGCAGAAGCGCATGTCTGCCGTTGCCTTCGGCCAGTTCAGGCCTGTGGATACGAATAATACTCCGGAGGGCCGCGCATATAACAGACGTGTAGATATTGTAATACTAAAAGAAAGAGAAGTGCCTGAAGACAAATACGAGCATCCGGAAATCAGCAGGCCTCTTCCGGATGAAGAATGGAAGTAAATTTAAAAACTATCGTTAATGAATTTATGCAGTACTGCCTTTGCCGCTTCTGAAATTACCATAATCTTGCAGGTATAGTAATGTATATCGCCTTCGGTTATGGTTTTATCCGCGATCAACTGAATAGAGATACCTACTTTAAATTCGTTGATTTTGAAATCTAATATATAATTAATGCGGTAATCGAGCTTCTGGGCCAGACGAAAAACAAGCTCATGTTCATTTAATTTCAGAATGGTACATGGTATTTCCTCTGTCTGCTCATCATCACTTATTTTCAGCTCTTCCGGGATTGAAAGAGTTGAAGCTATAAAAACATCGATATATGGACGACGGACTTCCTTGCCCCGCATAAATTCAGAAGGCATTTCGATGATAATCCGCCCTTCATCAAAATCAAATAAAAGTACTTTTGCCTTAAATATATACTCAGCATCGCCTGAACGCCAGAGAAAAAATTCATATATCCCTTCAGTTTTAATCTCCGGAAGATTTTTAATATTCCTGAATAATTGAAGAGTAATTTGAAAGGCCCCCTTTTCTACAAGTTTGCCGACATAAACCACAGAAGGATTCAGATAAAAAAACAGAAGGACGCCCTCCTCAATATCAGATATTTTTTCTATTGGTTTTCTCGCTGCTGCATAGTGGTATAATTTTTCATAGGTGATTATGAGGTCCTTGAAGATATTCACAAGGGATTCCCCGTCTTCCGCACCGCTTTTCAGATATACAAGAATTTCACCGATAGATGCTTCAAACAAATCCGGGTTTCTGAAAATAATCTGCGGATTTTTAAGCTTCTGATTTTCAATTATATGGTTTACAATCCTGATCTGCAATGCAGTCAGGCCGAACTGTTTAATTTTAAACTGGAAGAGAAGCCTTGCCTGTATTATTTTATTTTTTAATTTAAGGTTATATTTATAAAGAGAAAATGCGGTAATTATCAAAAAGACAACTACAAAAAATATAATTACTTCAAGCGGGCTGACAGCAGCCCTCCATTTAATCCCAAAAATAGTATCTATATACATTGTGTTTCTCTCGCTTTATAATTATCAGAAGCTATCTCAAAACAGATTATGGTTCGCAAATTCGATATTACCAGGGCTCATCTCAAAGATACAAATCAATATAATTACTTAACTGTAAATTGAAATATCGAATTTTAACATCAACTGCAAGTTAAAAATTTTGAGATAGTTTTCATATAACAAGAGTACAATTATACTATGCCGACAGTCCTTCCGATTTCCACAGAATCCAGACGTACATCAGTTATTATACCGACTTTATCTGTATTTAGCAACGAATTTTTAATTTCCATTTTAATATAATTTGAACTGACAGCCTTATATCCATTTCTGGTTTTATTCTTTTCAATAACAGAAGACAAGTTTCTGCCTAAAAATTTTTTTCGATAATTTAAGCTGATCATAGCAGATAAGCTGCGAAGCCTCCGGGATCTATCTGATATTTCATTTAAAGAACAGCTGCACATAAGGGATGCTGGCGTTCCGGTTCGCGGTGAAAATGTAAACTGGTGAACATAAGAAAACTTAACTTCTTCAACTGCTTTTAAAGTTAAAAGAAAATCTTCCTCCAGTTCTCCGGGAAAGCCGATGATAAGGTCCGTACCGATTGAGATATCGCTGTTTTTTCTGCTAATTTTTTCAACAAGATTCATATAATTCATTACTGAATAAGGCCTCTTCATTAAAGTTAATATTCTATCTGAACCGGACTGCAGTGGGATATGTATATGGGAGCAAACCTTATCGAACTCCAGACAACCGATCAGTTCATCGGAAACATGATTCGGCTCTATCGATGTGATCCGGATTCTGAACCTGCCGCTGAGACTGACAATTTTTTTTATCAGGTCAGCAAGACTTTTACTATTAGAATTATATTTTCCTATCGTTATGCCTGTTAGTATAAGTTCCGGGCATCCTGAGTCTATTAATGTCCGGGCATGATTCAGTACTTCATTAAAGTCTCTGCTGACCGGCAAGCCTCTTACGGCAGGTACAATGCAGTAAGAACATTTGCCATCGCAACCGTCCTGGATTTTAAGAAGCCCCCTTGTCCTGTAAAATGGGAGCGGATATTGCCCATTATTAGAAAATCCATTATATCCGGTATTATCATCAAAATTACTATTTTTTATTCGTTTGTCTTCCGGAAATAATGAACGATTATAAAAATCGTTAACGATGAAATTAATCTTTTCTTTATCTGAATTTTTTACAGCGGCGAAAACTTCCGGCATCCTGGCCACATAATCTGAATCTCTGTCTACCATGCAGCCAGTGACCAGCACTCTACCGGCCGTAGAAAAATTAGCTCCCTGACGTATGTAATTTCTGCACTTTTTATCACTTTTATTTGTAACCGTGCATGTATTAATAATTACAAGATCAACATTTTCACCGAACGGTCTGGCAATCCATCCGTTCTCAACCAGGATCCCGGCAATAAGGGAAGATTCATATTGATTAAGCTTGCAGCCCAATGTCTTAACTGAAAAAGTCTTTTGCATAAAAATAATGATTTAAACCTGTTTCCCGGATTGCCTGCATATCTGTCTGAAGGAGTAAATAATTCTTACTATTGCTGTGTAATTTGTTAAAACAGCCATAAGTATAAGCGCTATAATCATAGGATACCCTACTGTTATACCATGTCTATTTAAAAGAATCATAATAAAAGGGTGAAAAATCGAAGCAATCCATAATAGAACATACCTCTCTGCTCTCTGCATTATACCTATGTTTACAGAAACGCCGTTTAACTCTCCTCTTGCTTTTGAATAACTTGTGATTTGAGGACCTATTATAGAAAGAATTGAAACAATAAGCATAAATAAATTATCCCTATAATAAAGCGCGATCCCGCTAAAAATTATCCCGTCGGAATATCTGTCCAGGTTGGAATCCAGATACGCGCCTTCTTTTGAAATTTGATTTGTAGCCCTCGCAAGCCTCCCGTCCATGAAGTCAAATACTCCGCTTAGAGCCAGAATCCAGCCTGCAGCCGCGAAATTGCCTTTGTAATAATAATATCCGGATATTAAAGCTAGAAAAGGCGCTGTCAGTGTTATGGCATTTGGAGTAAATTTAAGTTTTACAAATAAATAGAACAAGGGATATGAGGCCCAGTAAGCATACTCACGAAAAAATAATCCGAGAAAAGTTTTATAAGTAAATACCGGGATAGTGCTGTCCTTGGGCTTTTTTCTATAAATACATACAAATATTATCAGTGTAAATAAAAAATAGCAGTTAAAAAGGATAACCGGCCACAATGACAGCAATATTTCACTTTCCATCATAATCATATCATCCGATAAATGTATTATATTATTACGTAATAATAAATTAATTATTTACGATAACTATCGTCAATATTAATATTATCAAAATTTAACAATAAGCAGAAACATTCTTTAAGCAACAACTATTTTTTAATTATTATTTGACTAATTGGCATTATAATTTTAAAATATATTGCATGAGTTGTTCATATATTATTCTTATACTAATTGATGATAATCTTTCAGGTTTGTAAATGAAAAATAAAATAATTCCGGCCTTAATAATAATGCTGATAATTATTTCTACAGCCGGCTCCGATTCAAATAAAAAAATATTCTTACTTGCTGAAGAAGACAAATTATTCTGGGATGCACTTTTAAATGAAAAGTCAGTCAACAATAAAAATTTATTATATGCCAGTTATATCGCATATAAAGACAGGCTTAACGACCTTTCCATTGAGACCTTTCAGGAATGCATTAAAACAAATTCTACCAACAGCATGATTGTCGGGATATCTAATTACTATATAGGCAAGAATTATTTTCAAATCGGCAAATTTGCAGACGCTGTCACTCAGTTTTCCGTTGTTGATAATCACGACCTGGCAAAGTATAATTATTTAAAAATCGCTGCGACCCTTAATGCCGCGATTTCTTATTATCAATTAGGGAACAACGAAAAATTCAGAGAAAATCTGCAAAAAGTTATAAGTAGCGATATTACAGGCGATTACAAGAAACAGGCATTGGATATACTCTCGAGGGTTCAGTAATTCTTCAGTATTCCGTCAAAATAACTGATCGTCTTTTTAAGACCTTCTTCCGTTTTAATGCGCGGTTCCCATGAAAGTTTTTCTTTCGCCAGCGAGATATCCGGCTTTCGCCTTATTGGATCATCCTCAGGCAACGGATTATATTTAATTTTTGATTTTGAACTTGTTAATTCCAGTATCTTTTCAGCCAGTTCCAGTATTGTAAATTCAACAGGATTTCCTAGATTGACAGGGCCTATCAAATCATCCGGGGCATTCATCAGGCTGACTATTCCTTTTATCATATCATCAACATAGCAGAAAGATCTGGTCTGGCTTCCCTTTCCGTAAATCGTAATATCCTCGTTTTTAAGAGCCTGAAAAATAAAATTGCTGACTACCCTGCCGTCATCAGGCTTCATTCTTGGGCCGTAAGTATTGAATATCCTGACTACCCGTATATTCACATTATTCTGCCTGTGATAATCGAAAAATAAAGTCTCGGCGCATCTCTTCCCTTCGTCGTAGCAGGCCCTCTGCCCTATCGGATTCACCCTGCCCCAGTAATCTTCTTTCTGCGGATGTATGTCAGGGTCCCCGTATACTTCGCTAGTGGAAGCCTGCAGGATCTTTGCTTTTACGCGCTTTGCAAGCCCGAGCATATTGATGGAACCCATTACATTTGTCTTTACTGTTTTAACAGGATTATACCTGTAATGGATCGGCGAGGCCGGGCACGCGAGATTGTATATTTCGTCAACTTCCAGGAAGATAGGAAAAACTATATCGTGCCTTATCAATTCGAACTTATCTCTGCCGGCAAGATGAGTAATATTATCTTTTTGTCCTGTAAAAAAATTATCGAGGCAGATGACTTCGTTCCCTTGATCAATCAGGTATTCGCACAGATGTGATCCTATAAAGCCAGCGCCGCCTGTTACCAGTATTCTTCTGCCAGTATAGATACAATTCCTCCATATTCTTAATCATATATTTTATATCAAAAAAACAGACCGAGAAAAGCAAAGAATTTTAAAAGTATATTTAAGTGTAAAACTAAAAAATACCGTAAGTCTTTATATAATAAAATATTGTTCCCATTGCTTCTTTAATCATAATAGTTGTCTTTCTCAATTCATTTGCATTCGGCAAAAACGAATACAAATCAATTATCGCATCCTGATCGGATAAATAGCCGCATGAATGCGGATAGACATCCAGACCTGCAATCTTAAAAAGAAATTCCGATCTCTTGATATGAAAAGCGGAAGTTACAAGCAAGCCCTTTTTATATCCTTTCTTTAAAAATATTTCCTTTACATTTAAAGCATTCTCAACTGTATCCATGCTTGAGTCTTCAAGAATAATATCTTTCTCTTCAACTCCGAGATCGAGTAAAAACCTGCCAACAATTCCGGCTTCCCTGACTCTGCCGGGAAGGCTCCCGCCGCTCACAATTATCGGATGCTTGTACTTCTTATACAGCCTTACAGTATCCACAACGCGCATAGTCATATCAGGCGAGGGAATGCCCGTGCCGGAAATATCGGGAACACCTTCTATGACTCCGCCGCCTAAAAGAATAATCGCGTCTACCTGCGGTTTACCGTTATAAACGCTTTCTCTTTCTATAAATCCGATCAAATTATTTGTAATGAAAGATATAGAAAGGAAATATAAAATTATCCCTGCCCATAGATTAAATTTTAAAGCAAAAATCTTTTTTTTGTATCCGTAAATTCCTGTGATAACCAGAAACAAAATAAAAATGCCCGGGATTGTCAATAAAGCAGTTATTAATTTTTTCAGTGCAAACATTGGATTTTATATTTAAAAAATAATCCCAGCGGTTACTAATATATTTCCCGCATTTCTTAATATTGTATACTCGGTGTCCTCTTTGCCTAAATAAGCATTCACTGTAATGCCAGCCTTAAAGTCGTTTATGTTCTGGTACGAAAAGCCTGCTGATAATATATAAGATGAATCCGTGATATTCATAATGCCGTTAAGGTTAAATGTCAAATCTTCTACGAATATCCTTTTTACATTTGTGAAAATTGCGGCATAATATCTCGATAAATAATTCGGCTCGTACAACTCATTACTCATTAAATAATACATTTTACTGCCTGCAGGTAAAATCATGGAATGGCCTTCAGCATCTTCAATTGTGACAGGTTTATCGTATACGTAATTATTAGTATCGTTGAATATGTTTTCCGAATAACCGGCTCCATTGTAAAAAAATTCGAATTTAACGGAATATCTGTTGGGAATGTCCCTGCCGTCAAACTCTCTTCCAAAATTTACAGATGCTTTCGTCGTCCATTTATCTTTTTCCTGATAAGTCTCTAATTTATCCAGCGGAAAATCCTCAACTACTCTGACTTTTTTATAGTTATTCCCCTGCGAGCAGGATGCTTCACCTACGATATCCCATCCGAATACCCTTGTTGAAAAGTCATATCCGTAAACAGGATAATAATGCTTTTTTCCCCATACGGAGAATGCCATTTCCGTATTTCCGATCAGGAACTCGATCTTATAAGCACTTCCGACATCGCTTGTCCTTTCAGCCTCGTACATATCAGCAAAGCCGTACATATTCACCGATGTGCCGAAAGGTATGGTAATCTTTAAACCGTAAGTGCCCTCGCGAGACTCAATCTGCTCCAGGAAAGATGTCTTTTGAATGTTGATAACATCGGTAGGATTCCATAAATAACATCGCCCCCATTTAAGCACCTGCTTGCCTGCCCTGAAATAAATTTTTTTACTGATATTAAAATCAACAAAGAGTTCCTTTAAAAATGCCTCAGTTCCAGACTCATCCGGGTGATATTCTACATCGATATTCGCAAATCCCTTGTAGCTTCCGGGAAGTCTCGCATCAAAGTCAATGTTACCGAAAACATACGGGTCGAATGTGTTGCCGGAAGAATCATTATCCATTACATAGTCCCGCGATATGCTGAAGGGAAAAACGCTTAGTATTTCTCCGGAGATACCGACAGACTTTTTATTAATAAAATTTTCCATATCGGAACTTGCCGGTCTTTTTTCCTGAACAACCATATCCGGATTCGAAAAAATTTCATCTTCATTTACATCAAATTTGTCCTGAGCATAAAGAAAAACCGGGAAGACAATTATTATCAGCAAAAGTAAATATTTCATATAAAGCCCCGTTATTTGCTTAAATTTTCCAGATAAGGCTTAGTAAAAAGATAATTGTTCAGCTTTTCAGTCGAAATGCCGGATATTTCCACAAGGGTTTTATTGCCCTTCTCAAATTCATCTATAAAAAGCATTTCAATAGCGACATATCTGCCGTCAATCACAGTATATTTTCTATAGTACGCTGTTCCCATAAGGGTATCGTTAAGTGAATATGACAGTTCTTTCAGAGGAAGGTAATTATCTTTCCGGATCCAATATGTTTTTTTAGGATAATCAACGTCTGTTACTTTTGCCGTTATCTCGAATCTGTATACAGGTATTTTTCCGAGCATTTCCTCCTTAATGATTTCCCTGCCCTCTTTGGTTTTTGCAGGCTCATAGAGTTCAGTGAGCTTTCTCATCTCGAAGTCCTGCGCCCTTGCATTGCTCCCTCCGATATTTTCATCGCGGTTAACATGCTGGAATGTTCTGGTGTTCCGTCGGTACATCCAGAAATTTTCTCCTACCCGCAGATATCCGTTTCCCTTATCCGATTCAGGAGCAACCATTACAATCAAAAAAGAGTCGTCCGAATCGCGCCGATAGTATATCATATCTATCTTTTTAATGCCCTGATCCACTTTCTGCTGGGTCATCTCAACTTTTGCGCGGATGTCAGTTGTCATTTCCTGAATTTTTTCAACTTTTTTCATTAAATCAATCACAGACGGTTCCGCGAATATTTCTTCCGCAGCCGCTGTAATAAATACAAGCATTATGATAAGCAGTATTTTTTTCATGTCATCCTCTTATGAGTGATATTTTTCATTATTATTTTCAAGCTCATCCCAAAACCCGGATATAAAATAATTATTATATTGGATATATTCCGTTATAAAAAATACCGGAACAAATTTATTTTAATAATATATTCAATTTTTTAAAAAATTACGGCTTTTTACCTGTTTAACAGACAGTCCTATTAAAACTCTATTCGTAATGCCGTAAGGCATCTGCAGCTGACATTGCAGCAGCCCTTCTAGAAGGGAAATACGCCGTAGCAGCTGCGATCAGAATAATAAATAAAATATTGAAAATAATTCCCGAAATAGTAGGCAGAAAATGCAGACGCTGATTCAGTAAAAGTATTCCCATGGGATTATCAACAACATTGAATTTTATCAGTGATAACAATTCCATTACAATAAAAGCAAGCACAACACCGCAGATCGAGGCAAAGAACGTAAGCGATACTGTCTCCAGTATAAAGATAGAGCGCACGTCTCTTTTCTGCATACCGATTGCGCGTATTGTACCGATCTCGCGTGTGCGCTCCCGTATGCTCATACGCAGAGTGTTAATTACTCCAAGCACAATTATAAAAAACAATATAAGCACGGCAATCAGAGTGACAAGGTTTAGAACGCCTTCCAGTTTTAGAACGTCGCTTGCCGTCTCGTACATTGTGTTTACGTCCATCGTCATAGCTTTTATCTTTTTCTTCGCTATCTGAGCTTCTTTCTTCGTTGCATCATCGGTCGTTGCAGTGCGGTCAAGAAGAACCCACTCTGTGCCCAGAGCTTTACTGAAAGGTGAGTCATCCGGAGGTATATATGCTTTGTCTTTATCCTTTATAATATCCGGGAGATTGGAGTAAAAATATTTATAGAATAACGACTCGTGCATGTATATAAGTTTTTCTTCCTCATCAGGAGGCCCGGTAAAAATGCCGTTTACTTTACAGGTAAAGGACGCATCCTTATCCGCGAACCTGGGCTTAAAGCTTATAGAAATCTTTGATCCCGGATAAGCTCCGATCAGTCCCGCGAGCCTGCGACCTATCATAACGCCGTCTTTCGCAAGCACATCATCCAGTCTGCCTGATGCAAGTTTAAATGATTCCCGCATAATTCTTTTGGAGTCATTGTCAGCCATAAACGGCAGGATCGTAACCCCGGCTTTTGCCGCTCCCCTTACAGTGCCTGCAATGAATGCCGGCCCGGGATTCAACGCTTCATGGAGCCTGTCGGCTGTCTTTACAGCATCCCTGACCGGATTTTTTAAAATTATCTGGATGTTGCCGCATTCCTGCGGCCTGTATCCCATCATCTTCTTTATGTTTTTCAGCTCGACAAACAATACGCCCTGCATAAATAAATTGTCGTTTGCCATAAGGCCGACAACCACAGCGCGGGCAGCCATATCCTGTCCATACACATTTTGAAATCTTATCCGGATCACATCATTTCTTTTTACATTCAGCGATTCCGCCTTCTGCCTGGACAGCAATACCGGATTTTCAATGTCGTCCCGGGCAAGGTCATCATACGAGCCTTCAACTACGTTGAATGATTCCATGTATTCTTTCTCCAGTTCTTCGCTTACCTGTTTTGACATATCAATACCGACAACAACAACATTATCAGCCTTGCCGTTCCCGATCGCTCTGCAGAACATTCCTATAGCCTCGTCAACATCCGCTATTTCATCTTTTTTAATATTATTCTGAATAACCTTTAAAATCCGTTCCTTATCCCTGAAAATCGGGATTCTCCTGCCGGTTCCCTCGTTAAAAGTGATCCCCACATGGCCTGTCATATAAACAATAAGCTTATTGAACATGATATCCGAAACGCCGTGTGAAAAAGAATTTGCCGTGATCAATATCATCACTCCGAATGCCATAGCGGAACCGAGGAAAATATTCCGACGTTTCTGCCTTAACAGATTGCGCAAACTTATTGTTAATAAAAATTTCATGTTATACTCCTATAAATAAAAAAGCCTGCCGCAAAACTTCCTTCTCTATCCTTCTTCTCCGATTGCGAAAAGAGGGTAATACGGCCCTCTCCTTTTAGGGGAATGTCCGATGGGGTAGGATCACCATCATTCCCTCGCAATAGCATCAAGCGGAGTAATGCTGTTTGCCACTTTTACAGGATAAAGCACGGTGATAATCGTTACAAGAGCAAGCTGTATAATGACAAATAGCATGTCAAAGAACGACAGGAAAGGTTTAAAAGTATCGCCGCCGTAAAGAAGCTGCAGTAAATCATTGCTGGTGGTGATCTGCAACAGCGGGATTATATTAACGATTATTATACCAAGTATGAATCCCAGCCCGCCGAAAATTCCGGAAAGTATCACAGTTTCGCCGAGAAACATTCCTCCGATAAAGCTTTTCCTTGCGCCGACTGCGCGCATCATGCCTATTTCAGTTGTTCGTTCTAATGCTGCCATAGTGAGTGTATTCACAATAATGATTATTGCCACGAAGAACAATATCATAACAAATACGAACAGAGCCCCCTTTATAAGCACAGCCATGCTTCCGATAAATCCGCTGGCCTTTTTCCATGTTACCGCTCGGATGCCCATACCAGCCTGCTTAAACTTCGCATTAAGCATGTTAACAGACCTTTCCAGTCTGCTGCTGTCCTTAAGTTTAACAAATACACAATTGTATATTCCGCTTTCGAGATCAAGGCCGGTTTTTGTCGTCAGTTCCTTTTTCTTAAAATCTATGGAGCCGATATCGGACGAGCCTGTGTCGCTCACAATAAGAGAATCCCTGCCGAACATTGCATCAAGATTTTCCGCTTCCGCATCTAACAGCTTTTGCGTATCCTTGGATATGCTGACAGCAAGTTCCGACGCTGAGAAATAGCCCATACAGTTTCGGTACGATTCTATATCAGTGATCGGAAAATGCCCCCAGAAGGTGTTGAGCGCCCTGTATTTAATGATTCCTTTCACCGCAAGGCGTATATCCGAGGTAGAAGAATCATTCCTTGCGCCCATGAACACAGCGTTTGTTTTAAGCGACAATTCATCTTTGTAAGGCCTGGCATCGTCAGAGAGATTATCTTCAACAAGCTTTGAGTTCTCAGGGATCATCCAGATATTCATGCGAGTGTACAGCTCATTTCGCATGAAAGCAGGGACCAGAATGCCCGGTTCATCATCCTTTAAAAGACGGCCTTCTATTGCATATATATTACCTTTAAACATCTTTTTATATTCTTTAAAATCCACTCCAAGAATATACATATACCATGGATCACCATCGTCCTCGCTTAAGACCATTACCATGTTTTTGCCGACCGGGATAAAAGATTCTATATAATTTTCCTTCAGCAGTATGGCCTTTATTTCCTTATAATTCGGTATTGTCTCTATGCTCTCGCCGTACATTTTCATTAAAATGCTGTCAGTCTTTTCTTTCTCTGAAATAATTGCAATATCGCCCATAAATCCGTTTATGATATTTGATTCAATGCCCTTATCCATGCCGGATATTACTCCGTTGCCGAGTGTCATTAACAAAGCGCCGAGAAAGAGTATAACCCCTATAATAAAACTTTTCCCCTTGTGTCTCTTAATGTTTCTCCATGCAATCTTTAAGATTAATTCCATTGGATTACCTCTCAATCCGGCCGTCTTTAATCTTAACTATTTTCTGCGCGTACTTTAATACATGCTCATCATGTGTTGAGAAGATAAATGTGGTCTTTTCGATCTCGTTCATTTTTTTCATAAGCTCCAGTATCTGCGCTCCTGTGACGGAGTCGAGATTCGCAGTAGGCTCATCCGCAAGAACGATGTCCGGGTTGGTAACGAGCGCGCGCGCAATTGCAACGCGCTGGCGCTGACCGCCTGATAGCTCAGCAGGCCTGTGCTCCGCATACTCGCTTAACCCTACTTCGTCAATAAGCTTATCAGCTCTTTTTCTGATCTCTCCTTTTGACTGATTTTTCATCAGCAATAAGGGAAACTCCACATTCTCAATTACATCAAGCACGGGGATAAGATTGAAAGTCTGGAAAATAAACCCGATCTTATGAAGCCTCAGATCAGTCACTTCCCGGTCGGTTAATGCCGTGATTTCAGTCTCGTGCACTTTAACGCTACCTTCAGTTGCGAAATCAATACAGCCGATTATATTTAAAAGCGTGGTTTTCCCGCTCCCGGAAGGGCCTACAATGCTCATAAACTCGCCTTCCTGAATTGTCAGATCAACCCCCCTTAGCGCGTGAACTGTTGTCTCGCCAAGAGGATAATTCTTTACTAAACCTTTAATGTCTATTATATCCACGGCTATCTCCTATAATGAATATTTTGGTATTAACATGATAAATCCTGAAAATTGCTACTTTAAAAATTCAATCTTGGAATAATTTCGGAAAAACTTATTATATCAATCAAGTAATGCGCGAAGAGAGAAGGCAGTATTGATTCAGTCCTTATAACAGAAAATATTGCAAACATTCCCCATATAGTTGCTGTAATAACAGGTGTAATACCGTTTGACCAGTGTATCAAGCCGAATACAAGTGAGGAAATAATAATTAAAATAATAATACTATCTGTCTTCTCAGATAAGTATGAATAACAATATCCTCTGAAAATCAATTCTTCAGTCAGGGCTACTATAATTAAACCGAACGTTAGATCAATTATTTTACTGAATGAATTATCATATTTCGGATAATTAAATAAATGTATATCAGGAATAGTCTTTAAAAGTATCTCTTCAAGAATAAAAAATATTATCAGTGCCATCATAACCAGATAAAGGGACCAGAATATAAATGCTTTAAATGACAGCTCATTTAATTTAAGATAAGAGAAACTGATTATTTTTTTTCTTAATAGATATATTATTACAATCAGAGATATTATTCTGAATAAATAATCAAATACGAGATATTGAGTTATCGTATTGATATTAATAAATATAAAATCATTAAACAAATATATAGCCGCAAGAATATAAAAGAAAAAAGTTTTTTTAAAATTTAATTTTTTAATATACATATTTTATTGCGAAAAAGGCTTCCTTTATCTAATATATGAAGAACAGCTGCATACTATCAGTAAAACTTGAAATTTAAGCCTAGCCATTTATATTGTCAATATAATTTGCTTTTTTTGAATATTAGAAGAATCAGTTAGAACCGGTAATTATTGCGCTTCCAGCGCATTTGCCTACTAAAAAAGTGTTTACATATTATTCATTATGCAATTCTATTTCTGATATAATTGTCGTATAACTCTGTTTCATGTAACAGCGGTTAAAGAATAATCCACCCCTCTTGCGGCCTGGAGGATTATTCCAAGAAAATCTTAGTTTTGCAACAAGCCTGATGTAATATTACCGGTTCCGAAAAATAACAATATACATGCATAATTCCATGGATGAAGATATAATCAAAATAGAACTGGAAGACGAACTTGACCTTCATCACTTTAGTCCGAAAGATGCGAAAGTTGTTCTTCTTGAATTTATTGAAATTGCAGCTCAAAAAGGCAAAAAGCAGATCAGGATAGTCCACGGCAAGGGTATATCAACTATAAAGACAATAGTACATAAAGAGCTTGCCCGAAACAGTAAAGTATTATCCTTTCATGATGACGGCGCCAACTGGGGAGCAACTATTGCGGTACTGAAACATAAATTGTCCACCAGAAACTAATTAATTCAGGATAATAATTACTACAGATGCTGCTCTGTCCGAAATTCATGCAGCTTTCCTGTAAGCGGATCCTTAAAACTTATCTTATCCGCAAGAAGTTTTAACGGTTTTGAAAAATCATCAGATTCGTCCGGAAAAAGAACAGGATAAAACCTGTCGTTCAGGATCGGGTTACCCAATAAAGCCATGTGCACTCTCAACTGATGTTTCTGCCCAGTTTCAGGATGCAGAGTAAACCAGCACAAGCTGGTATCGCATTTATCCAGATTTATATTGCTTACTGCGTTAATTTCTCCATCGGAACATCTCATCCTGAACCATGGATCCCCCTGAACAAGCCTGTTTTCTATTCTCCACTTATTTCCATTAACAGAAGTATTTTTCACAGAGATGGCTTTATAGGATTTATTTACAAGTCTTTCCCTGAAAAGACTATAGTATGCATCTCTTGAATCTTTATTTATGGAAAACAGAACAACACCTGCTGTTTCACGGTCTAATCTGTTGACAGGGACTATATCATCTATGCCTGTACTCTTTTTTAATCTGTTCAAAAGCGTTTCATTTACATACTTTCCCGCAGGAATAACCGGAAGAAAATGCGGCTTGTCAGCTACGAGTATATGCTCATCTGCATATAGAATTTTTTCTTTAAATGGAATTATGGTTTCTTTTTCAACTTCTTTATAGTAGAAAATTTTTATTCCTGTTTCAGCAATATCCTGCATTCCGGCAGGATTCCCGTCCTCGTATAACACGCTGCCGGATTCCAGTCTTCTTTGCCATACAGATTGCGGTATTTTATGAAAGCGGCTGCACAAAAATTCAAAAACAGTCCTTTTTTTATTTGTATTACTGACAGCAACAACAGAAGGAAAATCAGACTTCGCCATAATACAATTCTATCCTTTTCCGAACAATAAAAATTTCATACCGGCAAAAAACAGCGGAGAATACTTTCCTTCTTTGAATCTAGTTTTACCATTTTCTCTGTGGAAATCGGAATCATATAAATAATTCAGACCTGCACCTGCAAATACAGAAATGTGTTTTGTATAATTGTATCCTAATATAAATCTTCCCTGCAGCGCCTGCTGATCAACTTTATTTT
>JAFGSG010000057.1 GCA_016934735.1 Spirochaetota bacterium | reverse complement strand
TGGGGAGCCAAAGCCCATGAGGAGCACATGAAAAAAATCGGGGCTGAACTGGCAAAGGAGATCGAAATGGCCAATGCGCGGGAATAATGAATTATTTTTTAGTATAAAGAAAACCCGGTTAAGCAAGGCATTTAAAAATAAATAATATAGTTATTTCAGATTTCATTTTTTATTGAGTGCGGTGGCTGAATATTTCCGCTCCTGCAGTGAGTGGAAATATTCATGTTGACTCTCAGTTAAGAAACAAATCTAATTATTATAGTCTTGGTAAGAGCATCCTCTTTTATTTGTAAAATATTTTTGAAAGATATCAAAGAGCTATATGTCAGTCAAATGAACTGTTTATTTTGTATATTTTTATCTTATTCACTTCTTTAATAAAAGAATAATTATTCTTTACGTATTTCTCAATTAGCGGAGTAGGTTTATAATAAAACGTTGAAAGCCCGTTTTCAGAAGTATCAATAAATAATACAGGCTTTTTATTTTGAAGCATATTTACGAAATTCATTTCCATTTGTTCTGCGGTTTTAATTGATTCCATGTCACCATTCTTGTAGAGCTTTGTAATTCTGAATATGCTTGTCTTCGGCCAGAGATGCTTTATCCCCATTCTTCTTTCCGAATGATAATATAAATACGGCCCGTCTCCCCAGACAAATATTCTGTCCTCCGGATTTGTTATGCTTTTAATGTATTCGCATGTGTCTTTATAAGAGGCATCGGGTAAAAGATAATCGTTGAATGTGCCGATCAGTACCGCTCGCGCCCAGTAAAGCACTTTCCCTTCCTGGTAAAAGGCTTGCGGAAAAAACTGTTTAATGATTACGTCTTTGACATTCCATACAAAAAAGAAAAAAGCTGGAATCATCATTAGGATGGTAAATTTATTAGTAATTTTTTTTAGAATTTTAGAATTTAATCTGATTAATGAATAAGCTCCGATTATACACAGAGCAGGATATGCTGCTATAAAGTAATGAAAATAAAACCTTGAGCCTCCTCCGAATATCATTAAATAAGTCAGAATTAACATAATAGCACATGCTGAAGCAGGTAACGACTCTAACCTGAATTTATTTTTTATAAACCGATAAATTAAAACTGCTGCCGGCACCCAGATAGCAAAATGCCAGGAAGCCAGCATGAATTGCCTGTGAGTGTATTTTATAATAAAGATAAAAGGGTTAAAGCCCTGAACAGAAGAGTATATAAGTTTTCCTGTGATTTCAGAAACAAGCCTGTGAGCGAAAATTCGTGTTGTGAAGTAGTCAAGAATTGTTACAGCGAAAAACAAAACAAGGATAGATAGAAGTTTAGTAAGATATTTTAATGAAAATTTGCTGTTATAATAGGGAATGTATATTATAAGCATGAATGCCAGAAAAATAAAAAAAATAATTCCGTGGAATTTGATAAAAGCCGCACATAAACCTGAAAATATACAGGCGAATGAAAATATAATTCTTTTGCCGGATTTATAATTTTCGTCAAGGAACAGGATAAAGAAAAATAATCCCGCGGCAACAGGAAGATTGTAAACGATCTCCCCGTTTGTTGCCATAAAGTGGCGGTTAAATGAAGAAATAAAAACACCGTAAAAAAGCGAGGAAATAGCTCCTGTTTTAAAGCCTTGTATTCTGCATCCAGTCAAATAAATAAAAACAGCTGTAAGATATACGATGAATATTGTAAACACATGCACAAGCACCCAACCGTTTTGCGGCATTATAGAGTAAGCAGCTTTAAAGATGGCGTGGTAAAGCGGGAGCTTGCTTTCCTTGAAATCTTTTCCGGGAATATCGCCTGCCATGTATTCATGGGTCTGTACAATGGCTGCAAGTTCGTCCACATCGTAGAAATCGTTGAAAAGTGTAGGCAGGCGAAAAAGGATTGTAACTGTAAAGAGTAAAAGCAGGAAGATATGCTTTTTTTGTTCAAGATTTATAATTCGTGAGATCAATGTCATTGTAGTTATTCTTTTTCTCTTCTGGATATACACTCTGCTAAATCAATATCGGTGGCGCTTGTTATTTTTATATTGCCCGGACTGCCGTTAACAACTTTAACTTTATAGCCTGCATTGAGCACAAGCTGTACATCGTCTGTCAGATCATTAATACCTTTCGATAAGGCAAGCTCATGTGCTTCCTTAATGATCTTATACTGAAACACCTGTGGTGTCTGACTATAGTACAGTTCGCTGCGATCGGGTATCTGCTTTACAAAATTATTTTCTATACGAGCAATAGTATCGGTTGCTTTTATATATACACCCGCGGCGCCGTATTCTTTACTTTCCTTTATGCACTTTTTAATTATTTCAGTTCCAACAAACGGCCGTGCTGCATCATGAAATATTAAAATATCATTATCATTGAAATCCATGCATGTTATAGCATTATAGGATGATCCCTGTCTTGTTTCACCGCCCTTAATTGTTATAATTACTTTTTGTATCGCGAATTCTTTTATCAGTTTATTGGTATGCTTAATATATTTTTCGGGTACAACTACAATCAATCCCGTGATTTTCAAGCTTGTAAATTTAATAAGAGTATGGATAATTACGGGTTTATCGTTGATATTTATAAATTGTTTTGGAGTCCCGTACCCTGCCCTGGTACCCTGGCCTCCGGCAAGTATTATACCATATATATTAGACATTTTTTTCTCATTTTTTCGATGCGATAGTGTAACGAAAATCATAATTTTCAGCAAGTAATTAATTATAAACAAATATTTCTTGAAAAATATAAAAATACCGCTTATTATTAATGCGGCTGTTATTAAATTCAGTAAAAATCAATCCTTCAATTTCTGTTATGTTTTTCGTTTTAGTTTTAAATATACTTTTACAGGCTTAGAACCATGCCGGAAGACGTTCGACAAACGGATAGCACCAACGATACTGATATTGAGAGCGGATACAATGCCGAAGCAGACCGGCTTAAGCTTTTTATTGAAATTACTAAATACGGCATATACGACTGGAACCCGCAAACAAATGAAATTTATACAAATTCAATATTTTTAAGCATGCTTGGTTATAAAGAGGATGAAATTCATATATCCACTAAATTCTTTAAAAACCATATTCATCCCGATGATTTGAATTTAGTAAAGACAATTTTTAATGAATATTATCAGGGAAGGGAATCCCATGAAATCGAATTCCGTTTTCGGGCAAGATCAGGAGAGTACTTATGGATTTTAAGCAGCGGCCGGCTTGCCAAACGCAATAAAGACGGCAAACCTCTTCGTATAATCGGCCTGCTTTCTGATGTTACAGATAAAAAAAATATTTCGGCTAAGTATATGGAAAGCGAAGAAAAGTTCTATAAAGTGTTTCAGATGAGTCCTGAACCCAGTTCGCTTACCACTATTGATGAAGGAAGATACCTGGAGGTAAATGATGCATTCCTATCCACATATGGATATTTAAAAGAAGAAGTAATTAATAAAACGTCGAAGGAATTGGGCACATGGGATGCTTCGGTTTCAAGGGAATCTTTTATTAAATCAATTAAAAAAAACGCGTATTGCAATGAAATTGAGTTCGTCTCCCGTAAAAAAGACGGCAGTATGTTAAACGGACTTTTATCTGCTTCAATAATTCATTTAAGCACAGGCCCTGTTCTTTTTACTATGTATCGGGATATAACAGAACGCAAACGTACCCTTGACATTCTGCGTATTCAAAAAGATATGAACGTAGCACTTGCGGGTGCAACTGAATTAAAAGAAGTCGCTGACATCGTACTGGATGCCGTAACACAGCTTGAAGGTATTGACTCCGGAGGCTTATATATTCGTGATACTGAAACCGGCACGCTCAATCTGATAACCTATAAAGGGATAAGCGATTCATTTCTTAAATCAAGATACTGCTTCGGGCCGGATACTCATCATGCTAAACTTGCTTCCAAAGGCGAGATGATATACATACCTCAATCAGATCCTACCTTTACTGAAGATAATGCCCGAGCAAATGAGGGTCTTAAGCTAATATTTATCATACCTATTAAACATGAAAATAAAATAGTCGCAGATTTAACTTTATCATCCCATACACATGATAAGCTTCCATTGGGAATACATGACAGCATTGAAACAATCGCCGGCAAGCTTGGGGATTCCATAGCCAGGGTGCGTTCAGAAGCAGTGATCCGTGAAGTTAATGCGCGTATCAGAGCGATCATTGAAAGTCCCGGGGACATCAGCATATATTCTCTTGATATAAATTATCAGTACATATTTTATAATGAAAGACACAGGAAAGAAATGTTTTCTCTATATGGCAGGGAAATAAAAAATGGAATGGTCTTTTTCGATGCATTGGACAAGCCAGAATATCGATTAAAATCAAAAGAGGATTTTGACAGGGTGTTAAAAGGAGAAAGCATTCGAAAAAGATTAAAACGCCTTGATAAAATTTACGAGTATACATTAAGTCCGGTTTTTGAAAACAATAAAAATATAATTGGGATCTCATGCTTTATCCAGAATATTACTGAGCGAATTCTCTCAGAGGAAGCCAGGCAGGAATCACTCATGATGTTCGAAACCCAATTTAAGTCTTCTCCTGACCTGATTCTTATTGTAGATCAGGATTTTAAAATTGTTAATATAAACAGGATTCTTACTGGTAGCTTTACAATTGAAAGCATCAGGGGCGCTGATGCAATCGATGTGCTTCCGCCTGAACACAGAAGTGGAATCAGGCAAAGACTCGAACGGTGTTTTGCAACAGGCGAACTTCAGGAATTTGAGCACTGCATCGGCAATGGCAAATGGGTATCTGCCAGGGTTGTGCGTCTTATACAGACATGGAAGCCTCCTCAGCTAATGATAATATCAACCGATATCACTGAAAAGAGAAATACGCTTAATGTTCTGCATATCCAAAAGAATATGAGCATTGCTCTTGCAGGGGCTTCTGAATTAACAACAGTGGGTAGTATCGTGGTGGATGCTGTCATGCAAATGGAAGGCATCGATTGTGCAGGTCTATATCTACGTGATTCCGATACAGGTGGAATTAACCTAATAGCTCATCGCGGTCTTTCAAAAAACTTTCTCAAGATAGCATCCAGCTTCGGCCCGGAAACCCCTCAGGCACATATGCTTGCTAAGGGAGAGACGATATATTTGAGTTACAGTGACCTGTATATTCCGCGTGTAAAAGCCGGTGACAGGGAGGGATTCAAACTGTTATTTTTTATTCCAATTAAACATGAGAATAATGTAATTGCGTCCTTAAACCTTGCTTCTCATGTGGTTAATGAACTGCCGTCAGGAGTGCGTGACGGACTTGAAGCTATCGCGGGTATATTAGGGAACTCTATCGGTCGTGTACGCAACGACATAAAAATCCGCGAGATCAATGCGCGTATTCATTCCATTATTGAAAGCCCAAGGGATATTATAATCTATTCAATCGATACTGACTACTGCCTGACTTCCTTTAATAATGCCTTTAAAAAGGTCATGATGGACATTACAGATGCTGAGATTGAAAATGGAACGAATATTCTGGATTTAATGGGTGATCCTTCTCTTCGGAAAGAAGCAAAAGAGAATTATGACAGAACTTTAAATGGAGAGAGTTCTACAAAAAATATAAAAATACGCAATACCTATTATGATTTTACTATTAGCCCTATCCTGGAGCATAACGGAAAAGTAATAGGTGTGTCCTGTTTTGCCAGAGATATAACTGATCAGAAGATCATGGAAGAGAGGCTGCGCCAGTCCGAAAAAATGGAGGCAATCGGGCAGCTGGCAGGAGGCATAGCGCATGATTTCAACAATGAATTATCAATTATTTCAGGTTACAGTGAACTTCTGCGGGATGAAGTAAAGGATAATTCTAATATGCTGACTTATATTGACAGTATCTTAAAAGGAATCAGAAGGTCAGCTAATTTAATATCACAAATGCTGGCCTTTTCAAGAAAAGGGAAATTTCTATTAACCTCTGTTGATATACATGAGATTATCACCGATATTGTTCTTATGCTTGAACACAGCATTGATAAAAGAATAGTTATACTTCAGGACCTGAGAGCCCGTCCGTCAATAACACTAGGCGATCCATCCCAACTGAAAAGCGCTATACTCAATCTCGCGTTAAATGCGCGCGATGCAATGCCTGATGGAGGCGACCTTTTATTTGCCACAGATATTGTAGATATCAGCGATGAAATACCTGAATTCAAGTATCAAGTGCGACAGAGGTCGTAAATAATTAACTCACAAGGAGATTTCCATTTACGGGATTTTCTCGGTCG
>JAFGSG010000056.1 GCA_016934735.1 Spirochaetota bacterium | reverse complement strand
GCGGTACTATCCAGTATGTCGAGGGCGGTACTATCCAGTATGTCGAGGGCGGTACTATCCAGTATGTCGAGGGCGGTACTATCCAGTCTGTCGAGGGCGGTACTATCCAGTATGTCAGGGGCGGTACTATCCAGTATGTATGGGGCGGTACTATCCAGTATGTATGGGGCAACAGTGTTATTCAAATTTATAATAATATTACAATTCAAAAAGTTCTACAAAATGCAATTATAATATGTAATAATTGTACCCCTAATATTTTAAAAAAATCTGATTCAGTGCAAATAATTAAAACAAATAATACTCAATTAACAAAAAATGATTTTTTAGATATATATTCTGAACAGATAAAAGATAATCAAATTACACTTTATAAATCCGTTAATCCAGAAACTGAATGCGACTTTTATACAGGCAAAATTAAATATGAAGGTATAGTTAAACCCGAAAAATGGAATCCCGACGAACAAGTGCAATGTGGTGATGGATTACACTTATCACCCCTACCACAATTAGCTTTAAATTATAATAAAGGCAAACTTAAAATATGTAAAGTTAATATTGATAACTTTGTTGTATATCCAGATGATATTACAAAAGTAAGATGCTCAGAAGTTGAAGTCATAGAAGATTATAAGGAGTAAGTTTATGAAACGCTATACATGCAAACAGCACAAATACCGAGGCCTCGATCCCTGCCCGGATTGCGAATTATACCGGGTAGACAATCCTGACCGTAAGTGGGCTGACAGACATAACAGGTGCATGCGTAATGCGACAATAGCGGGAGTCGTAACTTTTATAGTGTATGTAGTGCTTTACAATTTTTTTTTCAAGTAGAATCGGATTATGTCGGATTAGGAGTTGAGAATGGCAGATAAAAATCGTTATGTAAATACTAAATTCTGGACTGATAATTACATTTCAAATTTAGACCCGATAGAAAAATTATTATTTGTATATTTATTAACGAATCCCTTAACAAATTTAGCCGGAATATATGAAATCCAGATCAAACAAATTGCTTTAGATACTGGAATTGATAAAGAAATGATCGATAAAATTTTAAAACGCTTTGAAAAAGATAATAAAATGGTTTATAAAGACGGCTGGTTAGCTATTACTAATTTCATAAAACATCAAAAAATTAATCCAAATGTCAAAAAAGGGATAGAAGAAAACCTAAAAAAAGCCCCTGAATTCATTATGATAGCCTTTCAAAGCCTATCTAAAGCCTATTCCTACTTAAACTTAAACTCTAACTTAAACTATAACTTAAACTTAAACTCTAACTTAAACGAGCTTAATCAATTCTATAATCCTAAAAATGACGAACCTAAATACCCGACAGAAGAAGAATTTACTAAATACTGCACAGAAAAAGGTTATATTGATATAAATATAAAAAAGTGCTGGCATCACTATAATGCCAACGGCTGGCGGCAATCTAACGGACTTAAAATTATACGCTGGCAATCTATCCCGTCAACATGGCGTGAAAATGCTAAAAAGTTTGATAAACCAGAAAAGTCAAAATTCCTTGACGCTAACGAGGTATTAAAAAATGCAAAAAATCAATAATTATAAAGAACTTATAAACCGTATTCAGGAAGCATACGACAAGACTTATAATGCAATCCAAATCGAAGATATAAACGATTATTTAATTAAACGTAATTTTCCATTTTCTGCATTAAATAATCTTTATGTCCTTATTACAGATAACGAAACGTATTTGCCGAAAAAAAATAAATTCAAAGAAATAATAGACAATGCTCTCAAGGGAGGAGGGCTACAAATAAATACTGGATTGCATCGGGAATCGCCATTACAACAACTTTATCGAGCGCGAGAGTGGGAGCCGGATAAAATATTAAATAATTGCAAAAACATTCGGAATAAACAGGACGTATGCGGAACGTCCGGCTTGAAGTCATGGGAGGTAAGTTTTCTTGTAATATGGGAACGGCTGAAGGATGTATTGCCAGAATCAAGGAACATAGCAAAGCAACGCATAATAGCTAACGGCGACAAAGAATTACACGAACCGATTTTCCTGGGTGATTTAATGCCTGAACTAAAACCGGTAGTAGAATCTGAACCCGAAATGGCAGGGAAGATTGAGCATATAAGTCAAACATTAGAGGATGTTATTTAACAATACTAAGTATAATATGAAAGGGAATATGAATTATCTTGACTTGTTTCACGGCATAGGAGGTTTTGCTTATGGCGCTTATCTTGCCGGCATGAAGTTTGAAAATCATTTATGTTCGGACATTGAGCCGTATTGCCAGAAATTATATAAGTTAAGATTTCCAGATTCGATACAATTAGGTAATATTACAAAGATTGATACACAGGAGTTAATAAATAAATATGGCACAGAGTGGATTATCACAGGAGGATTTCCCTGTCAGGATATTTCAATCGCAGGAAAAGGTGAAGGTATTACCGGAAGTCGGTCTGGTCTTTGGTTTGAGTATTGGCGAATTATTAGGGACTTACGACCGAGATTCGCAATTATGGAAAATGTCGCAGCACTCACTTTTCGAGGACTTGCCGCTGTGCTTGGATCGCTTTCTGAAATCGGGTATAATGCTGAATGGCAGCATATACGAGCAAGTGACATGGGTGCGCCGCACAAGAGGGAACGAATCTGGATTGTGGCGTACTCCGAACGGGTCAGACGGCGAGGGTGGAATAATGGAAATGAGGGAAAATTGTTCAGGGCATTACAAATTGAGGGATCAGGTTCAGCCAATGAACAAGAAATTCTGGCCGACTGCGAGAGCTTGCGATGGAATAGTCAGACATTCAAAAAAATGGATGCAGAAACGAGTGAACGAGAACAGGGATGTGGATTTGACAACGGCGGTCAAGATGTGGCCGATACTTCAGAATCGGGATTACAGGAGCGGACAGGCAAAGAGAGTAAACCGTCCAGGATTTCAAAACAATCTGAACGATATTGTAAAATGCCCGACTCCTTCAGCAACGAATTACAAAGGGGCAGTAAAGAGCAGATTCAGGGGGAGCGAGACATACAAGGGCAATCTGGACGAGTGGGTGAGAGAGAAAGTAACAGATGGTCAGTTGAACCCGACGTGGGCAGACTGGCTCATGGGATACCCCATAGGGTGGACAGACTTAAAGGACTCGGAAACGCGATTGTACCTCAAATAGCGGAATTATTATTCAGGCAGATAAAAAGTTTAGTATATCAGTAAAGGAGATATGAATATTATGAACTACTGTCCACGGTGTAAAAAATATATACCAATTTCCACCAGCCACATTGCAATACAAAATGGTTTTTATTGTTATTTATGCGGGCGTGTGTTTATTAATTATCCTGAAATTAATCCAGAATTTTTGAATAAAAATTATAACGATACTACTAAAACTATTTAAGGAGGTTTTGAGATGGGCGAAATAAAACCAACAGGAGTTGAATTTTTTGATAACGCGTCGGGAAAGCAAATGATACTATGTTTGTATGGAGAATGGAGTGGTTGGATATTTTATTACAATAATGGAAATTGGACTTCGCTGCGAAAAGCAACTAAAGAAGACAAGGAAAAATTATTACCAGTAGAATTTAAATATTAAAGAGGTTTTGAGATGAAAATAATAATTAAAATTGAAAAAACTGAAAAACCGATAAGTTGGGAAAAATATATTAAAGAAGAATTAAAACATTTTAAAGTTATGTCAGAATATGCAGGCAAAACTAATTTACAAAAGGATAAAAAAGAATTTTGGGATTATATAATTGGTTATGCCGGTAATGAGGTAAAAAAATATGAAAACAAAATATAAATTTATTAGTTTTATATTTATAGAACAAAAACCAAAAACACAAGTTTATAAATGTATAAACAATTCGAGTCAAAATGAACTTGGAATAATAAAATATTATCCAGCATGGAGACAATATTGTTATTTTCCTACAATTCAAGCAGTATACAGTAAAGGATGCCTTGAAGATATAAATAATTTTATCGAATCACTTTCTAATTATAAGGAGGTAATATGTTAAAAGATTTATTAACAGAAGAAGATGCGAGAGAATTATTAAAAGAAATAGTTGGAATTCGTCCAACCGGGCAAATAGCCATTAATGCAAGTTTATATAATCTTAAACAAGCCGGCATTATCCGCAAATCTGAAGAAATCAAAGAAGATCAAGTTACGGAAGAAAAAGCTGTATTTATATTAAAGTACGCAGATTTAACTCAATCTGAACTTAATCTTGCTATTAGTGCATTGAAAGCTGATAACATTATTCGCAAATCCCCTTTGCAAGAAGCAAGGGAAAAGACGGATGAATTGATAGATTTTATGCAAGCTCATTCTGTGATAAGTTTAGAATATAATAAATTAAAACAAGATATCAAATCAGAACGGGAAATAGTGGATAAAAAAATAAATGAAATTACACATAGTTAAAACAAATTCCGGCATACGTCCGGTATATAAATCCGATCATCAGAACTATGATAAATTAGCATCCGGTGAAATATATATCTGCGAAATTAAAAATGACCGTAATTACAAACATCATAAGAAATTGTTCGCAATAGCTAAAATGATAATTGCCAATTTGCCGGACGAAAATATCTGGGCAAACAAAGAACCGTATGCACTTATTAAGGCAAGCGAAATTGAACTCGGATATGTAGAGCAGGAATTTAAACTTAACGGCGAGTGTATTATAAAGGCTGAATCTATAAATTTTGAAAACTGGTCGCAAGATAAATTCGAGGGCTTTTATGATAAGGCTCTGCCGTTATGGGCTGATAAATTCGGGTACACGGTTAATCAGCTTGAATCTAATCACGATGAATATTTATGAGGTGAGCATGAAGTGGACATGTTGCAGATGCGGGAAAAAAATAGAAGCTGGAAATAATAGAGTAAGAAGATAAATAAAAATGACAGATATAGATATAAAAAAAATTGATGATTTGTTACATGATTTTAAATTAGATGATTCTAAATATATATTTGATATCATACAACAAATAGAAAAAGAAAGAGACATAGCAGCGATAGAAGAAATAAAAAAATTAAAAGAAGAGAATAATAAACTACTGATAAAAAAGCATATATAATTGAGACAGGCAAAAATTTAAAATAATTAAGGAGTAAGAAGATGAGTAAACCTACGGAAAGAATACCAAATTATATTTTAAAAGATATTCGCAAAAATGTGCCAGTTGATAGAAATGAATTTACAGATGAGGAAATAAACAGGAAAACAAATTATCAGTTATTAAATCATTATCTAAACTGGAATGGCATTATAGGGTATACAGATAGTATTATAGATGTAGTTGAATCAATATTCAATGTTGACTTATCACAAAAAGAGTAAGAAGTATGCAACCAATAATAATTTTTTTTAAACGATTAGAACAAGCACTATACTTATATCACAGACCGGAAATAACTTGTTATCATAATTTCATTAGCATGGGAATTTGCAAGGGAAGATATTAAATAATTAAGGAGGATTAAATAAATGAAATATATTGTTGTTTATCATGAATGGTTTGTAGACGCTTCATATTGGAATCATGAAATTATAGAAACAATATCATTAACAAGAGCAGAACAAATTGCAGCTTTGAATTTAAAAAATAAATCCAAAAATAATATTCATCGTTTGGATTTTTATATTGTGCCAATGGAAGAAAGTAATGTGCTTAAAGTTAAATTAACATTAAGAGAACGATTAAAAGGGGTAATAAAATTTGATTGTATGATAAATAACATAAAAATGAAAAATTAAGGAGGATTAAAGATATGTTTAAGAAAAAAGAAACGCCAAATTGTAAGTTATGCGTATGGAGAATAAGTTTGCTCGATCCAAATCCTAAAATTAAATCTGTACGTCCCGGATGTGAAGCTCAAGGATCAATTGATTGTGCAAAAGTTTATAATACAATCACATGTAGAAAATTATACGCCAAGGAACAGCCAGACACAACAAATAATGAAAAATCCAAGCGTTAAGATCAAAAGAGCAAATAAATTCAATGCCCGGAAAGTTGAATATAAAGGCATGGTGTTTCATTCGAAGAAAGAATTTGAGCGTTATTTATTCTTACAGAATAATGAAAAGCAAGGCATTATAAAAGACCTTGAACGTCAAATTGAATATGAACTTCTGCCGGCCTGTCAATATTTTAAGGCAGTTAAATACATCGCTGATTTTAGGTATAAATGGAATAATGAAACTGTAATTGAAGATGTGAAAGGAATGCGGAAAGGAACAGCTTATTCACTTTTTAAAATTAAACAAAAACTCATGTTTAATAAATATAAAATTTTAGTAAAGGAAATATGAAAATCAATAGACCTTGTGAATTATGTGGCGCACCGGCAGAGCATAAACATCATAAATTTTCAAATAGTAAAGTAAATAGAAAACTTTATTCGAGGAAAATAATAAATATGCCGTTTAATATTATTTATGTTTGTTCGGTTTGTCATCTAAATCGGCCTATTCCTACTTACAATGAAATTGAATTTATTGAAGCCGGGGAAAAAGCAGGTTTTAGATTGAGACATTTAGCCGGGAAGAGTTTGCAGTTTAAAACATTTTAACCATATTCCCTAATCAGGAGAATGATATGTATAAAACAAAAAAATTATGTATGTATGTAACCACATACACAAAAATATATTATAGCCGTATCATACTTTTTATTCTGATCGTTTTTCGGATAAATCAAGGTGAATACAGAACAATGCCAAATTTAGCGTGGGAAATTGCTAAAATTATACATCCAATAAATGATTATATATTATAATTTGTCAGGAGAATGATATATGAACATTCACTACGAATATATCAACTTACACTATCAATTAGTAATCCGCTGGCATAAGTTTACTGAGAAGTGGAAGCAGTTAGAACGCTGTAATTTGTGGCTGTATGACTTAGTTCTTACGCTTACGATAAGTTTTACAATATCATTAATTTTGGCGGCATGCTTCTGGACAGGGCTGCCGGAGATTATTTGGGGAGAGTAATAAAGTGAAAGTAATATGTAATTATGCATTGAATAAAATATGTAAATACAAGAATTGCCCGCATTTTAATTTTCACAAACCTAAACTAATTGATTTGAAAGAGCAAGTATATTGCAATGATAAAAAATCATACTGTATTAGTATGGAAAGTATAACGATTTGTGAATAAACAGGGGAAACTATTTTAAATGAAACTTTGCAAACATAAAGGCAAACAGAATATATCTCCATATTTAGGAACTGAGCCGCATTATTACTGTAAAGCCTGCGGCTGGCATTTATACAAGAACAAAGAATACACTAAAAAAGAATGGGAAGAATATATCAATAAATCATGGCAGGAAGATAAATGACACAGGAACAGATATACGAGGCTAATCAGAAATTATCAGACATGCTCTGGAAACCACTATCTGATTTAATGATTAAACGTAACACTGTTGTAAATCAGAAAGTACCCGGTAAAAGAAAATGTATAAAGTGCAAAAATTTTTTCAACACAAAACAGACGGTGAAACATGGCGGCAATATCTACTGTAAAAAGTGCGAAAAGACACTCAGGTCAAGAAAGATTTACGGGTGAAGAGCTTTACCGGATCAACAAAAGTCTTGAGGCTAAAATGTACTCGATACTCGGATTTGTCGAGGATCACGGATATTACCGCAATCCGAGGAAAAAGAAAAAAATGCGGAAAACAGCTTGATTTTAAAGAGACATAATACTATTATATAGCAGAAATGGAAAACGAGAGTTTAACAAGATAAAATGTCCAAAAGAGGAAAAATAGATAATTTAATCCCTGTTAAAACCAAGGAAGAAGCAAGAGAGCGAGGCAGAAACGGTGGTATTAAATCAGGGAAAGCAAGAAAAGAAAGAAAACTATTGTCTGAAATATATAAAGAAATTCTTGCAAAACGATATAATGTTAAAACTAAAGGCAAATCAATTACTGATATTACAGATAAAGTCTTATCAAGAGGCGATTCCGCAACAGTATCTTTATTGCGTGAGATGAGGGAGGCAACAGAGGGCAGCATGCTTAAAGTAGCATCTTTGGATATAGATAATAATGATCCAGCAGTTGAATCTGTATTAATAAAACATGGCATTAAATCAAAGAATTGATTATGTTGCTGCTCTTGATGATTGGTTAAATGAGCCGTATAAATTCGGACATTTGTTAGGTTATACTAAACTAACTTTTACACATAATGAATGGATAAAAATATTTCTTAAATATGGAATATTCGATCTGTTAATGGCACATAGAAATAGCTATAAAACAACTTGCGGCATAATAGCCATGGTTTTATTATTTATGTGCAACCCCGATATGCGATTATTGATTGTGCGTAAAAATATGTTGTTATCTTCGGCAGTCCTTAAATCGATTCAAAAGCATATTCTTACCAATGATATAGTTCGATTATATCTGTATTCACGATGGAATATTTTGGATGTTAAAACAAAAGACTGGTCTTCAGAGCGTACGACTCTTGCATTTAAAAAATCAGTAACTCCTGAACCGTCAATTACTGCGGCAGGTGTAGGGTCTTCGATTGTCGGTTCGCATTTTGATTATATCTGGATGGACGATATTGAGACTATCGAAGATAGATATAGTAATGCCGAAAGAAACTGGACTTTAGCATATTTTAACGAGACTGAAAATCTTATTGAACCGTTAGGATGTAGAAGACTATCAGGTACGCCCTGGCACGAAGAAGGGGTCTTTTCAAAGATACCGGAAAAACATTTTCAAGGACGTAAATTTCCAATCGGAACAGTTGATCTTCCGGAAAAAGAATTACAGGAAATATATGCAAGGAAAGATAGATTACCTTATGCAGAATGGTGCTGTAATTACGAGCTCAGGCATGTTCAGGATAACGATACAATCGGAGCATTTAACATTGCCGACAATTGGGACTGTCAATATTGCGTAGGTTTTATTGATCCCAGTTTCTCGGATAAAACAGATACAGATAAAACAGCAGTTGCAGTTGTAGGAGTAAATAGACACGGCAAATTATTATTTACTGGTATTACTTTGCCAAAGTCAATATCAGATCGAGCGACAAGAATTGAAATTTTAACTTTTATACAAAGATTTACTCCGATTGAAACGGTGATTGAATCTCAACTGGCAGAAACAAGCATATTTTTCATTGATGCATTCAGAGCAGATGAAGCGCAATATCAGATCAAGAATCACTGGACGATAAAAAGACAATTTAGAAATAAACATGAAAGAATTGCCGCGACTGTTATAGCCAATAAACCGGATATGCTTATTCTTAACGGCACACAACAGGAATTCAGTTTGGGCGTATCACGGTATTATAAAGGTGCACCTCACGACGATGAACCAGATAGTCTTGCAGGGGCTATTGAACATCTTGCATCGTCTCCAATAGTCGCAGAATATGCAGAAGCAATTCACATTTTAAGCCAGAGGAAATGATGAACATACAACCTCAGAGCGGACTGGGCGACTTAATCAATCTGTTGCCTTATATTGAGAAATTAAATCCGGATGTAATAGTTGCAACTAATCACGGTTATGCACTCGAACCGTTTAATAATATTAATACTGTACCAGTTGAATACAACGGAAGATTGCCGATATCTAAAAAAGATTTTCAGCAGTTAAGATATACCCGGTATGGAAAAGAGCGATACCGTGACATATATTTTCAGGGTGATGATTATGAATTATATGTTGATAAAGTCAGGGAACGATATAATCAATTTTATAATTATAAATTGAAAATAGAAGATAATTTTATTATATTCGCACCTCCCCACGCAGCTAAACGACATCAGCATAAAAAATATATGTTTGAATGCACGCCTGATATTAAGAGAACATACGACTTGATTTTTTCTTTGAAAGGAAGAGTTATACTTGTCGGACAGCATGATATTTATCCGGATTTACCGGACATACAAAATGTTATCGACATGAGAAATAAGACATCGTTTTCAGAATTATGTCTGCTAATTAAAAATGCGAAAATGGTTATATCGCAAATAGGAGCTATTACAACGCTTGCCGGATTATTCAGAATTCCGACATTATTTCTTTCGGCTGCTAAAGAAACAGAAGAACAACATAGAAAGCACATTGACGGCGTTGTATGGCCGGGGCAGGAAATATTATGAAGTGTCTGAATTGCGGATCGAATGAAACATCTACAATCAATCTTGAGTTAGAAGATATGACTATCTGTAAAAATTGCGGATACGGCAGGCCGTCATTGCAAACGTCTATACAATACGATGAAAATTACGAAAAGAAATATCTTGCCTATCCTGAAGCAGCAATAAATAAAATTCGATTATCTTTTATTTCAGAAAAAGGAACTATACTTGATTACGGTTGCGGATCAGGCTCCTTTGTAAAAGCCGCAAGACAGGCCGGATACGTTGCTTATGGCTATGATATAAATGATTTTACCGCTGATCTGCGACCACCAGAAGGCTTCCAGCCTGACATAATAACCGCATGGGATTCTTTTGAACATCTTACCGATGAACAGCAAATTGAATTTTTTAAAATTGCCGAAAATGCAAAGTTGATCGTATTATCTGTTCCTGATTTTGACACTCCAAAAAAAGATCAAAGATTAGGAAACTGGCGGCATTATCGACCAAAAGAACATTTACATTATTATACACCAATCGCATTATATTTTCGTTTCAGAAGAGAGAGGTTTAATTTTTACTTTGCTTGTCATGCGGAAGATAAGATCAGGAAAGCTCCCTGGGAAAATAATATACTAACGGCAGTGTTTAAAAAATATGAATAAAATTCTTTTTACGGGCGGACTCGGTGATATTTTTGCAGTTGAGGCGCGCATGTCAGATGCGGAAAAATTTTCTGTCAGGGAAATATATCTTGCAACTCCTGCGTCAAAATTTATCAAGCAAGCATTGAAATATCATTATCTATGGAATAAATATCCGGTTACTGATATTCTCACACGAGAGCAAATAGCTAAATTTGCACCAAGTAAATACTGCATACATTCACTTTCTGAACTTATTAAAGTATGTAAAACAAAAGGCGTTACATATCCTTCCGGTAAAATTGTGGATATGAGCATTATTAAAATATTCGGCGAGATAAGGGCAGGACAAAGACCGTGGAATGGATCAGGATTTGCATTCCCCCGGATTAAATGTGATCTTGTGTGTGATTTTATAACAACATCCGGGGATTGGAGAATATCTAACAGAAGTTTTACACAATCGGAGATCGACCGGGTGAAAGAATACGCAAAAATAAATAATTTGATTATATCCGAGCTTGGGGAAGGTAAGACGACTTTTGAGGAATATGTTGGATTGACTTTAGGTTGCCGTGAATTTATCGGAATAGATTCTGCTGCTTCTGTACTGGCAGCTATTGATAAGGTATCATTCCCGGAAAAGAAAATATTTATACGCTCGGTCAATAAGGCTTGGTATAATCATAGAAGTAGTTGGTATCCGCCAAAAGCGCTTGACTTTTTTTATGGCACTGAATATAAATAGGGTGAGGTAAATAATGCAAGTCCATTTAGGCGTTAAAGCTGCAAAATATGAAAACGGAGAAAGTCTGTCTGATGTAATGGTTAATAATCATTACGGTACAGAAACTATCCCGCCCCGGCCTGTACTTAGAATAGCAGCGGAAAAATATCTTAGCAGTACAGAATTCAAGGATGCCCTTGCAGCGTATTTTGAAAATATTAAAAATAATCCTATTGAATCCGATCATAAAAAAGCAGAAGCAGAATTAATGCGAAAGATAGGAGTTAGTTCCATAGCAGAAGCAAAACGTATTATTCAAGGTGAGACGGAGTTAAGAGAAAACGCACCGGCTACGATTGCATACAAAGGCTTTAATAAGCCTTTATTTGAAAAGGGATTGATGATTAAAAATTTAAGTTATGAAATAGTAGAGGTATAATATGAACCCTTATAAGCAACTTTCTATTCTCGTGGATTCCGTAGAGAAGTTATATTTACTCCCTGAAAACGAAGTTATCGGAAACAAGAAATTAGTCGCTGAAATTCAAAACGCTTTTTCCGTACATAACATTGATGGGATAATAAATTCTGCAATGCAGGAATTAGCGGAAATACGCAATAACGAGACAAATAATATGAATCAAAATTCTCTGTTATTCGCGTATGCAGCGAGAGAAGACGACAGAGTAAAACATGCAAAAGTTGATAAGACGTGTATAACGGAAATTGTCAAGGCTGAGAATGAAATCAAATTTGAACCGTTCAAAGCAAGCAGAAAAGCAGATAAGGCGTTTTCATCGGTTTTTAATTCCGTTTATTCCGACGGCGCGCTTAAAATAAATACTTCAACCGATCCGAGTATGTTAATGACTTATATGGATTATTCCCCGTACAGAATCAATTATTATGAATATTTGTCAATGCCGACACTTTCGGAAATGGTTGATAGGCCTTTAGCTATCGCTTTAAAAAAATTTCCTACCGTGAACTCACCTAATGACAAATTTGATGAAGCTGTTGTAAACGCAATCAACTTAAAGAAAATTAAATCCGTGATTAAGGACGCATTATTTTATAGCGTGCTGTCTCCGCGTGGTTCGCTTGTAGTACCTATCCAGAGAGGCGATGCCGTAACATTTAATGTGTTCAATGACACTCAGTTTGCTTACGGTATGGGATCATCTTATAGCGGGGTGACCCAGCCATATACTCCGATGAGGGTAGGTGATCTGTATTGTATGGGCGCAAAGTTAAGGCATGGAGTATCGGCATTTTTTACTTGTCCCGGCTATGAGCCGTTATTCGGGATTGGACTTAATCAAATACCCAAACTGCGTACAGCAGCCGAGGCATGGAATTTATATATTCACGTGTTAAAGATTTTGCTTGTCCGCTCCCAGGTTATCATAGAAAAAATGGAAGGCGACATTCAGACAGATACAATGCTGGCACGTATGAGAACACAGTTACAGAGACTGTCTCAAACAATGGGAGTCAGCACTCCGATTGAACAATCCCGCGGTATGGCGCTTGATATTCTTAATAATAATATAAGTCCCGGCACGGCAGATATTGCAGTGGTTTTCAAAGATTTTGTCGGGTCAGTAACAGGAATATCACCTGAATATTTCTTCAGCGGCGGTACATCCGCTTATTCACAGGCAGCGTTTCAAATTCATGCTACGAATGAGAATATAAGCTCTCGCTATCAGATCGGAGAGATAGAGCCTTTACTCAGATTCATTGTAAATACGCTAATTAGATATGATAAAGAATTTGCTTCTTTTAACATGAAAGAAGACGATTTTGACATTGAATTTGAATCTATATACGAAGAAACAGAGCAGGAACGAGTTGACCTTATTGACAAGAAAACGGAAATTTTGATCCGCCAGAGGGAATATCCTGAACTTGAAGAAGCGTTTAAACAGGAAGGATTACTTGCGGAGGATATATCTTTGCAATTCGAGGAGCCAGCACATACGGAAGAAGATTTACTTGAAGATGAAGACACGGAATCTTTACTTGGTAAGCCGCTTGCATGATAGATATATTTGAAAAATTCGCACCCGCATGGGAAAAGGAAGTTGCCAGATTTGCAGAAAAGATTTGGCGCAATCAGGTCGATGACGATGCTGTCAGGATATACAACAATAAGGCAGTATTGTTTTCTAAGCGGTATCGTTACGAACTGGAGAAATATTACCGCCAGAAAGGAATGAAAGTTTACAGGGGAACGCTTGACGGCTGGGTAGAGGAATGGCAACGCAGGCAGGAAGTGCTTAAAGAAAATTTACAGGTTATAGCTAAAGAAAAACAGAATAAACTCATAGAAGACGCTATAAACGATCTACAAAGAACTGAAAAATCGCAGGAAATGCTTAATAAACTTTATGATGCAAAAGAGAACGAGACCGTATATAAAGTCTTCTCATTTAAAGATAATTTTGCAGCTTTATCAAAACAGAAAGGAAGTGACAGCGCATACGAACTCGGAACCGGCATTAACGAACGGATAATTCAGCAATACAGTGACAGATATTTCTGGCGTACTCAAAGAGATAAACGAGTAAGAAAGACACATCAAAAACTTGCTGATAAATGTTTTTTGTTTGTTGATCCGCCTAAAGTAATTTATCTCTCTGGGAGAGAGCATGTGGGAAATCCGGGTACGGATTATGGCTGCCGTTGCTGGGCGGAAATAGCGTCAACAAAAGCAATAGCTTTACAGCATTATGTTGTACGCGAAACAAAGCAGGATAAAAAAGCGGCATAAAAAAATAGTTGACATTTAAAGAGACATAATATACCTTATGGTTGATATTGACAAATTTGAAGAGAAAATAAGACTTGTAGTTCTTGAACTGATGGAAGAAGCAGACAGGAACATACACATTGAAATTGATAGCGAGCATATAAACAAGTCGATTAAAATTAAATCAAGTTTAACTAAAACTTTTAAATAAGTTTTTCGGTACTGATGGAACAAGCAGCCGATGACTCAAAGGGGTCACCGGCTTTTTTATTTTTCAGGGAGAACATGAACATAAAATCTCTAATTCGACATTTATTTAAAAGACCTGTAGCAAGGGCGTGCAATCTTCAGGAACGCATAGAATCATTACGCTTTACCGTTCCGGCTCTAAGGGTTGGAGTTCTTGAGTATGCACCCGGACAATTGACAACCAACAATTCAGAACTGGAAGGAAAGACCGTTAGACTTTATTATCCGCCTGAATCTGTATCTGATGAAAAATTTCTTAAATCTCTTGAAACCTCTCCTGTAGTAGTTGGCGGACATGAGTCTACGACAAACGAAAATAACAAGAAAATTGACGGTTGGGCGCACACAGTAAATTACGATAACGCACAGAAAGCCGCTATGATAGCCGGAGTTGTTAAAGGCAACAAAGAAGTCGCGTATATTAAAAGCAATCTGGGTCAGAGCGATTTTGGAGCGTCCGCATTCGTGGATATTTATAATTTGCTTGTTGAATCCGGGACGGCTCCGGACGGACAGCCGTATAATGCCATTGCTAAAGATTTAAGGGCGACTCATGTAGCACTGGCTCCGCATGTACGGGATAAAGAAAATAAAATTAAGGTAACCAATGCCGTTGTGATTAATACCAACGGAGAATATAATAACGAGGTTAAAAATATGGAACTAACAGCAGAACAAATAGCAGTAATAGTTGAGAATGCAGTATCTAAAGCTGTAACTGCTAAGAATGATGATGACCGGATGGATAAGCTGGAAAAAGCAGTAACCAATCTTACCAATACTGTAGATACATTGGTAAAAAATCAGGAAGAAGAAAAGAAAGACGAAGAAGAAAAAGAAGATGAGCTGACAGAAGAAGAAAAGAAGAAGAAAGAAGAAGAAAAAGAAGCGTCTACGCTTGAGAACACAAAGCCTGCACAGCCGCTTATTGATGCAGTAGGAACTGCTCTCAATATTGATTTCGGCTCAAAGACTCCTTCTTTTGCGTCTCTTGCTTCTCTCATGGGAATTACTGAAACCGATCCGGCAAAACGCATAACAGCAGTAAATGCAAAGTATGCCGAGATTATCAGCAAGAAACCGGAAGGAAAAGTATCAACAGGAGGTATATTCTAATGCCAGGACTAACATTAGGAATAGGCGAAACTAACCCGAAACGCGGCGCAGTGCAATGGGACGCACGGCGTATTGATGGCGTTCAATTTATAATCCCGGAAGCCGCAACTGTTGAATCGGCACCGATAGGGTCGGTTGTAACATTACAGGAAAACGCAGACGGAAAACAGCGCATTGTATTAGGCGCGGCCGCATACGAAGATGACGAATATGATCTTTATGCTATTATTGCGGTAGGATTTCTTGAGGCGGCAACACAGACAAATAATCAGATAGACCAGAGCATAGGCGAGTATGCTGACGGCGATTTTGCGTGCATGATTTCTGATCCGGCTGCCGTTGCAGCGTCTCCGCTAAAAACAAGCGAGGAACCGGATGCAGGAGCGGCCGCATATATTACGCCGGACGGTACAATTTCCAATTCATCAAGCGGAAATGTAGCGTTTCCAGGCGAAGTATTTTACGGAGTTCCCGGAGTGCAGAATTCAGGACAACTTAAATCAGGCTATATATTTGCACGCCTGAAATCTGTGACAATAGGATAAGGTGAAAGAACATGAAAAAAATTACATCATCTCAGGTAGCTGAGCAAAAATTCAGAAACTGGCTGGTTGTCCGTAACGCTTATGCTCGTGCACATGAAGCTGAAGGATGCCATGTTGTAAATGAAATACAGGGGCGCGAAGAGTATAAGACATTACATGATGCTCTTTTGTCGGTAGCCAACGCAACAAGCGCAGATCATAACGATAAAATCGGGGCATTACGAACCGCATTCGGCGGGGCATCTATTGATCACGTAGTTGATATGGCTTACGGCTTACGCGATAAGTTAAACGCAATAGCTGCTAACGCAATTAAAGCAGGGTCTACTCCGGAAGGCGCTCACGCGATAGCGTTGAACGCATATTTCGGTAATCCCGGATACGATCAGTTTGCAGGGCTTCAGCAGCTTGCCGACCAGCTTTATGAACAGCTTACGTTCGTACAGTCGTTTGTTGACGAAGGCGATGCCGTACAGCTTGCTGCAGAACTTAGCGCAAGCGCAGGCGCGATGTCAAGATTCAGAGTTCCGCGTGTAGAGGCATCCGGAGCGGCAAAACAGCGTCTTGGCGATCTCAATCCTTACGGCGATGACAGGGCTTACAGCAATAACCTTGCTTCAATATCGCTTATCAATGAGTTTAAAAATGCTCATACTGAATCGCAGGGATTTATCGTTGAACAGGAACAGGAAGCCGCGCTGCTCGGATATGCAAGATCAATAGCTCCGGCTCTGGCAGGATTTATCCTTCAGAATCAGCTTTTTGCAACAATCGAACAGCAGATCATGCAGGCAGGCGAACGCATTTTTGTTGACGGCTGGGGATCTTCCGCCTTTGACGGAGAATCAGGGGATTACGGCTTATTGTCATCTGATATAATGCTGGCTCTTGCGAGTGCCGGGGCTGAATCTCCCGCTCTTGCGGCAGCTTCCGACTGGGCATCTAATCCGACAAAACTGGTACAGCAGATAACCAATTACAATTATAAACCGGTAGACAGAACATTACCACTGCCTTCTGTATCATCTACAAACGCTGCCTTAATATATGCCGATATTGTACGGTTGTTAAATCTTATAGCATTAACAAACGTAGCGACAAGCGGAAAAGTCGTACTGTATATTCCGACTTCCATGTATGCAGGTCTTGTGCAGTATCTTGCAACCGGAACTTATAATCGCACACTTGGAGAAGCCTTGAAGCTGGCAACCGGCGGGACGATTAAAGAGATAGTTCCGAAAACTTCCGGATTACTGAACGCAAGAACAAATTCTCTGGGAACTGCTCAGTACAATCATATTGTTGCGGTTGTACACGGTGCGCCTACAGGCAAGAAAGGCATTTTGTCTCCAATGACAACAGCGACTCCGAGAGTGACTACAGGCGTTGTAAGTGAGCAGAGAAGTTCTTTTGCGGCTCAACTTACGTTCGGCGGCCCGATGGTAATACAGCGCGGTCAGGTATTCGATCTTGTGTTTAGTGTAAACGTATCATAATGTATACTGACTTAAATTTTGTAGCATTATTAGAGAGACGGTTGGGAAATCCGGCCGTCTCTGATAAAGAACTATTAGATTATATCATATCGGCTAAAAGAGAAGTTAAGATTAGTAATTATACAAATGATGACTATATCGAGCAGATACTTGATACTGCGTGCATGAAGTTAGCCATTGATAATAAATTTCCGGAAATATCTTCTGTGTCTCAGAATGGACTTACAACTTCATTTTCTCAAAATGATCCTGAACGATTCAGAAGACGCATAACGGAAAGGCGGCAAGCAAGTCTGTTAGGTACAGGAGCTGGGATTGAATGAAAAAATATAAAAATAAGGAGTAGAGTATGTTTAGATATTTTAAATTGGCATTTATATCAGTAAAAAATTTTTTTAGCAATATTTTTAACTTTATATCTCATAAATCCAGACTAACAAAGAGTTTATTAAAACATCCGGAAAATTATTCTATAGCACATGCTAAAGGATTTTATATGTATCATTATACGAATAAGGCAAGAGTACAAAGAATTAAGAATAAAAGAATTGCTAAGGGCTGGGCACACGCTCAGTAAAAAACAGGTATCTATAATATATGAAAACAAGGGGAATGCAAGGACTGGTAGCAAATAGAATAGCATCGGAATTTGTATCCCTGATTTATTCAGAATATGATGAATATAGCGATGGTTCGGCAGTAGTTACAAATGAAACAGTGAATTGCCGGGCTTCTGTTGGAGCGTTGCAGGCAAAAGATATAGAAAGGCTTGAAAAAGGCGGGATTATTATTCGTAACGGTATAACGATTGTAATTCCGGAGACAGCGGATACGCAACCGGATATAGTGATATATGATAATCAGTCTTACAGGGTCGTAGAGTGGGCTTTAAAAAAAGAAGGGGACAACAATACAATAATAGCTACATGTGATCAAATTCCAATTGCGGGTGTGGAATGAACATAAACCAGAAATATTATGCGATGAATTCGGCCTTAAACACGGCGTTGATAGCCAGAGATATTATTTGCCCGGTATATAAATACGGGGCAGTTGCTAAGCCTGTATCGTATCCGTATATGCAGACGACTTATAGAATAACTAAAAGACAGCCTTATGCGTCTTCGATAAGCGGAGTATTGATTGACTTTGAATATACACTCAATTTTTTTACAGCAGCCGGACATGAAAAAGCAAACGATGTGGCTTTGTTTATTCCTTACGAAACGGCAAGGGAATTGATTACATCGCCGGAAAGCATGATATGGACAGGCATTGCAAATATTTTAAACCATGATGAAACGCCTGAATTTAATTTTAAAGGCGGACTTGAAGTGCTTCAACGTGGATTGGTTTTTAATTGTCAGACTGTGGCGGAATTTACATCTACACTTCACGGCGGCACGGAAATTCCCGTTGATGATATTATTGAAACAATACAGGAAATTTTAGAAGACGAATATATTTAAGCGAGGTAAATTATGTCAGCATCATCCTTTATCACACTATTAAGCCAGGCAACTACCGCTACTCTTGGGAGCTTGCCGCGCAGGATTGTGTTTGCAACAAGAGAAGCTATTACAGGTTATACCCCTGATGCAAATTCAGGACTTATTGAAGTAACCGAGGCAATGGTCGAAGATTTTATCGATGACAATCCTACAGCATACGCTACTGCTAAATTTTTAAATACTGTTTTTGCGGGATCGGTTAAGCCGGACAAAGTATATATTCTCAGCACCGGCGGAGTGGCTTTGACAAGCGATATGCTTGATGACGCGAATTACAGTCCGCGTTCATGGTCATTCTTAACCGTAGGCTCACAGACAAACGGTCTTGACGATGAAAGTACATTTCTTGCTGATTGCATAGTCGCGTCAGAATGGTGTACGGATGCAAAAGAAAAAATATTCTTTCATTCCTTCACAATGGAAGATGGCGGTACTTTACCAGACGAACTTCTGCTTGGCGGAGACCTTACTACACAGAGCCGGACTATTACAGTTGTAACAAATGCTTATGATGAAATAGACGAATATACTTACGTATATCATAATCCATTGCTGGCCGCGCTGGTATTCGTACTGTACGGCGGAATGATAGCGAGGAGTATTGGTTCTCTGTCAGACGCGCATGATTTTGAAGAGGTGGACGGAGATACTTATTCAGCGACTACACGTGCTTATATAGCCTCGCAGTCTCTGGCGCAGTATAACGGCGCAAAAGATCAAGGTGCAGCATTATTTATTTATGACACGTTTATGAATTCAACCGTAAATCCTCCGTCATCGATGCAGCTTGAAACGCAGATAGCAATTGACTATATAAATGATTATTGCGTTGTATCTGCGCGCAATTCTCTTATTGCGGCAGGACGTACAGGAATTGATGCTGATTATCCCGGAGTGCTTGAAGTGGCTGCTCTGATAAGATCGGCGCTGGATGCTCTATGGAAAGCAGGGGCAATTCTTTCACTGGAAGACGGCACTGCGGATTATGCTTTAACAACAAAAACAAAGTCACAAATTGACGTGCTTAATCCTGATTGGCAATCGGAAGGAGTTATCCCGGCCGGTGCGATAGTAGCGCAGATTATGCCGTACAAAGCAATTCATTACTTTACAATTGTTTTCAATTTTAGCTAAGGAGAAATAACATGGCTGGTCAAGAATCATTATCGGTATCGATAGGCGAATGTATCGTAACATTCGTGGCAAGTGTAACCGGAGAATCGATAAAGTTTGCCGGTGATACATTTTACAATGAGGAAGATTTGCTTGGCGATATTACAATGGATACGGACAGAGCTAAACGTTTTCCGTCTGCGGACGGTTCCCGTGACGTGCTTATGCACTCTCTCCCCAGGGCTGGAACGCGCGAGGTTAAATTTCTTCTCGGAGCTAATTTAGATAAATTAAAATCATGGGGACAGGCGCGGCCTCAGACAGTATTTGACTTCGATTTTTATTATAAATATAATACACAGTCTGCCGAAGGCGCGCGAATACAAAGGCATAAAAGATGCATATTTTTAGATATGCCGCTTCAGGGTGTCGGACGCGATAAAGGATATGTTACTACAAAAATTTCGTTTGGAGATGTCGCAGAAGTTGATCCTGCGACTGATAAAGAAATATGAAAATTGAATTTCCTAAAATATCGCTTACGCGCATTAAAGTAGTCAATTCGGATAGTAAAATTATAGGGGATGGTTCGACTGTTGATCCGACTGAAGAAGAACTCGCATGGATTGAAATTATGCGCAGTGACGCGCCTGAACTTGCAGTCAAGAGAAAAAAATTGTCTGTATGCGCGTTGACGGACATAACGGAATACGATAACGATCAGGTAAAATTTTCGTATGACGGCATAACATACACAATTAAAAAGCCTGTAAATTCATTACAGATTGCGCGGGCAAGGGAAAATTCTATTATGGACGCGCTTGAAGTATTAAATCTTCAGCGTTGTATCGTAGTTGGCGCTGTACCCATACCGAAAGATTTTTCCGGTATATCAGTAGAAGTAATTCAACTGCTGTCAAAAATAGCTGAAAGTTTTTTTTTCATGCCGTATCTCTAATAGATTTTGATTTGCTAATAGTGTCCGGAGTTTTATCATACACAGAAGCAGGAACAATTGATTATAATGATTTAAAAAGATTATATGACAGGCTCTTAGAGGTTAAAAATGGCTCTTGATTCGTATCTTGTTAAAATAGGCGTAAAGGGTCAGGATGTTGTTTTATCCGTAATGGATAAAATTCAGAAAAAAGGCAAAGACCTGTCGAAGAAAAAAACTACCGTAACTCTTGCTGCAAAAACGACTGCTGAAGCAAAGACAAAAACGGAAGAACTGGCAAAGAAGACTTCTGAAAAAGAAAGCAAACGCAAAGACGAAGAGTCCAAAAAAGACAAAAAGAATACGAGTAAATTCGGTAAATCTGTAGATAAATTCGGAAATACAACAGCAAATCTCTCGCGGAGTATGTCTGATCTCGACCCTGCGTCTGCCATCCATTCCGGGTTGTCCGAACTTTCAAAGATCGCAATTGCCGGAATTCCGTTCGCAATAGCGGGAGCCGCGTTAGCTACGGCTACAAAGACAATTAGTATGGCTAAGGCGTATGCAGGCGCGCAATATGGACTCACGCAAAGAAATGCGGCAGCAAAATATTATGGCGAGAAAGTATCTTTTAAGACAGATAAATGGTCGAATGAAGAAATGGCAATGCTGCGGACGGGCATAGGACAGTCATACGGAAAAATTCAGCAGCCGCTTGCAGATGCAATCAGCGAATTTACAAAGACAAATAAATATGATCCTACTGCACTTATGAGAGTTGCGTCCGGGAATTGGAGATCAACAGGGACGGACAGGGGCTGGATATTACAGCAAATGACTGATAGTCTCGGTGATCTGCCGCCTACCATCGCGCAGAAATTTCAGGCCGCGCTTTTAAAAAGATACGGAGCCGAAGAAATACAGAAAACTACAAAAGAGCAAAGGGAAGCGCAGACCATGAATGCGGCCTGGGCTAACCGCAATGAACAGCAAATAAATGAAATATTTGGAGCTATTACCAGAAGCGCTAAAGAGCTTTTAGGCCTTAACAATCAATTAAATCAATTGCAGGTAAAAATGGTTTCAGCAGGAACATCAGTAGCAACCGGATTAAATTTTGTCGCAAATCAAATTGAGAAAGCAAATAACAGGATAAGGGCAGGAAAATAATGGCTTTTACACTTGACATAGCATCGTTAATTTCCGGGGCTGTTACAAATTTGTTTCAATCGGCTTTAATTGTAGGTATGCCGGATTTTACAAATACTTATGTTCCTGTTTTTGCAATGTGCGAGATACCGAGAGAAGATGCTCGCGCATCGGTCAAACTTCCCGGCAATCTCACACAGGCCGGAGAAATGAGGGCAAGGACGGTAATTGAAGCGTCAACGATAGAGCTTGATCTTGTATTTTCCGATTTTCCGATGAGTGCAGATCAAAGCATTTTCAGGTCAATTCAGGTCGTGCTGGCAAATGCCGCCGCTATTACAAATTCCCTTGCGTCTTATGGAGCTATTACGCCTAATCTTTCCGGAGTTACGTCCGGTTACGTAGCATCGTGTTTATCTGTACTTAATCAGATCAAAAATTACATGATGCCTGTTGTTATTTTAGGTTCTTATATCCCGCTTGGGACTATTCAGCAGACCACTCCGTATCTGTCGAGCTCGTGGTATATTGAAGAAATAGGCGTTCCGCATGATGCAGGCGTGGCGGGAGTTAAAGTTACGATAAAACTCCGGGAACAATTTAAGCAACGAAGCACGTCTCTTATAGGCTCCCTTATTGCTGTTGCTACTGAAGTCGCGGCTCCGAACGGCGGCAGTTCCATAGGAGGCATGTTTTGAGTTATTTTAAAGACATAGAATCAGCGGTTACAACCACTGTATTTAATTTTGTAACTCCGGAAGCCGGTGTACAGAATTATATTCAATGTATAAACGGAGAGCTGGCGGGATGGGAGTATTACAGGACTGATGATGACGGTAATATTTTGGTTAAATTATATGATAAAACAAGCGGAACCGCCGTTCTCAAGGGAGTTGTTTACGTTAAGGCCGGATGTGATATATTCCGGGGATTGTTTTCGACGGGGGTTATTCCGTCTGAAGATGATATTTTTTCATCAACATGCACTTATTACAGGATTGATTACGTATGATTATTTTCTATCCACCAGCTAATCCGGTCTGCAATCCCGTTATTGTAGCCGATATGACAGACAGTTCAGATCAATGGACAACGGCAGAGCTGTCAAGTCTTGTATATAAATATCTGCCTTCCGGGATAACTATGTTATTATCTCCGGATGTTTTTTCCTGTAAGTATAATTATGAGATTGCGCATAACGGAATTCCCCTGGGATCATCTTTAAAAATGACGCTTGGCGTGGCAATAAAAATGCCTCCCTCTGATTTAATATCTCAGGTTTCTGTCGGATTCGTATCATCTGCCCTGTCTCCAAGCGCAATGGCTGAAGCCGTTGAAACAATCGCAAATCCGGCGGTAAATATAATGTATGCCGTTGTTGTGGAAAAAATAAGTTCTACTTCAAACATATCACGTTCTTTTATCGCGTATTCATCTATTCTACAGCCTGATTCTCTGGGTGTTTCCGCGACTCTTTTTATCAAGGGCGCATCGATAGATGATACGCTTATACGCACCGATCTTGCTTTTCATCTTAGTAAAAACAGAACAATCGGAGACCAGCTTTCAGAAATTGCGGCTAAAGTGGGTTATATTGTGGATTATTCCAAAGCAACCAATGCGTCTCTGCCGCCTGTCAGCGAGATACTATTTCAGCCGTCATCATTCACAAAAATTCTGGATGAAATTTGTCTACAGAATAAACTGATTTATAAAATAGACGGTAAGATCATAACCATATTGTCTCAGACAACAGAGCCGACTATTACTAACGTCAACAAGCCGAAATTTTCATTTTCGGGATATGCGGGTTCTCTTATGTGGGCTGTGGGCGTGGAAAATTACGCTAATATTAAATTTAAAACGCCTGTTTTTGACGCAGGTTTATTTGATAAAATCCTATTATTTGATGACAGTAAATCCGGTTTGTTCGCGGGAATGCAGCAATCTATATTCAGCACTTCCATTGCCTCAGCGTATGACATGATAATTATACGCTATCTCATTATCAGAAATGATTATGAACTATGCTGCGAGGTAACGGCAACAAACAACTGGATACTGGCACAAATGCGAATTGATGGGATTCTGGAAAATAAAATTTACGAAGGTTATTTATGATTTACGCGGCGGAAATTATATCAACGGGAATAATAAATCCAGATGCTTTTATCGTACAGCCGAAATATACGCGTATCGATGGTGTTGATGCTTTAACAATTGAAGCGTTGCCGATAAACGGGCTGTATCCCGGCGTTGGAGATATAGTTTTTTGCGCTGAAGGAATTAACGATTTTAATCAGGAAATAGAATTATTAATAAACGACAACGGGGGTGCGTTTCCGTTAATCTTTGCAACGCTTGTCTCTCCGATTGTTTATAAAATTGATATGCAGTTATTAGGCAAAATGACACTCGGCGAAGGGTCGTCTAAAATGGTATTAGGTGAAGCTCTCGCGGCCTGGGCGCAATCAGTCGATACGGCTTTAAGTATAATTCAGGGAGCGGCCGGGAGCGATTACGTGCCCACTATAACCGCATCGGAGTGGCAGGATAATATTTTGTCGGAAAATCACAAACTTGACTGAGGCAATATGTATTATAAAGGTGAAAATAAAATAATATATCAAGATTCAGAGATTACTAAATTTCTTGTTGAATCTAAAAAGTATGGTGAATTTGAAGTCATAATTGATACTAAAAATTATGATAAAATTAAAGATTATAGATGGTATGTGAATTATAGCAAAAAAAATAAAAAGTTCACAAATATAGCAGCAGTAAAAAATAATAATATACATATACTTTTGCATCAGTTAATTATGAATGATAAATGGATTGACCATAATAATGGGGATATATTTGACAATAGAGAATCAAATTTAAGAAAATGTACTAATCAACAAAATATGTGTAATAGGGGATTACAAAAAAATAATACTTCAGGATATAAAGGAGTAACTTGGCGAGAAAAAATTAAAAAATGGCAATGTAGAATTAGCATAAATAATAAAAGAATTTGTTTGGGTTATTTCATTGATCTAAAAGAAGCTGCTCTTACATATAATCAAGCAGCTATAAAATATCATAGTAAATTTGCAAGATTAAATCAAATTTAAAAAGGGAATATATATGTCAATTAGCCTTGATCCTGATGGAAATATTCAAGTTAATCCTATAACCGGATTATCAATACAAGTATCTGGACAACAAGCATTAGAAGAACAAGCTATGTCTGAATGTCGCTGCGAGCAAAATGGCAATTTTGCTGATCCTACTTATGGAAGAGACGCTCTCGTATGGAAATTATCACAAAGCAATATAGACAGGGTTGCGGATATTAAAAGAATTATTCAGAAATATTATGAACCGAATTCAATATCGGCTGAAAATAATACTATCACGGTAAAATAAAATGGGAATAGAAAACGGAGTTTACACAGAATTAACTTTTGAAGATGCGCTGGCTCAGGTAATTGATTCAGCTCCATCTTCAATCAAGTTTTCACCGGGGAATCCTCCGGAACTTATACTCGCAAATATGTTTGCAGAGGCCGATGTATTGATAGATGAAGAAATCGGGGCTATGCTGGCTGCCATGATGTCGCCTGTCGGATCAATGATTGATCTGCTTAATCCTAATAATCCCCGAAAATCTGCTCAGGCCTGTACCGGATATATTAGTGTAACTAATTCAACCGAATCTCCGATTCCTATTCCGTCTGATACTATTTGCACGGCATCGACGGGTCAGCAATACAGTGTCGGAGTGTCATCAAATATTATACCTGCCCTGGGATCAGCAGATGTATATATTACTGCAATAGAGGAGGGAATAGGATATAATATTCCCGCCGGTATAAGTTTTACCATAGGATCATTATCCGGTTTGTCCGGAATAAATACATTGCCATTATTAAGCGGGGCAGAGGAAGAATCGGACGCGATATATCTTAACAGGATAATAAACGAAAAGACAGAATACGGGACTCAAAACGGATCGGTCGCGGTCGAAACCGAATTAAAAAAGTATTATGAAGACGCTAAAATTTACGTTAATAGAAATGCTGTCGCGCTTGATACTCCTGTCCCGGTTCCCGGAAACGGATATAACCTTGTCGTAAGAACTCCAAGCGGGACTCTGGCAACTGCGGCGGAAATGGAACAAATATTTTCTATACTCGCTAACCGGCTCGAATTTATAAATTCACAAAGTGCAGGAAGTTCTTTCCATCAGGTTAATTCCGGCACTATATACACGTCTCAGATACAGCAAAGTTATTATTATACTGTAGCGCAGCCGGTTAAAATAACATTAACCGGGGTAATAAATATCCGCGCTTACAGCAGCGCCAACAGAGAAGAGATCATTGCTCAGGCAAATGATTTTGCAACGAATTACATTAACCGGCTTATGTCTCTATTGTCCGGAATCAACGGAACTACAAATATAACCTTTGAAGAAGACGAATATGATGATGTTATTACTGAAATAGACATTTCCGGCAATACCGGAGTAGAAGGAACTACAGCACCTCAATTCGGGATTGCTTTGATCCGGGACTTGATAAGTGACCTGAATACTATGTCTGAAACTCCTCAGATCGTTTATGACTCTGTGGAATCATTGACTATGGAAATTGATCCTGAAGTGGAATACGAATCTCCGGTAACGCTGGGACTTGATGAGTATGACGAATCATTTATCGATTTTGTAAACGATGCTTTATTTTCTGATAATACGTCCTGGTATGATCGTTACGTTTTCCTTGATCCTGCAAATATAGACTTAACTGTAAAGGTGGTGGAATGGATATAGCGTCCGCATTAACAGTCAAAAATCTTACGCCTCCGGGATATTTTAATCTCGCGGAAGACGCTCCGGCAGAACACGCGGCATATATAACGTGGTGGAATGCCATACTCGCAAGACGCGCTGCCGATGTCACGGCCTTGCGTCAGCTTATTCTAACGCCCTGGCTCGTAGATTTTCCCGACACTCCCCGTAATTCATGGTTGTCGTATCTGATTTCTTCTTATGGGATGTTATTCAGCGGCGGCACAAACAATCAGGCTGCGGCAATTTATAAGTTAATTTCCACGGCATGGAGAAAAGAGGTCTTATATAATATTATACTGGTTTTACAGACTGTATGCCTGCCTCCGTTTGCGTGGTTTGACAGCGCGTTTACTCCTCAAATTCTGGTAGGCAATCTGGTTCCGTCTGTAACCGATACGGGATTTTTAATATATTCTACGGCATCCAGTCCCGCGACTCCCTCAGCTACAGCTTATACGGCAAGGGCATGGACAACGCCGTCAGGATGGACACGCGCTGCAGAAAGCGCGGTATCATATTCAAGGGGATATCTCTCAGGCGGGAATATAGTCTGGTGCGCTCCCCGAACTATAGCAGATTTTGAAAATCCGCCGTATTTTTCAGCCGATATTCCCGTTGCAGTACCTTCAGTCGGCACTATCTGTATTGTTGATGACGATAGCACAGGAGACAGAAGTTCTGTATATTATTCCGATGGTACGGCATGGCGCAAGAATTCTATACCGAACGCAGACTTAGGGCTTGTCGATCCCGAAGGTGACAGGCCTGATCCTGAAGCTATTGCGGTATGGGCTCCTAATCCGTCTTCTGTGTCTTATCCGATAACGTCTCAGTCTCCGCCGCCTTCAGACGGGAGAACGGAAGGCTATGGGACTTTCGCGTCATTCTCTGATACGAATATTAACGCGAATCAGATCACATTGCAAATGCAACAACTGTCCGGCGGAAATCTGGCGATATCGACATTAATAGAACTGTTACGCAGAGTTAAACCAATAGGCAAAGTATTAACATTATATATAGATGATGTAGAATACGAAATTTCAGATGCGAGGCAAATACAATGAGTTTACCATATCCTAATGATCCTTCATTACCTTCTCTTCCCGCTCCATTATTCAGCGATGTTGACGCGGCAAGGGCAGACCATTTAAGGGCGAATAATAATCTTATCTGGCAAGATATGGAATATCTGGATTCTGCACAGGGGCATGGCGATGCAATTAATGCCGCAGACGCAAAGGCAACGCCTGTTGATGCTGATATGGTCGGACTCATGGATTCAGAGGACGGAAATAAGTTAAAACAAATATCTTTAAAACAATCATTACAATGGTTTCCTGACAATAACACATGGGAATACGTCTCAGCCGATGCACCGACTTATGTATTTAGAATAAATGCGGACATGACAGCTATTCTTTCTGTCGGACAGAAGATCAAATACACTCAGGACGCTACAACAAAGTACGGAATTATAACAGCAGTCGGAGCCTATTCCGGTGGTTATACCAATATCACAATTTACGGCGGTGGCAATACCGCAAGTCCGTCTTATGCAATGTCAACAAACGCAATCACTAATCCTTATTATGCAACAACATGGAGACCCTTTGATTTCCCGATGAATCCGGATACATGGAGTTATATTGTTTCTTGTACTCCTGGGAGTCAGATAAATGTAACTACCTCCGTGATATATAATATACAAGGGAATCTTATTAATCTTCCGATTGGATCTTGGGGTCTATCTTATCGAGGAACTTTTAGCATACAGGGGAATGTAACTGGTGATTTGGAAATGCAATGCTCTTTATCTACGGCTAATAATAGTATATCAGATGACGATTTTAGCTTTGTTAAAGAAGGATATGCTGCTCAAAGTTATGGGTTCTATTTTACTGCTTTTACTGATAAACATATTTTGGTTGCAAGTAAAACACCATATTATTTAGTGGAAAGAGCAACAATGACTGGCTCTTCATCTGTAGTTTTAGGGATAGGACCAGCTAAAATAAAAGCAGTATGTCAATATTTATAAAGGATAAATTTTAATGATTAAAAATATAATCCTTTTCGCCGAATTCAAGATGAATTTCTTTAATATCTCGTTTCATTATGTAATGACCGGCAACAAAGATAGAATCTTTGTCATCCCATAATCTAACATCTTTGAATTCAATTTTCTGGTTATCTTTTGTAATTACATAACCGGAATTAGCACGAGGCATTACAGATGTACAAGAAAAAATTAAACCGGAAATTAAAATGACAACTAATTTTTTCATAAAATCCTCCTTAATTTTTAAATAATGGAGATCATAAGCATGTTATATATTTATATTATCAATATACAAACGAAATTAAAATTAGTCAAGTAAAATATCAATTAAGAGGCAGGGGTTATGAAATGCAGAAATTTAAAATGGCGTATCTTAGCGTGGCAGGTAAGTTGTTTTTTAATGACTATTTTCGCGCTCGTAATACTCGCAATGCAAAGTCAAACAGCAACGACATTAAAGAACTGGTTCGCGAACGCATTGACGCAGAACTTGATTCTATTAATCCTTATTTCAATTGGGATTTTGAGTCTGTAAATCGCAGAAAGTTTATCAAAGATTATTTCAATGAGTACGTTAAACAACTCAAAGAGAGAGTTGAAAATTTATAATGATTGAGAAAGGATAAATTTGTAAAAGAGGTGATTTATGTTAGCAAGATATTGGCGATTAAGATTAAAGTGGGATGCAGATCAAACACTTACTTATGATAATGGAGCAAGAGTTGATATAAGTATAATTCCTTGGAAGTTATCTTCTGGTGCGTTGTCGTATGGGTCTGAAATATCTGAGGACTTAGGATTTGGAGCAGGGGAAACAATTGCAGATGAGGGAGAAGTAGAGGGGACTGTTGTGGACAATACCAGCAATCTCTATCTCGGATTTAAAGGCATTTTGGAAATGACTGCCGATGCGAATAGTACGGACGGCTATGCTTATTTATACATAGAAGAATCGGCAGACAATACGCAATGGCCGAGCGATGCTGATGATTTCGACATTACGGATTTAAAACTTCTTGCCGTGTTGCCATTTACGACAGACGCAGAAGATGAAAATAGGATGGTTAATTTTGAGGTTATCGCATGAAGCCTATTCTTGGCACACAAATAAACCCTGCTCAATTATTATCTCATAAACTTATTGCCGGATGGGTATTTAATGAAAGAGCTGGAATTTATTGTAAAGATATTAGTGAGAATAATAATAGAGCACAATTTTATTCTGGCCATTATCCCGTATGGCAAAAAGAGGGTTTGGATTTTGGCGTAATTAACGATAGTCAGATAACCATTGAATCGCCTAATATTCCAAATATTGGAACTGGACAATATACAATTTTTACTAAAATAAATTATATTAGAAATAATTTTTCTGGTTTATTTAATTTTTATGATGGATTACAACAATATAATCCTTCATGGGGAATCAACGATTCTTATAAAATGTATATATATGATTCTTCTTGGGAAGGGTATTCTACATCTATCCTTGATACAGGAATTGTTACATTGGCTTGGGTTCGACAAGGGATTGGAACCGGACAAGTAAAATTATATATTAACGGGATATTGGATGCTCAAATTACTCATTCTGATAGTATAAATAAACCAACTAAATTAGACATAGGTTCAGACGGATATAAGACAACTTCGGGTACTTTCGATGGAGTTATGCATTGTTTATATTTATATAATAGAGCCTTGTCTGACATCGAAATAAAACAATTACATATTGATCCGTATAGTATGTTTAGACAAACTCCTATTTGGATGTTTGATTATACATCCGGCGGCGGCTCAACAATTGCAGCAATGCAATATTATAAAAATATATTACAGAAGGCAATGCAATGAAAAAAAACGTAGCAAGTCAGAGAATATATGTATTTGCATTTAATTATTCCACAGGCGCACCCGTGACAGGAGATGCCGCACAGATAACGATGGAAATATCAAAAGATAATGGAGCGTTTGCAGCTATTACAGATACTAATCCGACTGAACTCGCTCATGGCAGATATTACTTTGATGTTACACAAACGGAATCTAATGCTGATATAATCGTATGCGATTCTGTAAGTTCTACTTCTAATGTTGTTGTTCTTGTCGAAGGCGGAAATACAATCGTTACAGTACCATCGTATTTTGCAGACTTAGGAATTGCGAGCGATGGCGACTTAAACAAGGTAAATACTCTTGACGGACATACAGCGCAGACAGGTGATAGTTATGCTATTGTCAATAACGGCACTTATGGGCTGTCTGCAATAGAAACGCTTGTAGATGAAATTGAAAGCAGACTTACGGCTGCCCGTGCCGGTTATTTGGATTTATTGAATACCTATCTTGATATGGCTATTTCAACAGTTGACGGACATGTCAGCGATACTTTTGACGATGTAGGCGATGTTAAAACTGTTGTCGATTATATTTTAGCCGATACAAGCGAACTTCAAGCCGACTGGCATGATGGCGGAAGGCTTGATCTTCTTATTGATGCCATAAAAGTAGTAACAGATAGTCTTGCAACGATGTATGAAGATGTTACAGGGTACAGATGGACTGCACACGCTCTTGGGGTATTAAATAATATTTCTGTAGCTCAGGTAAATGTAGAGTGCGATACTGCAATAAGTGATGCTGGACTACTTACGGCAGTAAGTAACATAGCAACTATACTTGGTAGAATAATCGGCACTCTTGCATCCGGCACGCACAATCCGCAATCCGGTGATGCATATACAAGACTGGGCGCAAATGGGGCAGGTCTTACGGCTCTCGGAGATACAAGGCTTACAAATCTTGATGCAACAGTATCTTCGAGGTCAAGCCATACGGCAGCAGATGTTATAACTGCTTTGTGGTTAAAGGTTGTAGACGGCACAAAGACTTTTGGTAAAATGATTAAAACATTGAATGCGTTTGTCAGGGGTAATTCAACGAGAACGTTGGAAGGAACTACGGTAACACAGACGTTTGCGAAGGAAGACGGAACAACGCCGCAATTGACCGGAACTATTGAAGAAGATGGGACGAGAACAACTACAGTTGAGGCTGATTGATGAACTGGCTTATTGATTGGGCTGAAATATGGCTCGGTGATTGGTTATCTGATAATTCAGGAGAGCCTGATGAAGGTGAATACGTTCGTCTTGTCGGCGAAGTAGAAAAAATCAACGAGCTTATCGGAAGCCTGACTAAGATTAATATTTTATACGGGGAGGTGTCGGACGTGTACATTATATACGGAGACGCAAGCGATATATCGGTAATGGTAACAAATAAAGATACGGGATTGCCTGTTGAAGACTTGGCAGACACTACGGAAATCAAGGTGCAGCTCAAGGACTCGCTGGATGGCGATGCGATAATTTCAAAGGTTAAGGCTGATCTTAACATTGATTACGGTGGTGTCGCGGGAAAGATCAACATACCATTCCTTCCGGCAGACTTTACCGCTGCCGTGACACTTGACGAAAAGTATATCGGGATACAAGTTGAGAGATCGGCAACCGATAAGAGGGAACTTGAACTTACCTATGAAGGGATACCGCTCGAAAAGATCGAGATTCGGCAGGGGGTTATAACATGAATATAATCAATGAAGACCGGATTCACAAAAAATATTTCAAGGACATTGAAGATCAGTTTAATCGCAAGGTCGAAGATATAAAAGAAATAGTCATACATGGCACGGGCGGCGGAAAGTCGGCAAGGGCAATCCTGAACTGGATGCTCGCGGGGGAAAGAGCTGAACAATACAAAAAAGGCATAGCTTTATTCCACAGCGAAATCGATAAGAACGGCGATATATACAATATTCTTAATCCGTTGTACTGGTGTTATCATAGCTCATCAGGCAAGCACGATAAATACACAATAGGAATAGAGCTTGTTAATTCTGAAGTTGACAACAAAGGAAGCTATACAAGCAATCAGTATAAATCGCTGTTTGAGATGATAGACGCATACCTGGGGTTATTTCCAATCGCGTCCATAGTTGGACACGGCTATAACGGAAAAAAATTCAGCGGAAAATACAAGAATTGCCCTGGTAATTTTGACTGGAATAAATTACAGAAATTCTTAATAGCTGAAGGTTTTAAATTTAACAAAGCGGATAACGAATGCTATGAGCTTGAGCGATAAAGAGCAAAAAGACCTTGATATTCTGATAAAGGATATAAGGTTTAATTTTGAACTGCTTGATAACGGAAGCAAAGACATGTCTCCGACGGTCAAAAGTTACATACTTAATCTGTGCCGGGCAGTATTATTATTATATGATAAGACGTTAAAGGTGAAATAAAATGAATAAACGAATGCCGTTAAAAGATGCTATAAAAATACAGAAGATTACAAACGGCTGGCAGGTTTTAGCTTTTTATCTCACGTCAAAAGAAAGCAGGCGCTGGGCTATTATTGTCTTGCTGATGGTTATTGTCATATTGATAATAGTACCTGATCTCGCAGATTTAATAAGGAATTATTTTATTAATAAACTGAGGTGAGTTATGAAAAAGTTATTAAGTGCAATCTTACTGTTTGGGTTACTGGCCTTGCCTGTACTGCCGGAAGAGAAAAAGCCTGAAGTAAAAATGAAATACAAAATACCGAAAATCGAACAGGTTGCGATTTATCCCGATATCGGGGCTATGGCTGTCTGTATAGATGGCGATTTGTATCTGCTGATTTATCATGTAGGTTATATTAAATTCGGAAAGTGCCAGAGCGAAGAACAGTAGAAAATGAAAAAATATTTAATCATAGCAGGTCTGATAATTTACGCTTTAATCTGCGGTATTATCGGGTATAAGCTCGCGCCGGATTCAGGGACGGTGAACGTGGGACAGCCTACAACTACACATACATGGCACACGGATAAACCGAAAAATCCCGTACCATTGCAAATTAAAGGTGAACTCAAAGACAGTAAATTAGGCGTTGATTGTTGGGATAATGAAAAGAGTATTCATGCCGATTTTCCGATCTCATGTATTCCCAGGGTAAGACGGCATATAATACAGGTCAGCTATTTATTTCAATACCATGATAAATCTTTTCTGTCGAGCTACGGCGTGGGTTATTTGTATAACTTTGGGCGTTTTGCAATCGGGGGTAATGCTTTATTTTCAAATAAGAGTGCGGGTCTGCAAGCCAGCGCTCAGATAAATTTTTAAACTGGCTTCATAAATCTCCTTATGAATCTTAACTCACCGGACATCCTCTGTCCGGTATTTTTTTACACTTGTAAAAAGTAAACAATTTATGATAATTGTATAGTAAAATATAAATACTAAGAGAAATGAAATTAATTGCTTGCCTTTTCCTGCCGTCCTTATCACAATTAGCAAAAACACTAAGGAGTATTTATGTTCGGCAAGGATGCTGATTTAGCCCTCATTACAGACCTCGAAAATATTAAAGAATCGATAATCGGAAGTGAAATACAGGCAGACCGATATTTCAAAGCAGTTCAAAGATCGCGCGTTCCCGATATTGACGAAATCCTGAAGGATAAAGAACGATATAAAGCAATCATAGATATTAAAGGCGAGATAGAAGCCCGATACCTTCAGGCCTCAATACTGGTGTTATCCGGGAAGACGGGCGATAATTATTTCAAGCTCGGCAGAACTTACAGCTATTTCAAAGAACATAAAAAGTGGGCTGAACTTGGATTTAATAATGAAAAAGAATTTATTGAAAGCTCGCCTTATGGTGAAAATTATTTTTATAAAGCTGAGCAGATATATAAACTTGTCCTGCATGGCAGGCTGAAGAGAGAAGACGTAATAGAGCTTGGCAACAAAACAACTTTGCTCTCTGCTTATATCATAGAATCGCTTAATTCTAATGAAATTATGAAGCTGGTTAAAAAGATGAAGACTTTAACTTATGAGCAATGCGTTAAGTTTGTCCGGGGTGGCGAGTATGAGTCTTATCTTGCCGGAGGAACTGAACTAAAAGAGATCCCGCTCGTTAAGAAAGGAAAGACATGGGAACACATACAAGTCAACTTTAACTTTCCAAAGTTCAAAGTAACACGTGACAAGCTGGAACAGAAGTTCGAGACGGACTGGGAAGCTCAGGTCTACGCTCTTGCGCTGCGGAAGGTCAAGCCGATAATCGAGAGAGAGATCGAGAGCATATTTAACGATCCGAGCTATGAGAAGTATCGAAAACTGGCGTTGAAGAAGTATAAAAAATAAATTATACAAGAAAATTTCAAATGTGAGATAAATGTGAGATAGATTTTAAGTAATACATATTATTATAACGCAATAGAAAGAAAAGTGATTGACTTTCTTCTATATAATATAGTAATTAAAAGTAATAAAAAGCATAGGCAAGAACTAAAAGGAATTGATCTTTTGTGTCTCTTAATCAATAGGTTCGGGGTTCGATTCCCCGGCAACCCAAATTATTTTTTTGCTCTTCTGGGGAAAGACTCACTATTATTTTCATCATTTTCACACAATTCCAGTAAATAAATATCTTTATATCTTTCGGAGTCGATGAAATCTTCAGCATTATTCAGCAAGGGCACATATTCATTTATCAGCCAGTACATTATATCCTGCATATCTGAAGGACTTGTATCAACAACGGTATATTTAAACATCAGGTCTTTATTGTCCGACAATTTTATCAGTTCGGGGAACTGGCTGTGGTTGGGGTCTAAAAGATCTCTCGTTCCGTTCCGGACCCCGCTTTTCCAGCAGGCATAAAAAAGCAGATAATTAATTATGTCATGTTTTTTTTGAAATAAACACACAATCCCGGCGAGAGCCGGAATTCCCATAATAGTATGTCTGTTGCAGGCAGCCGGTTGAGACCAAACAATGTTGTAATATACTTTTTCTCTTTTAACTTGCTTTTGCATATCTTATTAAGATAAAAAAAAGTTGTAAATTTGTCAATGTATATTATAATTATTTAACTTGTTGCTAATCCGGACATAATATATTTTTCACCCCGCCACAGACGGTGATAAAACATATTATTCTTGCAAAAAAGCAACACATATATTATTTGTTTAATATAAAATATTTTAGAGAAAAAACATGAAAGAAAAAAGAAAACATTCAAGGACCGCGAAAAAAGTTAAATCGGAAGTTCACTCATCTGACGGAATGACTTTTAGTACGTCGGAGGATTTAAGCTATGGAGGTATATTTATATCTACTCCCGAGCCGGTAAAAATAGGATCGGAAATTCAACTTTCCATTATGACTCCCAACGAAGAAAATATTGATATAAAAGGAATTGTCCGATGGATGAGCGAAGGGAACAGTAAAGACAGTAAATGCGGCATGGGAATTGAATTTATCGATATAAATATCAGTCATGAATCAAAATTAAAAAAAGTTATTGATTCATGAAATTATCTGCTATTTAAATTCTTTGTATGTATCAATAGTTACCGCTATATTTTCATCAATAATAGGCAACACGTTTTCTCTTTTAGTTTTAAATGCTCTTGCGAGATTAACTCGCGCGAACTCATTTTCTTTTTCGATTTTTTTTGCGTATTCAATGGCTTTCCAATAACTGATATTGCTCTTTGATTCATTATTTTGGATCTGATATATTGCGCCGAGATTATTATATGCAGATGCAAGATTCTGATAGATTCTTGTATGCTCATTTCTTCCGGGTACAATCTGCGGTATGCGGTCCGCCTTGCTTTCAAAAAATGAAATAACCTTGAGATATTCCCCTTTGCCTGCTTCAAGATTATCCTGATGGTAGAACGCATTCCCTAAAGCGAATAATAATTCTGGCTCGGCAGTAAAATCTTCATAAAGATTGAGCCATACAGAGGTTGCCTTGTCATATTGGCCTTTTACATAATAAATCCTTCCAAGGTTATAGAATACCTCGCTGGATTTGTAATTTTCCTCTATAGATTTTTCATATTTTTCCTGTGCTATAGAGTAATTAGCCAGTTTATCACTTTTTTCCTGATTATTTCCTTCATCGAACTCATCACCGAATCTGAATTTCATTTTATCAGCATAATAAAAAATATTTCCCATAATGGCATAGGCGGCGCCGATTTTTTCTGTTTCATGGAAAAAGTCTTCGTTAGTGAATTCCGGGGGTGAGAGATATGCCTGCTCAGCTTTTTTGCATGACTTGTAAGCTTCAACAAAATCATTTGTCATATAATAATACTGCGCTAACAGTATATGTGCTGCAAAATAATTTGGATCTTTTTCCAGTGCTGTTAAAAGATTTCTCTTCATAAGGTTAAGGTTATTTTCTTCTTTTGAGAGCTTGGCAAACTGCAAAAATAACGGAGGATATTCAATGTCGCGGGCAGTAAGCGCGTTTAGCACGTTTTTTACGGCAGGATAGGGATTGTCGTTGAAATCTTTGATAGAGGGGGACTGCACACCATAATCGATTCTAATGTTTCTTTCGTCTGTTCTTTTCTTGCTCAAATAATAAGAAGCGAGTTTTGCGAGCAAAGCGGACGGCACATCGGATAATTTTTTCCTGTTTCCAAGATCTGTATGGATTGTTAATATTTCGGGCAACGCATCTCTTTCAATATATAGATTTAATAGTCCCGAATATCCCACTACTGATTCTTTGTCCACTGCCAAAATATTTTCATAGTACTGCCTTGCCTTATAATATTCTCCCTGATTTGTGTAAGCGTTTCCTATCCCGTATAATGCTGTAATGTTTTCCGGGTCTTTATTGATGGCTTTCCTGTAAAAATCAATTGCGACATCGATTTGTTTATCAACCGGCCCTGCGGGTTTTATTTTTTTATAATAATAATTGTCAAGCTGAGGTTTTATTTTTTCAAAATTAGGAGCCGGCAGCTTTGAATAGAAAAAACCCAGATTGATCAGAGTATCGACATTTGAAGCGTCGATTTCGTATGCCTTATTCAGCTTATCAAGCGCGTAATCATATTCCTTATTCTGAAAATATGCTTTTGCATAAGAATGATATCCGTAAAGGTAATCTTTTATATAATTATCATTTACATGATTAAAAATTTCCTCGGCTTTTTTGTAATCTCTTTGCTTTTGAATAACAGGCACTCCGGGTTTTTTTATAAGACTGACGCCCTCATCAATATTTTTTTTGGCCATTACCGGAATATAAATGTTTTGATACGCAAGTACGCCTAATATAACCAGGACTATAGCAGCAGCAGCAAAGAGCCCGGAAATTTTGTAAAGACGCGTCTTTCTCTCTCTTCCTTCTTCGGTATATTCAGGCCTTGCGGCAATTACGCGTCTTCCTTTAGCCGGGCGGAAAACATCTATTTTTTTATTTAATTTTTTTTCTAAATAGGATTTAACATCCTCTTCCGGACTTCCGGATAGCAGTATATCCACAAGCTCTCTTGTTTCTGTGCCTGAAAGAAGATCATTTATAATTACATCTTTAATAATTTTAGTCAGATTCGGGTGGAAAAACTGGATAACTTTATTAAGTTTTTTTAATTCGTTGTCAGAAAGTTCAATTTCTTCTTCTGTTTTTTTAATTTTTTCTTTTTGTGCATCTGGTGTAAATTCATCTTTAATAGATGGTTTTACATCGGGTTCTAAATCCATATCCAGTGAAAATTCACCCGGTTTCTCATCAGCGAATAAGTCATGGATTTTATCTAGATCGGTTGATAATTTTGCTTCCGGGATTTCGGTTAATGATGATTCAGCAGGCGGGGTATTTTTATCGGGTCTGGATTTAGGTTCATCCAATCCTGTAAAGTCAATATCCGGAAATTCATCTTCAATTTCAGTTCCGACTTTTTCAATACCCGGTTTTACTGCTGCAGGTTCAGCATATTCTGTTTCTATTTCCTCAACCGGTGATATATCTGAAATATCCAAATCAAGGGTTTCTTTCCCTCGAATTTTTCCTTTTTGTTCTGCTGCCGCCTTTAAAATTTCTTCTGGTCCTTCTATATCAAATTCTGTTAACGCTGGTGATTCAAGGCCTGTTAACGTATCTTCATCAAACAGCGGTTCTTCGGCTATAGGCGGTATTGCTCTTTCAGCTTTCTTAGACGGCTCTTCTTCCTCCTGTTGCTTTTCGAGTTCTTCTGCGAGCAGATCCATGTCAAAATCTTCTTCTTCGGGAATATCCTGAATCTGTTCTTTTTTCTTCAACACTGTGAGGTCTTCCTCTTCTGTTTCAAAAGAAGGTTCCTCAAATACTTCCTCTATAGTTGATATTTTTTCCGGAGGAATTCCCTGAAAAGATTCTTCAGGTATTCTTTCATCTTTTTCTTCGTTAATTTCCTGAATTAGATCCGTGATGTCGGCAATTTCTTCAATTTTTTCAGCTTCCTCTTCTGCTCCCGGTTCAGTTTCTTCGTGTTCATATTGAAAATCCTGCTCTTCTCCGATGTCCTGACCTAATATTTCCATTTCTTCAGGAAACTGTTCATGTTTATGCTGAAGGTCAATATCAACATTATCATTGTGCATTTCCTGTTCTTTATCATGATAGCGCTCGGCATCAGGAATTTCATTTGCCGGCAAGTGACCGAGCGTTTCCTGTGATATATATCCCAGAATTCTTTCTATTTCCCGTAATTCTTCAGGTGTATATTCAATTTTACCGTCGATTTCCTGCATTTAATAAAATCCTATTTTTATTTAAATTTAACTTATTTTGTATTTAACAAGTTTTTATTTCAATATTTTTACTTTAGTTATCGACATAAAATATGTAAGTCTGAATTCACTAATAATTTAATATAACGCTTATTATTAAAATGTCAAAAAAATTAAAGATAATAAAAAATGCAATATTGTTCTTACCTTTTCTTTTTACCGGTTTCATTTCGACAGATAACAATACAAATAATACAATAGAATATTATCATAATTTTCAATTATTAAAAGAAGCGCGACCTCCGCGTGAGATGAAAGTAATAAATACAGGCAATATCAATAAAGGCAAATCATTAATTGAATATGGTACCCTGATCTCATATAAAAACAGGAAAGCGGGAAATTTAAAAATAGCGGGAGATTTTTCCAACTGGCAGCCCATTGATATGTTAAAAAGTAAATTCGGAGTATGGTATTACTTTTTAAAAGATTCTAATATAACTAGATATAAGTTCATGGTGGATGGGATATGGATAAATGATCCTGTTAATATTGAAAAAGAAGATGATAATTCAGGATCTTATGTGTCGATTATCGAACAGTTGGATCAAATCGATAATAATATAACCTATAGACATGTTGAAAAGCAGATAGTCGAATTCAGAATATTTAAACCTAAAGCGAAATTTGTCTCTATTGTGGGTGATTTTAATAACTGGAATCCGGAAAATGATCTGCTTGAGAAAAAGAAAAATGGTGTATGGACTCTGACAAAAAGGCTTTTTCCCGGTATCTATAAATATAAATATATTATTGACGGTACATGGATTGTTGATTTATTTAATCCTAAAACTGCACACGATAATGCGGAAGGCATTTGTTCGCTTATAAAGATTGATAAGTAAGCAGGATTACGGGCTTATAAGCAGTCTTGTTGAATCCGGCTGATGGACAAGAATATCTCCATCTTCTTTGAACTTTTTTAAGAGAAAATGCGTAGCTGTTGACTGTACGTTTTTCAGAGTAGCAAGTTTTTCAGATACAAAAAAAGCAACCTCTCTGAGGTTGGGCCCCTCGACCTGTACCAGAAGGTCATATCCGCCGGAAATCAGGTATAAAGCTGTAACTTCCGGATATCGGTATATGGATTCTGCAATCGAGTCAAAACCTACTCCGCGCTCGGGAATCACTTTTACTTCAATGAGCGCTCTGACTTCATGCTCTCTTATGCGTTCCCAGTTCACATGTGCTTTATAGCTGAGTATTATTTTATCTTTCTCAAACTTTTTTATATATTTGGTCACTGTATTGAGGGAGATATTCAGCTGCTTCGCAATGTCTTCATGACTCGTTTTAGCATTTGATGTAAGAATTTCCAATATGTCTTCGCCTGTTTTATCGGTTTTATATGGTCTCATAAAGTTATCCTTTTATAAATTATTTATTAGCTACAGATAAACACGGATTCAAATAGTCATTAGAATATATATTAGACTTGTTGCGAAAATAAAATTTTTTAAGAATATTCCTTATTTTTATTTTATCCGTATGTAACTATGTTCATATGCGTTTAAATATTCCCAGCGATTGCTTCTCCGAATTCCGAGCACTTTACAAGCGTTGCGCCTTCCATTAATCTTTCAAGATCATATGTTACTTTTTTCTGCCGAATCGTTTTTTCAAGTCCGTTTATCAGACGGTCTGCAGCCTCGGTCCATCCTATAAATCGAAGCATAAGCTCTCCAGAAAGTATAAGAGAACCTGGGTTCACCTTGTCCTGTCCCGCATACTTTGGCGCTGTACCGTGCGTTGCCTCGAACACTGCTTCACTGTCCCCGATATTCGCACCGGGCGCCATGCCGAGCCCCCCAACCTGAGCAGCAAGGGCGTCCGATATATAGTCGCCGTTAAGATTCGGTGTGGCGATAACATCGTATTCTTCAGGCCTTAGCAGAACCTGCTGGAACATCGCGTCAGCTATTCTGTCCTTAATTACGATTTTGTCTTTCGGCTGTTTTCCGTCGTATTTATCCCAGAGCTCACTCTCTGTAATTATTATATCACTGAATTCATTCTTTGCAAGAGCGTAACCCCAGTCGCGGAATGAGCCTTCAGTGAATTTCATAATGTTACCTTTATGTACAAGCGTGATGTTCTTTCTTTTGTTCGCAATAGCATATTTGATAGCGCTCCTGACAAGATTGTTTGTGTTTGCTATACTTATCGGCTTAATACCTATTCCGGCGTCGAACTCGAGTTTTTGCTTCATTTCATTATTTAAGAAGCTGATTAGTTTTTTTGCTTCCTCTGAGCCCTGTTTCCATTCAATTCCCGCGTACAGATCTTCCATGTTTTCCCTGTAGATCACCATGTCGACTTTTTCCGGATTTTTTACAGGGCTCGGCATTCCCTTGATGTACCTGACCGGTCTTACGCATGCGTAAAGCTTGAGTACCTGTCTTAGAGTTACGTTAATACTTCGAATGCCGCCGCCCACAGGTGTGGTGAGCGGGCCTTTAATCGCGATCTTATATTTTTTTATTTTATCCAGAGTGTCATCCGGAAGCCAGTTCCCGGTCTGTTTAAAGGCTTTCTCGCCTGCAAAAACTTCCATCCATTGTATTTCTCTTTTACCGGCATAAGTTTTATCAACTGCTATATCAAGAACATGCTTTGCAGCCCTCCATATATCGGGGCCGGTACCATCGCCTTCAATAAAAAGAATAACCGGATTATCCGGGGTACTGATTATACCGTTTTCGTATTTTATTTTCTCTGCTGTCATTTATGGTTACTCTGAACAATATATTATGTATTAAGTGAAAAAATATTTTTCAGTTGGTATTGGTGATCCATTTTACGGATAAAATGCCGGTACGTCAAGCCCTGTTCTTTCATCAAATCCGAAAATTATATTTGCGTTCTGTACTGCATTGCCGGATTGTCCTTTTACAAGATTGTCTATTGCAGAAGTAATAAAGAGCATGCCCGTACGCTCGTCAACCATGGGACGGATCTCGCATCTGTTGGATCCACGTACGTCTGTTGTATTAGGCGATTTGTCAGTAATAACAACAAACGGTTTGCCTTCGTAGTATTCCTTATATGCATCAAAAGCTTTTTTTGTAGTTAGGCCGGCTTTGGCTGTTGCGTACATAGTGGTCAGTATTCCGCGGTTAAGCGGTACGATCTGGGGTACGAACATTATTCTAACTTTATTTTTGCTTTTGCTCTTCAGTACGTTCTCCACTTCGTAAATATGCTGATGTTTGCCTTCCCTGTATGTGTTTACGTTCTCATATCTTTGCGGATAAAAGTTAGCCTCCCCCGGATTTTTCCCTGCTCCCGAAACGCCTGTTTTCCCGTCGCAGATGATCGTCTGCGAGTCTGCTAATCCCATCTCGACTGCCGGCAATAGCCCCAGCATTATGGAAACTGCGAAGCATCCGGGATTGCCGACAACCTTTGCTGTCTTAATTCTGTCTGCATTGACTTCCGGGAGCCCGTACACTGCGTGCGCTAATATTTCGGGCGCAAGATGCTTGTCCTCCATGCCTTTAAAGCGCGCATAGGCTGAGTATGTTTCCGCGTCGTTAAAGCGAAAGTCTCCACTGAAATCGATAACTGGTATGTCTCTGCTGAAGAATTCGCTTATGAGAGTCATACCGGCCCTGTCAGGTGTTGAAAAGAACGCGATGTCCATTCCTGAATAATCAATTGCTTCCGGGCTTTCTATTATCAGTTCGCAAAAGCCCTTCAAATGCGGAAATACCTCGTCAACGCGTTTGCCAACATCTTTGCGCGCTGCAAGCTGCTTTATCTTAAATTCAGGATGCCTTAGCAGAATTTCAATCAGTCCAAGGCCGCCAAAACCTGTTGCTCCGATAATTGTTGCATTTTTCATGTTGAACCTATACTTAAATCATAATTTTAGATATTAAAAAGATTAATAGTATTATATAATCAATTAAAAAATTATTTTACTTTAAATTTTTATTAGGATAATAAAATTTACTTGTAAAGTCAACAAGCTTAATAATTAAAATATGATATTTCCTGAGATGGATACTCTGTGAATGAAATCATATAAATGATATAAAGGTATCACTATGAAAAATAATAAATCAGACAAGAAGGGAATTAAAAAATATATTTTGATCGGATTAGGAATTGTATTAGCAGTTATTATTCTTATCAGTCTATTGCCTTTTTTTAAAACATCTGAAATAATAATAACTGAATATCATCCTTTTAAAACCCCGGGAGCGAAACAGGAATATCTTAAAGCAGAGGCAAAAAGAAGCAAATCCTGGCCTGTCCCCTTCGAATCAGTATATGCAGATACTTCTTACGGCAAAACATACGCACGGGTAAGCGGGCCGAAGAATGCCCCTCCTCTGGTTCTGCTGCCGGGTAAAGGGGGGAATTCTTTTATGTGGTACAGGGCTGTAAAAGAATTATCAGGGAATTACAGGGTGTATGCCGTTGATCCAGTTTTTGAACGCGGACTCAGCGTTCATACATGCACAATAACTAAGGCTGATGAGATTATTGAATGGCTCGATGAGCTTTTTACGGAACTGGATCTCGGCAATAAAATAAACCTTATGGGGCTTTCGTACGGGGGCTGGCTGACGGGGCAGTATGCCCTGCGTTATCCTGAACGCCTGAGAAAAGCTATATTGGTTGCGCCTGCAGATACCATACTGCCGATTAAATCACAGTTTTACATTCGCGGACTTTTAATGATCGCATTGCCTTTCAGATATTTTAAGGAACAATTTTTTTTATGGTTATTCGAGGATGCTGCTGTACAGGGGGAGGAAGGCAGACGATTTATTAAGAAAATGATTGATAGCAATGAAGAAGATTCGAGATTATTTGTATCTATTCCTGGAATTGTTATGCCCACTGTATTGACTGATAATGAATTACATAGTATTAAAATACCGGTGTTGTTCATAGTAGGTGAGAATGAAAAGATTTATTCTGCTCAGGAAGCTGTACAGCGTATTAAGGATGTCGTACCTGCAATTAAAACTAAGGTCATCCCTGATGCCGGTCATGGCTTAATATTTTCCAAGCCGGAACTGGTTAACAAAGCTGTTATTGATTTTTTAAAATAAAAGAATAGCTATATTTTAATATAGTTGCAGCTCCGGCAAATTTAACTATTAAGCAAATTGTTAATATCGGGAGAAATTTATATAATCTCAATTTTAATCTGCCCAGATTACCTGACAGGCCGGAAAAACTTGGTCGAATTCCGGAGAATTGACGATAATTAAACCGAAACAAAGAAACATACTATTGCAAGGATTATTATGAAGAAATTATTTGCTGTTATTATTGCGTTTGCTTTATTATCGGGATGCGCAACGTCGTCGGATCTTGTGGTAAACTCGGAAAAGACAGTGAGTCAGGATCTGTCCAAATATACGACTCTATACATTGGCAAACTGGATATTCCAGCTGATCTCTGGGTATCCTTCGGATACCAGAACCGCGCAGACTGGCTTAAGGTTGTAAGCGAAGTAAATAAAACAGCCCTGAAAGCTAATATGAGCGAACAGGCCCCGGGAAAAAAGGTTGTCGCGCCGGTTCAGGGTTTTACAAACGAGGCCGGTCTGTATATAAAACTTACATACAAAGGATACAGAAAAAATATCGGCAGGGCATATGCTCATGATCTCGATTCGCTGGATCTGCTTGTGGAAATGTACGATAATAAAACCAAACACGAACTCTATAGTGCCAGCCTTTCAGTGACATCAGTAGGGACTTACAAGAGGGGATGGATGATGAACTCTCTTGAGGGAAGAATCGACAACCAGATTTATAATCTCTGTGGCTTCATTGCTGACAAGCTGAAATAGCCTTTTTAATTCCGTATAAAAAATCAAACACCGGTTCCTGAAAAGAGCTTCCGGATTCGTTGACAAGGTTTATAACTTTACTGCCTATCACGATTATGTCTGCGAAATGCGCTATTGCCTTTGCTTTTGCTGCGCTGTCTATGCCGAACCCGACCGCGATTGGTGCATCGAGAATTTTTTTCGCTCTGCGTACGTACTGTTCAAGCTTCGCGTGCGGGTTCTTGTCCGCGCCCGTGATGCCGATGCGCGATGTACAATAAACGAATCCGGACGCCACGTCGCGTATCTGCTTAAGGCGCGCTTCGCGTGTAGTGGGCGAAATTACATAAACAGCATTAAGTCCGTATCTTTTGCATGTCGCGAATAAGTCTTCCTTGTCTTCTTCAAAAGGAATGTCAGGTATGATCAGTCCGTAAAGGTTTGCGTCTCTGGCTTTTTTTACAAAGGGCTCAACGCCGGAACTGAATAATATATTATAATAAGACATGAATAAAAATTTAATATTTCTATATGATGCGGTCATTTCTTCAGCGAACGCGATGCAGTCAGCAAGGCTGATCTTCTGAAGTAATGCTTTCTGATTAGCATTGACTATGGTCGGCCCGTCCGCTATAGGGTCTGTGAACGGTATCTGCATTTCTATATAGTCGACTCCTGTATCGGACATTACTTTGATAAGTTCCCTGTTGGTTTTGAGATCAGGATAGCCGAGTACTATATGCGTCATTAAAGCTTTTTTGGAATTTATATTCATTTCTTTTCCGCCTCTTCTACTTTTGATTTAAGAAATGACACCCATTCTTTATCGTTCAGAGCTTCAGCTATAAGAAAGATATCCTTATCTCCTCTGCCTGAAACATTTATTACAATTATCTTGTTCTTATTAAGTTTCTTCGCGAGTTCTATCCCTTTTGCGAGCGCGTGTGCCGATTCGAGAGCGGGTATTATCCCCTCTGTTTTGATGAGCAGCCTGAGCGATTCGAGCACCTCTGCATCGGACGCGTTTACGTAATTTACCCTGCCTATAGAGTTCAGGTAAGCGTGTTCCGGCCCCACACCGATGTAGTCGAGCCCGGCTGCCACGGAATGCGTTTCGAGCGACCGGCCGTCACCATCCTGCAGAAAGAGCGACCTGTACCCTTCGATGACGCCCTCCCTGCCTTTTGCAAACCTGGCAGCGTGTTTGCCCGGAGAAAGCCCAATCCCTCCTGCTTCCACGCCTATCATCCTGATTTTATCATACTGCAAAAAAGGATGGAAGAGCCCGATCGAGTTGCTGCCGCCGCCAACGCACGCGACAAGATAGTCCGGCAGTCTGCCTTCAGCCTGCTTTATCTGCGAGATCACTTCGCGGCCGATGACTGACTGGAAATCGCGTACAATAACAGGGTAGGGGTGCGCGGATAGCACGGATCCTATGAGGAAATGCGTGTTCTCAAGAGTCTCGATCCAGTTGCGGATTGCTTCGTTTACAGCGTCTTTAAGAGTCATGCTGCCTGTTGTGACAGGCGTTACTTTTGCACCAAGCTGTTCCATCCAGAACACGTTGGGGCGCTGGCGCCTGATGTCCGTAAGCCCCATGAATATCTCACATTCAAAGCCGAACTTTGCTGCTACGGTTGCTGTTGCCAGCCCGTGCTGGCCAGCGCCTGTTTCCGCAATGACACGTTTCTTTCCCATGCGCTTCGCAAGAATCGCCTGCCCGATCGCGTTATTGATCTTGTGAGAACCTGTCTGGCCGAGCCCTTCCTGCTTTAGGTATATCTTTGCCCCTTTTAATTGTTTTGTGAGGTTCGCTGCAAAGTAAAGCGGAGTAGGCCTGCCGGAATAAGTTTTAAGCACGCTCTCGAACTCAGCTTTAAAGCTTTTGTCTTTCTTTGCTTTTATATAAGCTTTTTCCAGTTCATCGAGAGCAGGTATAAGCATTTCCGGGACATACCTTCCACCGAAGTTTCCAAAATGCCCGCCTGTTTTAAAGGGATTGATTTTTTTTGTTATCATAACATCGTAAAATTTAAGTTTTCTATATAAAGTAACATGAAGGTGTAATTTAAATATTTACAGGGGATTAGTGTCAATGCATTTTTTTTGCGGAATTCAGGAGTTTGCTTTTCTGTAAGCCGGATTTAATTGTTTGTTATTACCGGTTTTTAAAGATGGCTGTTTATCCATCTTTCCACATCTTTAAGTACACGGTATCTTCCCGGCTATAACAATTATTTTTGAAATATCGCTGACTTTTATACTCGGCAAAGTGATTGACCACAATCATGTAACGGCCACTGTGTTCGCCTATGGCGTGAACACCGATATTCATTTGTTAATGCGCCTGTTATTTAGTATTTAGCGTCCGATTGCAGAAAATGTTCTTTTCACCAATTTGTTTGCTGTATGTTTCTGCCGTATGTTTTGGCCGGCGCTGGACCTGGCAAGTATTAAGCAGAGGTTTCTAAGCTGATTTGCGGATTTCAAACGATGCGTTACAGCATTCGGGCTCATATCAATCTTCATCCATTATACTCCTTAAGTATTGAATGTCATCCTGATCCTGACCGCTGTTGCGGAGAGATTTTAGTGTAATCAGACCTTCAGGGGAAATTACAGTTAGTATGCCGCCTTCCCATTCAATCTTTAAGCGATCCTTCCATACCTTGCTTATTTCCGGTGTAACAAGCAGAATATCAAGAATTAAATGTTCGCTTGTTTCAGCCTCTATTTTCGTAATACGATATATAATAATTTTACCGTTATGTAACTCCATGGGAACAGCATTTATATTGAATCCAATTTCGCTTGCAGCGGCTATCGCTTTTTCAAGAGAATCCGGCTCAATTAATACGTCTATATCAAGAGTTGCCCGTGGTAATGCATAGACAGCCATTGCCAGTCCACCGCAAAGAGCATATTCAATATTTTTTTCGTATAGCTTTTTAATAAGCTTTTCTAGTTCCTTGAGAATGTCCATAGGATTTTATTTTGCAGTCAATTTGCTGTTAAGATTGATTATAGATTCTAAAATCAATAACAAAATAGGATCCATCTTTGCAAATAGCAACTGATTTTCTATTATCATTCAATCAAGAGGAGTCCCAAAATTACATTTTCGTTTTATATATTTTCAGCTCTTTCCCAAGATTTAGGAAAGAGCTTTATGGCGTAATAATGTAATTTGATGTTACACTCGTGCTTCTATCCATCTTTCCACATCTTTAAGCACACGGTCTTTCTCCGGCTCGTTGAACACTTCATGGTATAATCCATTATATATTTTAATCGTCTTGTCTTTCGAAGCGGCTCTGTCGTAAAGCATTTGCGCACCCGAAGGGTCAATGATCCTGTCTGCGCTTCCCTGCAAAACAATAAAAGGCAGCGAGATTCTTTCAAGTTCGGCATTTACGCGGGTGATTGCTTTCAGAAGTTCGGCTCCAAGACGCGCTGTTGTCTTTCTATGGAAAACGAGCGGGTCATTCTGATAAGCTTTTACAACTTCGGGATCGCGCGATATTCCGTTCGAGTTAATCTTCAGAACACCGGCTTTGGGTGCAATAAGCGCAAAGATCTTCCCTGCTATGACAGCAGCTTTTGAAATATCACCTACCTTGATGCTTGGGGCAGAAATAACCGCGCCTTTAAAATCAGCCTGATGATCGAGAAGAAAATATGCTGCTATCAGGCCTCCCATACTGTGGCCAAGAAGAAAGATAGGCTGAGCTGGCTGCGCAGCTTTGACGATATTATAATAAATCGAAAGAGTATCCGTATAATCTTCAAAGCGTTTTACAAACTCGCGTGTGCCGCCCGATCTTCCATGCCCTATGTGGTCAAGGGCATACACTGCGTACCCGAGCGGAACAAAGTGATTGACCACATTCATGTAACGGCCGCTGTGTTCTCCTATGCCGTGAACAATGAGAAGCACGGCTTTTGCTTTTTTAGCCGGGAGCCATACCTGGTAATATATATCGGTGTTCCGTACTCCCTTGAATGTATTTTCGATATGTTTCATAATTTCCACTCGTTAGTGATTAATTATAATTAATTGATTCGTAAAAATTGATTTTAATATTTGGAATAGTGTATCAGTAAACGAAAGAAATTTAAAACCTTATCCTGATTCGTATAAATGTTTGGGTTACATGTCAACGATATTTCATTCTCATATGCAGAGGCTATTTTAAATATATTATCCCGGAGACATTAAGAACGCAAAGATTATAAATTTTAATTTATATTAATTATTGACTATTCTTGCATATAAATCGATAAACATACATATCAAAAAAAAATATAATTATATAATATTTCAGGATGCTTTTATGGAAATCGAATTTGTAGGCGGAGCGAGAACAGTCACCGGGTCGTCTTTCATACTAAAAGATAAAGACTTTCAGATAATGGTAGACTGCGGGATGTTTCAGGGAAGAAGCCAGATAAGGGAGAGGAATTCCCTTAACCTTATATACGCGCCTGCTGAGATTGATACTTTGCTGTTAACCCATGCACATATTGACCATAGCGGGCTTATCCCTAAGCTTGTTAAGGAAGGATTTACAGGCAAGATTTTTGCAACGAGTCCGACCGCCGACCTTTGTGCTGTGATGCTTCCTGACAGCGCCCATATCCAGGAAATGGAAGTGGAATGGACGAACAAAAAGAATAAAAGGCTTGGGCTGCCTCTGCATGATCCGATCTATACGGTTGTTGATGCAGAGGAGTCCATAGAACATTATGTTCGGGTCGGATACGGAAACAAAATAAAGATTCATCCGCGCATTGAAGCAAGATTCAGGGACGCAGGACATATTCTCGGATCGTCCATGATAGAATTATGGGTGGACGGCGAACGCGGTAAAACCAAGATTGTTTTTTCAGGCGATCTCGGGCAGGAGGATACGGCTTTTATAAGGGATCCGGAGATCATTGAAGAAGCGGATATTCTTTTAATCGAATCGACTTACGGAAACAGGCTGCACAGAAAAAAGGAAGATACTCTTACAGAATTCAAGGAGATCATTTTAAATTCTTATAACAACAGGGGAAATATTATTATTCCCGCGTTCGCAGTCGAAAGGACGCAGGAAATAATTTATACTCTTTCAAAGCTGTTCAGGTCAAAGGAAATACCGGAGATCCCCGTTTACATTGACTCCCCGCTTGCGATAAGCGCAACCGAAATATTCAGGAAGAACGGAGACTACTTTGATGAAGAGACAAAAAAAATTCTTTTGTCCGGAAACAGCCCTCTGGATTTTCCCAATCTGTATTTCACAAAAACGGCTGAAGAATCAAAGCGCCTGAACGAAGAGGTGAACGGAGCCATTATTATTTCGGCTAGCGGAATGTGCACTGCTGGCAGAATAAAATATCATCTGCTGCACAACCTGTATAAGCCGGAGTCATGCGTAATATTTGTCGGCTTCCAGGCAGAGGGAACTCTGGGCAGAAGCCTTGTGGACGGCGCAAAGCGTGTAAAACTGTTCGGTGAAGAGGTGATTGTAAACGCAAAGATACACACACTCGGAGGATTTTCCGCGCACGCGGACAGGGACGGCCTGCTTGACTGGATGGGTAATATAAAAAATAATAAGCTTAAAGTCTTTGTTGTCCACGGAGAAGAGGAAGCTTCGCAAAAATTCGCGGAATCTGTCAGAACCAGATTTGGATACGATACCTATGTCCCGAACTGGGGAGAGATCGTGGATCTGGCTACAATGCGCTCAAGGATCGCGCCTTACGGCGTAAGCGGTGCGTACACGACGGTTGACCGCGAGGTCGAGGCATTGACCGAGTCGCTTAAATCGCTTACTGAGCAGTACAGGCGCGCGCGCGATGGAAGAAGGATCAAAGACATGAAGAAACTCCAGACCGACTTAAATGACGCCCGCGAGATGATTGCTTTGATTATGGATGAACTATAGTTGAAATTTGATTAAAACAGGATATAGCCTGATAGGGCTGTATATGAAGTAGTATCATTGTTTCAATTTAAATGTCAGCGGAATTTGGCCTCAGACAGTCCTATAATTTAGAAATGAAACATATTTTGAGATAACCTGCAGTTATTTGTACGCGCGGAATAATTCCTCTTCTTTTTCTTCCATGATCTTTTTGTCTTTACGCGATTTTTCATGATCGTATCCGATCAGATGCAGAATGCCGTGCGCGACAAGGCGTCGCATCTCTTCCGGAAGGATTGATCCGTAAGCCTTCGCGTTCTCAGATGCTTTTTCAACAGATATAAATATATCGCCCAGTAGTTCCGGTACTTGCGTTATATCCGGAAAAGGATTTTCTCTGCAGGCAAATGAGATTACATCAGTGGGTTTATTTTTTTTTCTGTAGTCTTTATTGATCTTTTGTATAAAATCGTTATCGCAGATTATAATTGTCAGAATGATATTATTTAGGTTCAGGTATGAGCAGGTTTTTTTTGCGAATGACTTGATTTTTTTTGAGGTAAGTCCTTCATATGGCAGGTGAACATTTCCTTCTGTAAAAAGATCAATTTTCATTTCACTGGAACCATTCTTAAAATTAAATTAAGCAAACGCAAGAATGAAATACATTACAAAATTTTTGAGGACGCTTTTCAGGCCTGATGTAAAAGCACTTAAAAACAATAGAAACTATCCAGGAAGACCTGATTCCGGAGAAAATTTTGTAATATATTTCATTCTATTTTCATAAGATTATATACAATCATATTTCTGAGATGGATTCAAATATATTATGATTCACCGTTGCTGTTAAGCACCTTGTCTTCCAGCTCTTTTACTTCTTCATCTTTGGGATATTCCAGCCTTGTATGAAAAAGCCCTTTCAGGATTCTATTTATAGATGTCTGAATTATTTTTAAATCGGAAATATTCAAATTTGAATTTTCGAGTTCGCCGTCATTCAGTTTGTTGTAAATAATTTTTTTGACCAGTCCTTCAAGTTTAATGCTTGTAGGCCCCTGAATGGAGCGAGAAGCTGCCTCCACGGAATCAGCTATCATTACAACAGCTGTCTCGCGGCTTTGAGGTTTAGGCCCTCCATATTGAAAGTCCTTTTTATTTATATCCGTTTCCCCGGAGCTTTGCGCATTTTCCAGTGCCTGATGATAAAAATACGTCATGGTGGAAGTTCCGTGATGTTCCCTTATGAAATCAATTATTGGATCAGGAATTTTATTTTCCTTTGCGATTTCGACTCCCTTCTCGACATGCGATATTATTAATTTTGTATAATCTTCCGGAGAAATATCAGGATTATCTTCCGTGTCTTTTTTGTTTTCAACGAAATATTGCGCGTTGTTCACCTTGCCGATATCATGATAATATCCGCCGACTCTGGCAAGAATCGGATCAGCTCCGATTGCTTCGCATGCAGCTTCCGCCATATTGGCAACCATAAGTGAATGATTGTATGTCCCGGGGGCTTTCATGAGCATTCTTTTGAATATCTTTGCATTTAAGTCGGATAGCTCCAGCAGTCTCAATCTGGTAGTCACTCCGAACAGATTTTCATATATAGGGAAAATGCCCATTACAAGGATGGAATTCATTATTCCGTGAGCGAATGAAAGCTGAATGTTTTTAAAGATAGTGGATGCCGAGTATTCTTCCATGAGCCCGATTGCAAAAATTATGACGGAATTGATCAGGCCGATCGTAAATCCGGCACGCAGAAACTCTGTCCTTTTTTCTATGTTGCGGATAACTATTATTCCAAGAATTGCTGAGCTGAAGGCAAGTATCATTGTTGTATAGGAAGCAAGGCTGATAATAAAACTGAAGAAAATAATAAAGATGCTGACCAGCATTGCTATGAGCCTGTCGTTAAAGAGTGTTACAATGGTCATAGTTACAAGCGGTATAGGCAGCAGCAGGGCAAAAATAAAATTTGTATTATAAATATTTTCCGCTCTTGATAAAGCAAAAGTGTATATCATAAAAATCATAACAAGGGAAAAAATTATAGTGGGAAATTTTTTATTCTGAAGCTTTTTATAATCCGGATCATCTGAAAAGAATACGGCAATTAATGTTATTATTAATTGGAGCAGAAGTATGCCGACCGGATAAGTTATATTTGTAGACGCTGTGTTTTTATTTAATATAATTATATTATTTAATGATTCTGTTGTAACAGTGTCTCCTTCTCTGACAATCATCTGTCCTTTTTTAATGATGCCCAATACAGGTTTGATTGTTTTATTCTTTTCATCTATCCGCCGTTTTGTTTCTTCCGGATTAAATTGTAAATTCGGCCTGAGTTCTCTGTTCGCAATATCGTATATAGCCTGCAACTGTTCTCTGGATTTATCAGCTGATATTGAGTAGCAGATCGCGTATAACTCCTTTTTAATATCCTTCAATATTTTTATATCTTCAAGCCTGCTGGATTTTTCCGGGGTTGCATCAGAAGTATTAATTGTTCTTATAGTGATGTTCTGATTATCGATGTTAAACGGATTTTTAAATGGTTCTTCAATAATTCCATTATCAAAAATAAAAATTAATATTCTGATGGTAGTTCTTTTTAAGTTGTCAATACTACCGCTTTTTAAAATATTCCATAAAGTTCTGTCGTCAAAAATCAGATCTTTCGGCAGTATGTCCTTTAATGTGATTAATTGAAATGTCCTGTCTTCTGAGCGCCCCGGGGGATTTTCGGTTAATACCTTTGCGGAATATGAAAAAAGTCTTTCAATCCTTCTTATGCTTTCCACAAGGATTGCCTGATCTTTATCAAAAACAACAGGAACAGATTCTGCGGCTATTTTTTTTGCTATTTCCGTTTCGGATTCGTTTATATATTGTATCTCGCGCGGGCTTTTAATATCTTCTATTGCAATGTCACCTATGTTATAGTTATAGGTGGTGCCGGCAGCATTGATGGAAAGAAGAACAGTAGATATAATAATTACGATCAGCATCAGATAAGTAATAAATCTGAAATTCGGTTCTATTATAAACCGTCTGAATTTTCTTTTTATGGCCCTGTTCATAGTTTTCCTGATTACTTTTTTTCGCTTTTAGAGTGATTATCGTATGCTTCCACTATTTTGTCAACCAGCGGATGCCTGCAGATATCCTCTCTTGTAAATTCTATGAATCCAATTTCATCTATGCTGTGCAGAACTCTTCTTGCATGAAGCAGCCCCGAATCCTTGGGCTTATCAAGATCTATTTGCGTAATATCCCCGGAAACTACAATACGGGAATTATTACCTAATCTTGTAAGGAACATCTTCATCTGAGATACAGTCGTGTTTTGTCCTTCATCCAGAATTATAAAGGCATGATTTAATGTTCTGCCTCTCATATATGCCAGGGGAGCTATCTCAATGCTGCCTGCCTCAATGAGCTTCTGGATCTTTTCGTAGGGAAGCAGATCGAACAACGCATCATAAAGAGGCCTGAGATACGGGTTTATTTTCTGGATAAGGTCGCCGGGTAAAAACCCCAGGCTTTCGCCTGCTTCCACTGCGGGCCTGGTAAGCACGATTTTCTCGACTTTTCTGGAGGTAAAAAAATGCAGTGCGGCTGCGACTGCAAGATATGTCTTTCCTGTTCCTGCGGGCCCTATTGCGAATGTCAGGGCCTTGTTTTGTATGGTTGATAAATAATTGGCCTGATTTATTGTCTTCGGCAGGATTGTCTTATTTGATTCCGGAAAATTTATTTTTAATTTTTTTATTTCATTTGCATCAACGGTTTTTCCGCCAGCTATTGTTTTTGCCAGATATTTTAAATCCAGATCGTTAAATTCATAGTCCATATTATTAATGTGAAGATAGTCTCCCATCAAATGGATCAGTTTTAATGCTTTTTCAGTATTCTCCTTGCTGGAATCTATAATAAGCGTATTGCCCCTCGGGATAATTTTTACTTTGAATAATTCTTCAATTGTTCTTATGTTTTTATCTTTAAAACCGCACAGCCTTTTATAAAGGGATACATTTTCAATTTCAATAGTGTTTTCAGTCATTATGTATACTATACCGTTTTTATTGATAATTCGTCAAGCTGTTCTGCTGAAACATATGATGGTGCTTCGCTCATTAAACACTGGCCTCTTGCTGTTTTAGGGAACGGGATAACATCCCTAAGTGAATTTCTCTTCAGCAGCAGCATCAGTATCCTATCAAGGCCGAGCGCCAGCCCTCCATGCGGCGGAGCGCCGTATTTAAGAGCTTCAAGGAGAAAAGAGAATTTGACATTTGCCTCTTCCTCGGAGATACCCAGCAAAGAAAATATTTTATTCTGAAGCTCCGTACTGCTGATTCTTATGGAACCGCCGCCTATTTCAACGCCGTTTAAAACAATATCGTATGCCTGTGCTTTAATGTCGTTAACATTATCAGGTGTGATGTTTTTAAGAATCGCGATATGCTCCTTTTTCGGCGAGGTAAACGGATGATGCATAGCGTAATATCTTTTGTCTTCAATGTTGTATTCAAGAAGCGGAAAATCAGTCACCCAGACAAAGTCTAAAATATTTAAATCAATAATATTGAAATCATTGGCAAGACGTATACGCAGATTGCCGAGAGTGTCATTAACAATTTTTTCCGAGTCGCTCGCGAAAAAAATAATCCCGCCATCTTTCAGTTTGAGTCTGCCTGTTAAAGCATTCTTTTCGTCCTCAGTAAGAAATTTTGCAATGCCCCCGTCGAAAGCTCCGTCTTTAAACCTCGCATATGGCAGCCCTTTGGCTTTGAATATTTTAACATACTCAGTGTATTCATCGATATATTTTCTGGAGATTTTTCCGCCTTCAGGGAATACTATTGCTTTAATCATGCCACCGTCTTTCAGGGCTGACGCAAATACCTTAAAATCAGATTTTGCAAATATGTCAGACATTTCTGCCAGTTCCATGCCGAATCTCATGTCAGGGGCGTCTTTTCCGAACCTTGCCATTGCCTCATCATAAGTAATCCGCTTAAACGGCATATCGATATCTTTTCCGAGTAATTCTTTAACAATTATTTTCAACAGCCCTTCAATTATTTCAATGATCATATCAACTGTAATGAATGACATCTCAAGATCGATTTGAGTAAATTCAGGCTGCCTGTCATTTCGAAGATCTTCGTCACGGAAGCATTTCGCGATCTGAAAATAGCGGTCGAACCCGGATATCATAAGGATTTGTTTAAAAAGCTGAGGGGACTGGGGCAGAGCATAAAACATGTTTTTGTTGATCCTGCTGGGCACCAGAAAATCGCGTGCTCCTTCAGGTGTCGATTTATTTAAGAGCGGAGTTTCTATCTCGAGAAATCTTTTACTCGAAAGATACGCTCTCGCGCTTTGCATCAACATGTGCCGTTTGATCACAGCGTCTTTCATCTCTTCCCTACGCAGGTCAAGAAATCTGAATTTCAGCCGCAGGTCTTCGCCTATCTTCTCGTCTGTATCAACGAGAATCGGAGGCACGGGTGAACTGTTGAGTATCTCTATAGTTGTTGCAGTCAGTTCGATCTCTCCGGTCATCATGTCTGGATTCACAGCTTCCTTTGCCCTGCTTTTTACTGCTCCTGAAACCAGCAGGCAATATTCGCTTTTAATATCATTTAATATATTTGTTAATTCCGGGGATTTAACCGGATCAACAGTTATTTGCAAAATTCCTGTGATATCACGCAATTGTATAAAAATGATTCCACCGAGATCTCTTTTTCTGTTTACCCAGCCAGCAAGGATTACATTTTTACCGATGTCCGTTTTAGACAATTCGCCGCAATAACTTCTTTTTTCAAACATTTATTTTGCCTTTATATTCAGTTGGTGTATAAACAACAATATATTTATAATTTATGAGAATATTATGATAGCTTTAAATATTATTTTTAAGACATTTTTTGCGGAACAGGGTGTAAAAGTCCATAATTTTTTGAGGATATATCTGCCGGTTTATACGCTTAATACAGATGGTCGTATAATAATCGATAATACGTATTATATTAGCGGAGGAGGGACTCGAACCCCCCACACCACGGATATGAGCCGTGTGCTCTAACCGACTGAGCTACTCCGCCATTATTAGCGCGGGCAGGATTTGAACCTGCGGCCTTTGGGTTATGAGCCCAACGAGCTACCAACTGCTCCACCGCGCGATCTTGTGTGAACTAAAGTGAAATGAGCAATAAGTGTCAACAACTTTTGTTGTAAAACGGGTAATTTTTATTTTTT
>JAFGSG010000055.1 GCA_016934735.1 Spirochaetota bacterium | reverse complement strand
GGGCCGGATTTAAATCCCCAGTTAAAACCATCATCATATACTACGTAAAAGGTTTCTGTTATTTCATCTCCATCAGAATCTTCAGCGTAATAAATTGTACCGTCTAAAGCTTTTGCTGTTATGCTGGTCGAGAATTTAGCAGGTTCCCTAATTTCCTGAAAAGCCGGCGGAGAAATCGGTTTCCTCACCAGGTAGGCATTCGACTCTATTCTGTCTTTCATTAAATTTCTAAAAACCATTACATGTTTGTTAATCAATGAATTTCTTACGGTTCTGTAAAAATTTCCGAAATTTTTCTCAACAAAATCTTCCTTCACATTTAATAATTTCTCTATTCTTCCATCCGAAATCCTGATATAATCAGGTTTTGAATTTATCCTATTAACCCATAAATCCTTAGGAAGCTCTCTCCGCATTTCCATTACATACCCTTCCAGCTTAATTCTTTCATAGTCATCATACCCGTCACGGAAAAGATATATCTGGTTGTTTTTAACGATCAATAAACTAGCTATAGAGTTATCCTGATTGTAGGAAGTACTGCCCGGATGTTCAATGTGCTGAAAAGCCACCCTGTCTTCATTGTACCTTGTAAGAGAGCTTACCTCTATTTGCAGATAATCTATAACACTCGAATACGGGTTATCTACTGAATAAAGATCACTCGATAAAAATAAAGAAATGCAAGCAAGAACCACTACAAACAGTATTACTACTTTCTTTGTTAACATTCAATTGCCTCCATCTGTTTTCAGGAGAAAATCCTTTAAAGTATTCCCCCCATAATATCCATCAAATATACATATTTAACACATATCACATAATTATACAATTATTAATAACACTTTGTCAAATATTTTTATAAAAATAATGTAATTCACTAAAAATCTGCCTATACAACCTTCATTGATTAATTTAAAAATTAGACTGGTTAGTATTAAAGAAAAACCATATTTTTGCTAAATATGTTAAATAATTGTTGTAATATTTAAAAACTATTTATATTCTTTTTAATGAGTAGCAATCAGGAGGTTAAATATGAATAAGCTGTTATATTCAGTTCTATGTCTTATACTGATAACGCCGTTCGGATGCATAAAGGAAGCTGAAGACGACTATTCAACAATAATTTTTTTCATCGGTGATGTAAAAAAGAACAATAAAGAAATCGGGATCGGAGATATTATTCTTCAAAATGATATAATTGCAACAGGTGCGCAATCTTCCTGCGATATAAAAATAGGCGGTTCAATCATCAGAGTTAAAGAAAAGTCCAACGTAAAAATGGCAGAATTGTACAGAAAAGACGATATTGAAAGAACAAGTGTCGACCTCGATGTGGGTAAATTGTTATGTAAAGCCAAAAAACTTTCAAAATCCGAAAACTTCCTGGTCAAAACACCAACCGCGGTTGCCGGAGTGCGCGGAACAAAATTCACAGTAGAAGCTGATACTCAAAAAACCTCACGTATTAAAGTTTTCAATGGAAATGTCACAGTGGTAAAACGTGTTAAACAGCTTGATGAAGCAGTTATTGGAAAAATCATGGAAACCGCGCCAAGTCTTGCCAGCGAGGAAAAAGTAATAATCACAGAAAAGGAGGTCAAACATACTGAAAAGATAGTAGAACAGGCTATAGAGAAAGAGCAGAAAATAAATAAGGACATTGATGCGGCTACACTTAAAGTGATAAGTGAAACAAACAGGGAAGATGTTTTAGTAGCAAACAAGGAGATCCAAAAATTTAAAATAGAAGATTTTGCAGAAGAAAATAACGAAATGATTACTGTAAAAGAAAAACCGAAAGAAGTAATTGCAGAAATTAAAAAAGTCGTTATACTTGAAAAAAAACAGCCGGTTCCAGAGGGCAGGCTTCTTATAACCAGATACGAAATATATTTTATTAAAAATGAAAAACCGTTGTGGGAAGGGAAAATCATTAATCCTCCGATTCAAAAAGACAATAAAATTTACATAGCTTCAGGTGATTATGTATTCTGCGCATCTATTGATGGGCCTGTATTATGGAAAAGGAATATAAAAAATGACGGCAAGGTAGAAGTAATAGGTGATAAATTACTGGTATTCTCCGAAGGTAAAGCCAAAAAATTAGACCTTATAACAGGACTATAATATTTTAAAAATATTATTATTTAAATTATATGGAATTAACTATTTTTATTCGATAATTATACATATAAATACCCAAATTCAGGAGGAAAAACATGAAGGCCGGATTAAAAATTATAATCTATGTATTTGCACTTAGTTTCTTAAGCCAATTTGACGTGCAGTCATTGGAAAAAATGGGGGTAACAATTTCGCGTGTCGAAAGAGGCACTTATGTACCCGGTGAAATTGTCACACCGCAGGATATGAGATTTCTGCCAATACCGGCAGGAACTAACGATTATGCTGTTTTTCAATCTATTAAAAAAACCAGCAATATAATAATAGGCAAGTTTAAAACAGGCGAAAGGGAGATAATTTTAATTCAGGATAACAACGCTGACGGGATAGTAGATATTGCAGCAAAATGGTCAATTGATCTGAACCGTATAGATCGCGAAGGGCAACCTGACAAATTCTGTACATCTGAAAATTTTAAAAAATTAAAAGAAATAATTGTAAACGGCAGACAGGAGACAATACCGCTTGGGGGTAAAAATTATATGATCTCACCCAATAAAGAGGGTATACCTGAAATCGAAAAACTGCTTAACGTTCCTTCAAATATTTCTAGACATAAACAGGGGCTGCGCATAAAAAAAATAGACTTGGATGAATTGACAAAAGAGATGATGGTCTTTTCCTTTTCTGTAAACAGCGAAAACGGCAGCGCAGACATGGCGTTTGATGTAAAATATTACTATATGGGTAGAAGCAGAATAAGTCCGATAATTAACCTTGGAGTTTACTGTCTTCAGAGCGAGGATCCGTTTGTAAAAGAAACGGTGAATACATTAAGTCAAATGACAAGTAAATATATTCCAAAATAAAAATCTATTTTTTTAAAAATATGTCAATAGAAAGGCCTCCTGATAAATTATATCGGAGGCTTTGTCTTATAAGTCATTCGTAATTTTTTTATAAAATAAATGAAGAACCCCGCCGCAAGCAACGGGGAATTACAGCCAGGTAATTAAACACTTTCAATTATTGAAAGAACTAATTTTGACCCATTCACTAAATCTTTAATATTAATATATTCTTTTTTTGTATGAACATCTCTCATCCCAATTGAAAGATTTACAGCTTTAATTCCGGATCTGTTTATAACGTTTGTATCGCTTCCGCCACCTGAACTTTCATAAACCGGTTTTATTTGAATTTTTCTTAATGCGTCATTAAGAATCCGTACAATCCTGTCGTTTTCTTTAATTGCATAACCGGAATACTCTAATTTTTTATATATTTTTATCTTTGCTTTATTCTTATCGACAATACTGTTTGCAATATTTTCTATCTTCTTTTCAATTGACTTAAGTTTTTCCCTGCTGATAGATCTCGCTTCAAGCGCAATAGATGTCTCCTCTGCCACAATATTCGTTGCTTTGCCGCCGGAGATAAGTCCGACATTCACAGTTGTTTCATGATCAATCCTTCCGTGCGGGATTTTTGTAATGATCTCCGAAGCAATTCTGATTGCGCTTACTCCTTTCTCAGGCGCAATGCCTGCATGGGCAGCCTTTCCTTTAATAATGAGATTAAAAGTTGTTTGATACGGAGCCTTAAGTATCACTTTACCGATTTCCCCTCCGCCGTCAAAAACGAATGCATATTTCGCGTTAAGCAATGACAGATCGAATTCTTTTATTCCGTATAAACCTATCTCTTCCGCGCAGGTAAATAGAAATTCAATGGGGCCATGCTGCAAATTATTTTCTTTTATCTGGGATATGGCTTCAAGAAAAGCCGCTATAGCGGCTTTGTCGTCCGCGCCAAGTATTGTTGTTCCATCGGATAATATTTTTGTTTTCGTAACAACAGGCTTAATATTTTCACAAGGGGTAACAGTATCCGTATGCGCAGAAAATAATATCGGAGTCCACGGAACATTTCCATACAAACGAACGAGAAGATTGTTTGACTCGCCGCATTTATATTTAATAATATCTGCTTTAATATCTTTCAATACATTAACAATGTATTCCACTACCCTGCCTTCTTTCCAGCTGGGAGAGGAAATTTTAACAAGATCTAAAAAATAATTTATCAATCTTTCTTTGTTAATATTAGTCATTCTTATTATTCATTAATGTATTTTTTTATTTTTGACTTTTAGCGGCAGTTAAATTGTCTATTATTTACTCATTGCAGGATTATACGGCATTTCTTAAGTATATCGTTATTGTATTCGGATATTTATTTAACTTCTACGATTTATTTTTTTCATTAATGCTGCAAACATCCGGAAAATTGCCGCGTTTTAGTTTATGGCGAAAATTCGTAGAACTATCATTGATTATCTTTTCAATATATTCGATATTCTTTTCAATCGCTTCTATATATAAATTTTTATCAATGTTAAATCTTATCCTGAAATGGTCCTCCGCGTAACCATAAACTTTTTTGAATGAGTCATTTAATCTTTTTTTAATTATTTTATACAGCTTAAGCGTGCTTTTAATTATATCAAACTCGGTTGTATATCCGTGAACACCTGCCTCCTTCATCTCGTTATACAGGAACAACAACCTTTCCAGATATTCCCTGTCGGACATCTGCCCAAGAATATCTGCGGATCCAAGTATCATCCCGGTCATTCTTTCTTCTTCCGAAGAAAACGGAATTTTACTGATATTATCCTTTACTTCAGTACATCTTATCATTTTTGAAATCGTGTCAACATCTTCTTTACTAACCGAAAAATTAACCCGGTTCTTAACAATGAACGCAATGCTTCTTCCGATATGATTTTGTGCGTGCTTGGCACCGGTGCCTTCTTTGTCCCACTTTTCCTGGATGTACCCACTATCATGGAGCAAACTTGCTTTTAGTAAATTTATCGCAAGTCTTTCCGGCAGTTTATTTCCTTTAAGATTATAACCATCGAGCAGTCTGGCTGTTGCTAAAAAAATATCAAGAGTATGAATAAAATTATGATATTTTGTGTTGCATGCATTATAATTCGAATATTTACCATCAAACAGAGTTTTGGTCTGTTTATAACATTTCTCAATTTCATTAAAAAGATTTTTAGGATAATGATAAAAAAATATCTTCTTTACGCCTGAATATACATCTTTTGGATTGCGTAAATCGATAAGATCAGCTAAAATTATTTTATCTTTATCCTTCATATGGATTATTTGCTTCTTTAAATTAGCAGAAGAAATATTTAACGCATTTTCCAGAAGGTTATTCATTTGTAAAGCACGATTTTTTAATTTTAGGGCATTCAACACGGCATATTTTACTGTTTACTATATGCCATTATCCATCTATCATAGCAAAATTCAAATTCCGTCCCATGTCACCGCGTCTGTATGAAAAATAATCAGTATTATTAATAAAAGTGCATATTCCCGATTGATGGATATTTAAATCAGGTATTCCTTCTTCCGTCAGATTTCTCGCAATATTATTCCATAGATTCAGATATATTTTATTACCTTTAATTATTATATCATCTTTAAATAAAGAACCCACATCCATATTCACAGCATATGAATCCGGACCTATGGATGGTAAAATATAAATATGTAAATCATTGTTCTCTGACTGGAATCGGGATTTCATATGTTTAATCAACTTATTGGTAATATTCAATCTGCATCCCTTCCATCCTGAATGAGCCGCCCCAAGTACTTTCTGTCTTGCATCAAATGCAAAGATAGGCACACAATCCGCCGTACGGATTACAAGGCAGTGTTTATAGGTGCATGTAATCATACCGTCTGCGTCAGGGAAAATTCTGTCATCTTCCGAAGGCGCATTGACTTCAAGAATCGAGTCGCCGTGAACCTGATTTAACATTGAAATAGTTCGCTTTTCTATACCAAGAAACCGGCTAAGAAGATCGATCTCCTGAAACCTGACGCTGTCAAGATCATTTGAATAATCGATTGTATTTATTGATTTGCCAATAGCTCCCAGTGTCAGAGAGTGATTACTGAAGCAAAAAAATCTATTATTTGCTTCATTATAAGGATTACAGGAGGATGTCATATCTTTGCTTTTTTGAATAACCGGAAATCTTTCTATAACCTGCTTTTTTTATTGTTTCTTCAGCTTTATCAAACATATAACCGACTTCTTCCGGTTTATGAGCATCTGAGCCGAATGTTAAGGGAACATTCATGCGATAAAAAATTTCAATTATGTTTTCTGAAGGATACAACTCATTAACAGGTTTTCTAATTCCTGCTGTATTAATTTCAACAGCTATATTTTTATTCCTTGTTATACTGAGAGCCAGATTCTCAACTGTTTTTGTAAAGTCAGCTTTTGCACGATGGCCGAACTTCTTAACAAGATCAAAATGCCCTACTATGTTAAAATATCCGGATTGGACCAGATCAGAGATGATCTTATAATAATCGCTGTAAATCTCATTAATATCTCTGTTTTTAAATCCACTGACATTATCAGGATGATCGAAGGCCCAGTCTCCGAGAAAATGACATGAGCCTATCAGATAATCCAGCCTGTTATCATTCAGATATTTTCTTCCCAGGGCATCTGTTAATGGAAAATCAATCTCAAAGCCTATCTTTATATCAATTTGGTTATTATATTCTTTCCTTTTTTGCTCAATTAGTTTTATATAATTCTCTGTTTCCTCAGGAAGCATCGTTATCCCTTCTCTGAGACCCTCCGGCAGAGGAGCGTGATCTGAAAATCCGATTTCTTTCAGCTTTTTATTTATCGCTTCGCGTATATATTCATCCGTTGTACCGGACGCATGGCCGCAAAGTTTTGTATGTATATGATAATCTATCGCATTTCTCATGTCAGTCACTCAATTACTCTTCAGATATTATCCGCGAAAAGAATATATTTATTTCAGATATATGATATATTTCAAGAATAATAAATTCTTCATTACGCGTTAAATTTGTTGATAATAAATACATGTTATTTGATTGTATCTAACTATGGCAAAATAAAAGTCAAATTTATTATTTTTTTACTTAGAACCAGCATTATACAAATATGAAAAAAATAAAAAAAATCCCCGATATCGGTTTGATCGGGATAAGCCATAAGACAGCGCCGATTCATATCAGAGAAAAATTTTCGCTTGATGATAGTAAATTATCCAAGGTTATTGAAAGAGCAGAATCAATCGGTATTGAAGAAATTGTATGTATATCGACATGCAACAGAGTGGAAATCTATTTTACTTCCGTAAATATGGATCATTCGGCTGAAGGCCTGATAAAAACACTTGGGGAAATATCATCGTCGTCTATAACAAAATTGGAAAATATTCTGTATAAAAAATTTTCCAAAGATGCCGTTATTCATCTACTCACTGTTGCTTCATCTCTGGATTCCATGGTACTTGGCGAGAATGAAATTCTGAGCCAGGTTAAAGACGCTTACAGAAACTCTGCCATTATTAATAAAACCGGCACTATTTTAAATAAGCTGTTCCATCAGGCATTCAGGACTGCGAAATTAGTACGGACTGAAACCGCCATAGCAAAAAATCCACTCTCCATTGCATTTATCGCTGTAGAGTTAGCAAATAACATTTTTAAGGGATTGTCGAAACGCAAAGCTCTTCTTATTGGTGCTGGTGAAATGGGAGAGCTGATACTGAAATATCTTACGAAATATAAAATAAATGATATAACAATTGCTAACAGGTCTTTCCATAACGCACAGAGTATTATTGACAGATTAAACATAAAAGCCAATGTGATCACACTTGATGATATTGAAAACCAAGCCGAAAAAACGGATATAATAATTGCGTCCTCCGCTTCCATTGAATATATTATCACAAAAGAAACAGCAAAACATATCTTGAAGCAGAAAAACAATAACCCATTGTTTATTATAGATATCGCGGTACCGAGGAATATTGATCCCGCAGCAGGCAAACTGGAAAATATTTATCTTTATAATATAGATAACCTGAAAAATATTGCCGATGAAAATTTAAAAAGCAGGCTCAATGAACTCAAAGCAGCCGAGAGCCTGATTGAGTCGGATGCTGAAAAATTTTATGAATGGTATGAAAACCTGGCTATTGTACCGGCCATTATTAATATCCGGAATAAATTTGACGAGATAAGGAAACATGAATTTAATAAATATGCGAAAAGAAAGCTTAAACATTTATCTGCGAAAGATCTGGAAATAATTGATAATCTAACCATTCAAATAATGACCAGAACGCTCCATGATCCTATCATGTATATCAAAGGCTATACGTCGTATGCCTCTAAAGAAAAGAAAAAAATAAAAGAAAACATAAAAATCATTGAACAACTATTCGGTAAAGGTATATGATTAAATCGGATAAGCCAAGGCTTGTTTTCTGGGAACTGACAAAGAGCTGTAATTTAAAATGCGTTCACTGCAGAGCTTCCGCAGATAATGGAACATTTAAAGGCGAACTTGATACTGACAATATAATGCATATTATTGATGACATCGCGTCATTCGCAAAGCCGATTCTCATATTAACAGGCGGTGAACCTCTTTTCAGGAAAGATATCTTTACGATTGCTGAATACGCGAATAACAAAGGCTTTCACGTTGCCCTTGCCACTAATGGCACGCTTATAGACAAGGATACTGCGCTTAAAATAAAAAAATCCGGAATCAGCAGAGTAAGCATTTCCATTGACGGTAAAGACGCCAACTCACATGATGCATTTCGCGGAATAAATGGTTCTTTTAATAAAGCAATTAAAGGAGCCTCATTATTAAGAGATGCCGGCGTTGAATTCCAGTTCAACACAACCATTACCAAACGAAACGTCGAAGACCTAGATGAAATTATTCTTCTTAGCGAAAAAGCCGGAGCAAAGGCACTGCATATATTTATGCTTGTTCCGGTCGGATGTGGAGCAGAAATTGCATATACAGATATGCTTCCAAAGGAAGAATATGAAAAAACTTTAATCTGGCTTTACGAACGTATGAAAACTACAAATCTGGATTTTAAAGCAACCTGCGCCCCGCCATATTACAGGATCATTCGTCAGAAAGCAAAAGAAGAAGGCAGGACCGTTTCGGTACAGACCGACGGTATGGCAGCAATGACAAGAGGCTGTCTCGCCGGTACCGGAGTCTGCTTTATTTCAAATACAGGCGATGTACAGCCGTGCGGATATCTTCCCGTTAACGCAGGTAATGTCACTAGAAAACCATTTAAAGAAATATGGGAAGAATCAAAACTATTTAATGAATTACGGGATCTCGGGAACCTTAAAGGCAAATGCGGAGCATGCGACTATAAGGCTGTATGCGCTGGATGCAGGGCCCGGGCATATTACGCGACAGGTGATTACTTTGATGAGGAGCCATACTGCACGTATATACCTGAAAAAAAATAATATCCATAAAATTAAGCAAAACAATTGAAATAATTTTTAATATTATTATCTTTTTATGATAGGCAATATAGTTCGTTTCCATACTTATATGGCCTAATAAAATTCCGATAAATATTATTAAGAATTATCAGTACCATTCAGGAGACGCTCAGAATGAAAAACATTATCTTTATTTCGTTTATTTTATTAACAATTTTTATTTCTACAAATGCTTTTCCGTACGCCAAAACCCTGGACGGGAAGCTCGGTACCGGCTATGCCCAGGATCCGGAAAAATTCGGATGGCAGCTTAATTTTTTATGGCTTGCAGACCTTGATCCGTTTTTTGCACTTGGTTTTGAACCCGGTATTTACTGGGCAAGATGGGAAAGAAAGCTAAGCAGCGAAGAGGTTGGAGAGGTTTCAGCCAATGTGAAGGCAGATTCTAATGCATATATTATTCCCGTACTCGCTGCCGCCCAGATACGTCTGCCGAACATGGAAAGTAAATTTCACATAATACCATATTTAACACTTGGCCTTGGTTATTCTTTCATGATTCTTCATTATACAATACCCGATCATGGAACTGAGTCATCCGAAACTAAAACAAAACTTTTCCACGGATTGACATGGCAGCTTATTTTAGGCATGTCGTACAATCCGGGACACTCATCGAAAATCAGATTTATTGCAGAAACTGGTTACAGAAGCGCAAAACTTTCCAAAGGCAATCTCGAGATAGATATGTCGGGGATCGTGATTAATATAGGAGTAAAATATCCGCTCGGTTTTTCTGAACCGGAAAAACCGACTGCCGATTGATTTTTATAAACATACTTTACTTTACGCCCTCCCCCGGCTGGCGCTAGCGCGCCGCCACCCTGTGCGAAGAGCCGCTCCTTGGGACATCCGATGTTCTGCACGGGCGAGTGCATAAAATAAAAATTTAATTTACAGAACTTTCACAAGTTCCGGCATTTCATCACTACTGTATGCTTCTTCGAAAGCATTCCGGCCGCCCATTATCTTAACAATGCTGTTTCCGCAGGCATTCTCCAATACATCAGCGAAAGCTTTAAAATCTGCCGGCGACGTCCCCAATATCTGGTCACGCGCGATTTGCCTGTCCTCGTCCGAATTGCCGCTAAGAGAACGCAGCAGTGAAGTGTAGCTTTTTACATCGGGCAGCATGTAGGAGTCAATGTCTCCAATGGCGCCTATGATACTTTTCTGAAGTTCGACATCGGAAATATTCAAATTCTTTAAGAACAGAGCTGCCTTACTGAATATGTCCAGCGTCTTCTTAAGATTAGGATCCCTGTACGATACAAATGACATTACCCCGGACATACGGTTAAACTGGCACATAGCTCCGTATGCCCCGCCCTGGACACGCACATTATCCCAGAGGTAGCTTGTTCTTAAAAAATGACTTATCACATTTATACTGCCGTTATACGAATAACCCAGCCTGTACAGATTAGAGCCTTTACCCACATAATTGACCTGCGCGGGAATTACGAGTCCCTCAAATTCAGACCGATTTACAGGCGACCAATGCTCAGGATCGGAAGTGCCTGCAGGGAGAGAATCCATAAACCCGTAAAGAGGTTTATTAATCAGCGTCCAGTTCTTTTCATCTATTGCGGTGTTTATCAGAATATTTCCTGAGCAGACAAGGGTACGATATATCTCCTCAAGATCGCGAAGAACATGGGGCCAATCGTTATCAATTTTATCAGTAATATCTCTAAGGAAAAAAAGCGAACTTATACCGCTCATCTGTTCTTCTGCCCAGGCCGCTTTGTTGAAATGCGAGTTGATCCGCACGTTCACGTATCTGTTGCCCGCAGGTATAATGCTCTGTTCAAGCGCGGACTTGGTTTCCAGTACAATCTGTTTAAATCTTTCGCGGTTATCGAAGCGGACTTTGAACAGCATGTCCGAAAGAATATCCAGCATGTCGCCGAATTGATTCGTTAGAGCCTTGCCCCGAATGAACATCCACGAAACAGGACTGTCAGTATCCTTAATAAGAGATGAAAAAAGACTTCTGCTTATTCCTCCGGTTTTCCGGCTGATGCGTTGTGAAAAAGAAACATAGTCCTCTTTTTCAGTGCCCATCTCCTGCAACGCCTTTCCAAAAACTGTCATATACGGCAGATACTTCTGCGGAAGTGCGTTTATGCGGAGTCCCAGATCAAAATACAATATCCCGTTCGTAGAAAGATCATGATAAAACAAGTCAACTTTTTTCTTTTCACAGCTTAGAGGAATATTCCTGTTCTTTTTATCTATCTCTGAGAGCCTGAGAAACGGGATAGCGGCAACAGCTTCTGCGCTGTCCGGGGTCTCCTGCATTTGCTTTAATTCCTGTGTATTCTTTATTAAATACAGGATATCGTCCCTGCTCATAGATTTCTTTTTCCGGTTAAGCAGATCGAGTTCCCTCGTACGCTCTTTTTCCGCCAGATTCGCGTCCGGCTTTAGGATCACGGTTGTACGGTGAAGATTGCTCAGCAGATATTGATCGATCATCTTTGCAAACAGCGAAGGATCGGAAGCGTACCTCGCTTTCAGATTCTGCAGGGGATTTTCAAACGCTACAAGGGCAAGCGGATCAGAATCATAAAGCCATGTAGTGAGAGACTTGAGCATAAGAGACAGCCCGCGGGGATAACTTCCGGAATTATTTTCACGCAAAGCAAATTCAATCGTATTGAACGCTGCTTCTATTGTCAGCTTATCAAGGCCGTTTGTCTTCAAATCGGAAAGCGTATTATCGATTAGCTTTTCAACCAGAGCCGCGTCCTTTACTTCAATCCCCTTTAATCCGGCAGAAAAATACATCTGCCGCAGTTCGTTCTCAATACCCACGCCAGCAAGTCTTTCACCAAGGCCGGATTCAATGAGAGCTTTTCTTAGCGGAGATGCAGGCATTCCAAGCAGTATATATGTCAGCACCTGCAGCCCAACATTGGTCTCAATATCCGTTGTCTCGCCAAGCATCCAGTTTACCGTAATCATACCGGTCGGGGCTTTGCCTTCTCCAGCTTCAGCCACAAACGGAACCTCAAGCTTCAAGGGATCTTTAAATTTTTTCTGAAGATCAATGGCGGAAGAGACATGTATTTTGCTAAAATCTTTAAGATATTCATTCAACAGCTTTAACCGGTTTTCCGGATCATCATCGCCGTAAAAGAATATCCTGGAATTTGAAGGATGATATAGTTTTTTATGAAAATCAAGAAAGCTCTCATAAGTAAGCTGCGGAATTATCCTGGGATCACCGCCCGACTCCATACTGTACGCGTTATCCGGAAAAAGAGACTGCTGGGAATACTGCGCCAGAAGACTGTCCGGAGAAGAGTACGCTCCTTTCATCTCATTGTATACAACCCCCTTTATTATTAGAGGCTCTTCAGCCTCATTAAGCTCATAATGCCATCCTTCCTGCTGGAAAATCCATTTGGTAATGCGGGGATAAAAAACCGCATCAAGATATACATCAACCAGATTATAGAAATCCTTCAGATTCTGGCTCGCGACCGGATAGCATGTCTTGTCCGGATAAGTAAAAGCATTAAGAAATGTCTGTAACGACCCTTTTAGAAGTTCAACAAAAGGTTCCTTAACAGAATATTTTCTTGAACCGCATAAAACCGAATGTTCAAGTATATGCGGAACTCCTGTTGAGTCGCCGGGGGGCGTACGGAAAGTGATGCCGAATACTTTATTCTCGTCATCATTTACTATTGATAACAGTTCGGCGCCTGTTTTTATATGCTTAAAGAATAAAGCATCACAATTAAGTTCTTTTATCTTTTGTTTCTTTAAAATTTCAAATCCGTATGTTTCTGTCATCTTATCCCCTAAAAAACATTAATATTTCATACTTATTGAACAGAATCAGGATTATCAGTCAAGTTATTATGTTTTCAATTTTAATTATTATTGTAGACATTATTAACAATCCAATTTAGAAAATATATATTAATTCTTATTAACTATTTGGAGGTACTGTATGGAACTTAAAGAAGCGATATTGAAAAGAAGAAGTATAAGAAAATTTACTGACTATTATGTAACCGATGAAGAGATAAAAGAAGTCATTGAAGCAGCACGATGGGCTCCTTCCTGGAAAAACTTACAGGTGTGGTCATTTGTGGTTATAAGAGACAGGAATATCATGGAACAAATAAGCAATACGTTCTCAAAAACAAATCCGGCAAGACAGTGCGCGGCTACAGCTTCGGCGCTTATCGCGACATGCGCCAAAAAAGGCCTATCAGGATGCAGCAATGGACTTGATGCAACCTGCCTGAATAACTGGTTTATGTTCGATGTGGGGCTTGCAGTACAGAACCTCTGCCTCAGGGCGCACGACTTAGGCCTTGCTACAGTCATAGTGGGCCTGCTGGACCATCAAAGCTGTAAAAGTATTTTAAGCGTGCCCGAAGATAATGAAGTTGTAGTGATAATCCCTATAGGAAAATCTGCTGAAAAAGATAAAACAGGGCCCAGCAGAAAAACACTTGATACAATGACTTATCTTGACAGCTTTGGAAAAGCTCTTATCAGGTAATAATTCACTTTAATTAATTAATCCGTTTTCCTGAAAACTGTAATATCCCCGTTTTGAAATTATTATGTGATCAATTATATTTATTCCGAGAATTTTGCCGGCCTGCGTAAGCTGTTCCTGGATTTCCAGATCGCTTCTGCTTGGATTCAGCTCTCCGGAAGGATGATTGTGAGCGAATATTACTGAGGCTGCCCTGTCTGTAATTACATCAGCGAAAACTTCCCTCGGATGCACCTGTCAGTTATTCAAAAGTCCTACAGTAATTAGTCTTTTTTCAATTAGTTCATTTGCCCCATTAAGTGAAATGCAAATGAAATACTCCTGCTGTTTTGCGACAATGTCCGATAGCAAAGGCAGTACGTGTTCAGGCGCGGTTATAGTCACTCTTTCTTTTGATATATATCTTCTCGCAAGTTCAAATCCGGACAGCACCTGACAGGCTTTAGCAAGGCCTATGCCATCAATACTTAACAGGTCATCAAGAGACAGACCGCCTTTTTTATCCGTTATTAATTTTGCAATTTTTGCGGAAAGCGCCATTACATCCTGACCTTTATTGCCGCTGCCTAAAATCACAGCAATCAGTTCTGCAGCAGAAAGCGCTTCCGGCCCGCGTTCCTTAAGTTTCTCGCGAGGACGTGAAAACTCCGGCATATCTTTTATGCATTTTTTCATTTTACTAGCAATGCTTCCCTGCTAAAATATTTCAGTGGTCAGTGTGCTTCCCCGCTGCGGCGTAAAAAAGCAGGTATCTCAAGATCTTCCAAATTATAATCCTTGGCTCTCTTTTTTTCATAGTCCAAAGAAAATGTATGCATTCCCGGAATACGTTTTTCCATTCCCTCATCTCTGCCAGAGTCTCTGCCTTCTATTAGCGTCAAAGAAGTGCCTGTTTTTGTATCCATCTCCCTTACCGGTTTTTTATTCAGAAGATTTCTCTTTTTATCGAATCCGGTCGCGATGACTGTTACACGCATTCTGTCATCAAGAGCCGCGTCAATAGTTGTTCCGAATATAATGTTAGCTTCGGTGTCAACCTGTCGGGTAATAATGTCCGTTACCTCATTCACTTCATGCAGAGAGAGATCGTTCCCGCCGGCTATGTTAATTAAAACAGCCTTTGCGCCTTCAATGCTTATTTCTTCGAGAAGCGGGCTGTTTATGGCCATCTGTGTTGCTTCGATCGCCTTGTTTTCCCCTGAACCGATCCCGACGCCCATAAGTGCGTCGCCAGTCTCTTTCATTACAGTTCTTACATCGGCAAAATCCACATTAACAATGCCGGTCACCATAATAAGATCCGCTATGCCCTGTACACCCTGTCTTAAAATATCATCCGCTAATTTGAAAGCTTCCTCTATCGGTGTCTTCCGGTCTATTATTTTAAGGAGCAGATCGTTTGGAATTGTAATCAGGGTGTCAACTTTTGACTTGAGGTTACTAATGCCTTCCATGGCTCTATCCATTCTTTTTTTTCCTTCAACCCTGAACGGTTTTGTTACAACGCCGACAACCAGAGAATTATTTTCTTTGGCAACTTCCGCAACTACAGGTGCAGCACCTGTTCCTGTTCCGCCGCCCATGCCTGCTGTAACAAATACCATATCAGCTCCCTTCAGGGCTTTTTGGATTTTATCTCTGTCCTCGTTTGCTGCGTCTTTACCAACCTGTGGATCCGCACCCGCACCCAGGCCTCTTGTCAATTTATTGCCTATCTGAATTTTTACGGGTGCAAGCGAATCCTTAAGCTGCTGGGCGTCAGTATTTACAACAATAAAATCCACACCCTCCATTCCTGTGGATATCATTCTATTAACCGCATTATTCCCTGCACCTCCGACACCTATTACTTTAATTGTTGTTGTTAACTCTTTTTCTTCTTCTAATCTAAACATAACTGCCCCCTGTGTTTAATATTTTTTATTTCTGCCGAACTCTTGTAAAAAACTTAAAGCATATAAAACTAAAATAAAAAGACTGTAAAAAACAAGTTTAACTATTATGTCTCATAAGGCCTGATTCTAATCTTATAATTTTAAAGAAATGAGACCACATTCTAACTTTACCCTCCCTGTCCCTTCTCCCGCAGGGCGAGTGGGTAAATTTTCCCCCTTCTCTCTTATCGGGAAAAGGGATTTGAGGTATTTACAGATATTCCTCAAACCATCTTTTTAATTTTTTTCCAATACCGGATATACTGCTTTCCCTTCCGGCTTTTACCCTGCCCTTCTGAAATTCCCGCATTTTTAATCCATACATCAATAAACCTACTCCGCTGGTATATTGCGGAGTAGCAACAACTTCCTTTAAACCGGCAGAAGCTTTACTGACGCCTATTCTTACAGGCATATTAAAAACTCTCTCAGCAGCTTCAATACAGCCTTCTATTATACTACCGCCTCCGGTGAGAACAACACCGGCGGCAAGCACGTCTTTTTTGCCGCTCTTTAATAGCTCGCGGTCGACCATTTCCATGATCTCCATCATTCTCGGCTCTATTATATGCGCCAGTTCCTGCTTAAATATTCTTCGCGGCGCTCTTCCGCCTACAGAAGGAACTTCGATCGATACTGAAGGATCTACAATATCGGCCGCAGCACATCCGTCTTTCTTTTTTATCATCTCTGCTGATTCAAGAGGTGTTCTAAGGCCTATGGATATATCGTTTGTTACATGTATTCCTCCGATTGCCAGCGAGGTAGAGTAAGCAACTCCGCCTTCAAAATACACAATTATATCCGTTGTACCGCCTCCTATATCGATAAGTACAACTCCGAGCTCTTTTTCATCCTGATTCAGGACCGATTCAGAACATGCGAGCGGCGATGCTATTACATCCGTGCAGTGGAAACCTGATTTCGCGATTGATTTGATAAGGTTTTGAATGTTGCTAGTCGCTGCAGTAATAATATGCACTTCCGCTTCCAGCCTTACTCCGTTCATCCCTATAGGATCTTTAATGCCTGTCTGATCATCAACAGAAAATTCTTTTGAAAGCACATGAAGAATTTCCCTGTCAGCCGGCACCACAACCGCCTGTGCAGCGTCAATTACTCTTCTTACCTCCGCAGGCGTAATAGTTCTGCTGCGGTTCGAGATAGCGACTACCCCTCTTGAGTTTTCTCCCTTCAGATGCTGGCCTGTAATACCCGCATACACTTCGGAAATTTCACATCCTGCCATTAATTCAGCTTCTTCAACTGCCTTAATAATCGAAGACGAAGTATTATCTATATTTACAACAACGCCGTTCTTTAGTCCTTTTGAAGGAGATACTCCTACTCCGGCAATCTCGACCTGGTTATTCTCATTCATGAAGCCGATTACCGCACAAGTCTTTGTCGTGCCTATGTCAAGACCAACTGCTACATCGTCCATAAAGATTCTCCTCTAATTTTCACTTTAATATACCAGAATCGTTTAGTATAGTAAAAGTGTGAGGATAATATTTTATCCTGTCAAAATAACCGGCTGCGTAATTTAATTTATTAAAGCTGTCCGTATCCGGCTTAATATTAAAAACAGTCCTCCTGCCTTTTAGCAGAATATTTATATTTAAATTATTTATATAATCAATCTCTCTGATCTCTCTTATTACTCTTAAACCGTCCTTGTTTAAATCAGATAATAAACCCAGAAACTTTTTTAATCCTGCGGATAGTATCCTGTTTCTCATTTCCTCTTGCGATATAATAATTATCGGCATATTTATCGCATGAATCCTGCCAACGGAAATTAAATTATAATCTTTATCCAGCTCAATAAGCAGGTTATTGCCGCCTTCTCTGACACAAAGCGGAAACACCGGCTGATTTTCAACAATAGTTACTAAAAGGCTTTGATCTATTTCAGTTAATTTAAACGACTTTACCATAGGCAAATCGTTTAAAACTCTTATAAGCGAATTGATATCAATTATTATTTTTTTTTCTTTAACAGTAAAATCCGTTAAATCAATAATTTCATATTTAGAAAGATAATTAAGATCTTTAAATTCAATTGATTTATATATTTTAAAATCTTTCCCTGCGTATGCTGTCGAGATAGATAACGCAAGTAAAATTATTATGTAATAAATTTTTCTCATTTTAAACCAATATCAGGATAATAATAAAACTTCACTTTCTCAGTGCTTCTAGTATCATCGGGCCTGCTTTGAAAATATCGCCTGCGCCGAGAGTAAGGACGATATCTCCTTTTCTGGCGATCTTTAAAATCAAATCCGGGATCTTATCAATCCCCGCTATTATCTCAACTCTTTTACCGTCGTGCTTCTCGATTGAGTCCTTGATCAGTTTTGATGAAACACCTTCGATAGGTTCTTCTCCCGCCGGATATATTTCAGTCAGCATAACAATATCCGCATTGCCGAATGCTGTGCCGAAATCGTCCCATAACAGTTGAGTTCTCGTATACCTGTGCGGCTGGAACAGCACGATCATTCTTCTGCCCATGTTTTTTATTGCCTGCAAGGTCGCCTTTATTTCAGTCGGATGATGACCGTAATCATCAATTATGATTATGCCTTTCTCTTCGCCTATCCTTTCAATCCTCCTGCCTACTCCCTTGAACTCCTTCAGTCCGTCCTTTATCACACCGAAATTAAGCCCAAGTTCCAAAGCAACAGTAATCACTGCAAGTGAATTCAGGACATTATGATTGCCGAGCAGTCCTATCTCTATCTCCCCAAGCAGATCATTTTTAAAATAACAATCATAGACGGTCATATCCGGAAAACACCTGATATTACCGGCTCTAAAATCCGCATTCTCCGAAAATCCGTAAGTTACATACGGCCTTTCAACCTTCGGAAGCAGTTCAGCCACAACATTGTCATCCCTGCATAACACGGAATATCCGTAAAACGGAATATTGTTTATGTATTTTAAAAAAGCATCTTTCAAGCCATCAAAATATTTATAATAGTCCATGTGATCCGCATCTATATTGGTTACAACAGCAATAGTAGGCAGAAGGCGCAGGAAAGATCCGTCGGATTCATCGGCTTCGAAAACAATATACTCGCCCTGCCCGGCTCTGGCATTAGAATCAAAATTCAATACCTTGCCGCCTATAATTGCGGTAGGATTTATTCCTCCGCGATAAAGGATAAATGAAAGCATTGATGATGTTGTAGTCTTTCCATGCGTGCCCGCGACCCCGATCCCGTGCTTTAATCTCACAAGTTCCGCAAGCATTTCCGATCTGTGTATTATCGGTATTCGTCTTTTCTTCGCTTCCATAATCTCCGGATTTGCCGGATTTATTGCGCTCGATGTTACAACAACATTGTAATCATTTATATTAGAAGGATTATGGCCTATAAATATCTTTGCACCGAGCGAAGCGAGTCTCTTTGTTATGTATGATTCTTTAATGTCCGACCCGGAAACCTTATAGCCCAGATTTATTAGTATCTCGGCAATTCCGCTCATGCCGATCCCGCCTATACCCAGAAAGTGCATTTTATCAGATTTCCTAAACAAATCCAACTCCTGAAACAATTATTTTTCTTTCATTTCCCTTGCAACTGCCTCAACAATATCCCTTGCCGCATTGATTTTTGCGAGTGATTTTGCTTTCTCAGCCATCCGGGAAAGCTGGTTCACATTGCTGAGAAGATCAATGATAATTTCCCCAAGCTTCTCAGGCTCAGCTTCGTCTTTACGAATCTTCACCGAAGCACCGGCAAGTTCAAAAGCATCGGCGTTTTTCTCCTGATGATTATCCGCAGCATACGGATACGGGATCAATACCGACGGCAAACCAACTGACGCAAATTCAAGCACACCGCCGGCACCGGACCTGCTTATCGCCAAAGTGCTTGCCTTGTATGCCCGACCTATATCATCAATAAAAGGAGATAAATAAACAGAGCCGTCTGTTCCCAGCTTGCCTAATTCATCTTTAAATTTTTTATAAGAATATTCTCCCGTGATCCAGATCACTCCGGTATCTTTCAATTCATTAGAGTACATCTTTTTAATTTCAAGAAAAAGCTCATTTATCTGAAGAGCGCCCTGGCTGCCTCCGATAACAAGAATAATATTTTTACAATGACCTAAATGGAAATACTTCTTTGCCTCTTCCTTTCCGGCTTTTGTCAATATTACTTTTCTTATCGGATTACCGGCATGAGTCACTTTGGATTTCAAAGCATCTTTAAAATAAACCTTTGTTATATTAAAACTTGTAAAAATTTTTTTTGCTTTTCCTGCAAAAAACAGAGTCACTTTCCCGGGGACGCTATTCTGCTCACACAGGAATACCGGTATCTTAAGAATTCCAGCTGCTGCAAGCGCAGGCGCGGAAACATATCCGCCCATGCCGATTACTGAATCAATCTTTAATCTTTTAAATAACATTGCCGCCTTAAATACCGCTTTTAAAAAATTAATCATGAAAAACGGCATTTTAAAAATATTAATTGTGAAAACCGGAGCGCCGTAAACATGAAGATCATTTTTATTAATTTTTGAAAGCGGGGAAAAGTTAATGTCTTTTTTCCCTACTAACAATGATACCTGTATTTTTCTTAATTTGAATTCCTCATATAATGATATTCCCGGAAATATATGGCCTCCTGTCCCGCCGCCTGTTATTAATACTGAAAAATTATCCATTTATAAATTCACCATCCCTTAACCGGAAAGTACTCTGTAACTGGTCTGTCTGCTTAGAAATATTGAGCAGAATACCAAGTGCGATCATGCATGATAAAAAAGATGAACCTCCGTAACTCACAAGCGGCAGAGGTATGCCTTTAGTCGGTAGAATTCCGCACACAACACCAATATTCATAAACGCCTGAACAGTAATCAGTATTGTCAGCCCGATGGCAAGAAGAGAACCGAATTCATCCCTTGCGCTTAAAGAAATTATCATTCCACGCCAGAATAAAACGCAATATAAAATAAGTATGAGTGCGGTACCGAGATAACCGCTTTCCTCTGCAATTACAGCAAAAATAAAATCCGTGTGCGGCTCCGGAAGCCTCTTAATTTTCTGAGTCCCGAATCCCAGGCCGGTTCCTAGCAGCCCGCCTTTCTTAAAAGCTATATATGACTGAATTATATGATAACCGGCCCCGAAGCGTTCTTTCCATGGATCAAGATACGCGAGTATTCTTTCTTTTCTGTACTGTACCTGATAAATAAGCAGATAAAACATCGGTACGCTAATTAACGAAAGATAAAGAATCGAAAAGAAAGGGAATCCGAAAACAAAAAGAATCACTCCGAAAACCAGCAGTAAATCTATTGCTGTGCCGAAATCCGGCTGAAGCATGATCAGCAAAAAAATGGCAAATACAACTATCATCGGTATCAATAGCTGTAGAATCCTGTTTATTTTCTCGCCGCTGCCGGATGCAAATACCTTTACGAGATAAAGCACCATAAAAACTTTTACAAACTCAGACGGCTGGATAGTAATTTCTCCGATCCTGAACCATCTCACAGATCCCTTTGTCCCATGGCCTATACCCGGTATAAGCAAAAGTACAAGCAATAAAAAAGATACTAAAAGCATTATCTTTGTATATTTAGTATAAATATGATAATCTATATTTTGAAAAATAAAGAGCGCGGCAAATCCAATGCATACCCACGCGACCTGTCTTTTAAAAAAATAAAATGAATCCCCGAATGTATTCAATGCATAGACTGCACTCGCGCTGTAAATCATAGCTATGCCAATACCTGCTAAAATAAATATTGTAATGAATAGAATTGTATCAATCTCGCCATTTTTATTATTTGATTGATATTTAAAATCCAAAATTGCTCTCCTTTTCAAGCATACTTTCTTACTCCCTTGTTCAGTTCCTCCCTGCAGGAGAAGGGAATAAAAACTATTTAACTAGTTTTAAAACCGCCTCTTTGAACCTTTCGCCCCTTTCTTCAAAGTTGGCAAACATATCGAATGACGCGCACGCCGGTGACAACAGAATTACATCATCTATTGAGCTGGCTTTTACCGCTTTTCGTACAGCATCATCCATTGATTTTGCAACCTCGCTTGGCACATTCTTATAATATTTCTTAAAATCATTCGCTGATTCCCCGATCAGGATTAAATGTTTAATTTTTTCTTTAATCGCACGCGTTAAGCGGGAATAATCATCACCTTTTGTCCTTCCGCCCATTATCAGAATACTGCCGTAAGGAACACTATTAAGCGCCATTTCAACTGCACTTACGGTAGTCGCTTTTGAATCATTTATAAAAGTCCGTCCGTTAAACGTTCCAATCATTTCCATTCTGTGCGCCAGGCCTTTAAACGAAAGACAAGCTTCTGTAATTCGCTTCCAGTCAACAGACATACCGTTTTTCTTGAAAACCGCAAAAATTATAAGCAAAGCTGCCATTGTATTTTCAATATTATGCATGCCTAAAATCTGCATTTCGGAGGTATCCAGCACTTCTGTTTCACTGCCATCATATCTGATAAAAATTGAACCATCCTGATAGAATGCATCAGAATCCCGTTTCATGGAAAAGGAAAATTTTTTAGCCTTAATATCATTCAGGTTTTGAGTGAGCATTTTATCATCTTTTCTGTAAATATAAAAATCATTCGGAGCCTGATTCATTGCTATTCTTAATTTAGCTCGAAGATAATCTCTCATGTCATCATACCGATCAAGATGATCCGGAGTTACATTAAGGACAGCGGATACATCCGGTTTGAGTTTATCAATGGTTTCGAGCTGGAAAGAAGAGAGCTCTAATACAGATACGGAATGTTCGTCGGTTTCCTCTGTAAACGTAATAAACGGAATCCCAAGATTCCCGCCAGTGAATGTCTTAATACCAAGTTCGCTCAGAATATGTCCGACAAGGCTCGTTGTCGTGGATTTGCCGTCAGTGCCCGTAATAGCAACCATGAAGCCTTTCATAAATCTGTATGCAAGCTCAACCTCGGCAATAACCGGTATATTTTTTTCATAAGCTGCTTTTATTAAAGGAATGCTTTTCGGCACCCCCGGGCTTAGCACAACCATATCAAAGCCTTCCCTCAATATTGACGGGTCCTGATTGCCGGCAAAGACTTTAACATCGCCTGTCAGCTGTTTGATAATATCCTTCAATTTTTCATCAGACTTCGAATCCGAAGCATACACCTTATATCCCTTCTTCGAAAGAAAATTGCACACTGCAAGGCCGGACCTTTTCCCAAGGCCTACGACAAGTATTTTACTGTTTTTAGATAATTCTAACACAAATACTACCTTTATAAATTGAAAATCTTTATAGTTATGAAATCTCTAACCTCATCCGCCCCTCTCCTGCCGGTGTAGGGATTGCGGTGAGGTTACAATATCTTCAGCGAACTTAAACCCAGTATCATAAAAATAATTCCGAGTATCCACATCCTTACAACGACTTTCTGTTCAGGCCAGCCCTCAAGCTCAAAATGATGATGCAGCGGAGCCATTTTAAAAATTCTTTTCCTGGTAAACTTAAAATACATTACCTGAATAATGACCGAGATAGTTTCCATTACCCAGACCCCTCCGACGATAAATAAAAATATCTCTTTCTTGATCATCACAGCTATAATACCAATAACTCCCCCGAGAGCGAGCGAACCTGTATCGCCCATAAACACCGATGCAGGATTGCTGTTAAACCACAGAAATCCGATTGCAGCGCCTATAATTGCAGACACAAAAACCGTCAATTCGGCACCCGCAGGCACATATGGAATCCTTAAATAATTTGCAATTTTTATATTCCCTGTCAGATAAGTCATAATCGCAATACTAACAGCGGCAATCATTATCGATCCGATAGCAAGCCCGTCAAGCCCGTCTGTAAGATTAACAGCATTTGTGCTTGCAACAATTACGAAAGTCGAGAATACGATCCAGAAAAGTGCGAGATCCGCTACAGGTCTATTAAAAAACGGTACAAAAAGTTTTGTTGAATACTGCTCGCTCGATGGAAAAAAATAAATTAAAACAGAAACTACAACGGCAATGATTATTTGGAGAGTAAACTTCATCTTTGCAGGCATCCCGTTCTTTCTTTTAAGAACCGACTTCATATAATCATCAATAAATCCGAGAATGCCGAGAAGAATCATTGCGCAAATAAGAATCACCAGATAATGATTTTTAAAATTTCCCCAGAACAAAATGGATACAAGAACAGCTCCCAGAATTACAACACCGCCCATTGTAGGAGTACCTGCTTTTGTTTTATGTGTCTGCGGGCCAAGTGCATAAATTTCTTCCTTGAACTTTAAAGCCCTGAGCCGTTTTATTGCCATATTGCCTAATAATAAAACAAGCACAAGAGCAGTAATAGCCGCGTACATGGATCTGAAAGTGATGTACTGGAACAATCTTAAAAATGAAACATATTCGCTTAACGGCGCAATAAAATGATATAGCATAAATTTCAGTGGATTATCGCTTCCACTATCTCCTCCATTTTCATAGATCTTGACCCTTTCACAAGAATTACATCATCGGGGCGTAAAATTTTTCTCGCATGATCGATCAAGCCGGATTTTGTTTTAAAATGCAGGGCATCTCCGTTTTTCATTCCGCCTTCTTTTGCCCCGAGAGCAATGTTCTCGGCCATCTCTCCCCATGTTAAAAGCACGTCAATGCCCAATGAGACCGCAAGGTTTCCCAACTCCCTGTGATAGTTTTCCGAAGAACCGCCGAGTTCCTTCATATCCGAAAGAACCGCAATCTTTCTTTTACCTGAGAAAATTTCAATAAGAGACTTAAGCGCGTATCCTGCTGAGAGCGGATTTGAATTATATGTATCGTTTATAACGGTATAGTCCCGATAGACAACCTGGCTTCTCATGTCAATATTTTTAAATTCTTTAAAAGCTTCCTGTATGATATTTGCCTCAACGCCCAGTTCAAGTGCGGCTGCCATTGCGGCAAGTGCGTTGTATATGTTATGAATGCCATACAGCGATACTGTAAACTCCTTATTATTATAATTATACCAGATGAAATCCGATGAAAGACTGTAAGAATCCGGTTTCACGTCAGCGCTATCGGATAATCCGAATGTCTTTACTTTTAGGCCCGCTTCGGAAGTTTTCTTTCTGAGAATATCAAAACATTGAGAATCGCGGTTCAGAACGATAAGCGATCCGGGCTTCATGCTGTTCATGATCTCCGATTTTGCATTAGCTACGTTCTCAACGGTTCCAAGAAATTCAAGATGGCCTTCACCAACGTTTGTTATAACAGCCATGTCCGGCTTAGCTATCTCCGAAAGCCTGGCGATCTCCCCTTCGTGATTCATCCCCATTTCTATTACAGCCCACTTGTGCCCTTCCTTTAATCCGAGAAGGGTGTAAGGAACACCGATCTCGTTATTGTAATTTTTTTCGTTCCTTAAAGCTGAATATTTTCTGCTGAGAATTGCCCACAGCAGTTCTTTTGTTGTGGTCTTCCCGTTAGTCCCGGTGATCCCTACCACCTTTACGTTCACCGATAACCTGTGACGCGATGCTATGCGCCCGTATGCTTTCAATGTATCGTCGCATAAAACAGCACCCGCGCCATACGCACGGGCAATCTTATCATGCTTATCATTCATCGTAAGAAATGCCGTTATGCCTCCGCTCCTGACCAGTCCATCAATAAACTGATGCCCATCGAATCTTTCTCCGACAATCGGTACAAACAAGCTGTCTTTACCAAGCTCCCGCGAGTCCGTAGTTATCGAATGAATCTCTTTATTGCGGCTACCGCATAAAAGAACACCGCCTGTCCATTCGGCTACTTGCCACAACGCTGTATTAAATTCATTTATCAATTATTTTCCCGCTCTTCAATATATTTACTCGCGATTTCATGATCGTCAAAATGCGTCTTCCTTCCCTTTATGATCTGATAATCCTCATGACCTTTGCCTGCCAGCACCACAAGGTCATTTTCTTTAGCCATAAATATGGCTTTTTTAATTGCCTTCTCCCTGTCTGTAATTGTTTCAAAGTTAGTCCCGCTCAATCCCGATGTAATTTCCATGATGATCTCATCAGGGTCTTCGTCGCGCGGATTGTCGCTGGTAAAGATAACCCAGTCGGAGCCTGCGACCGCAGTCTTTCCCATTACCGGACGCTTGGTCCTGTCGCGGTTACCACCGCATCCGATCAGAGTAATGATGCGATCGGGTTTCAGTTCTCTCGCAGAAGCTAACAACTTCAACACTGCGTCGCCTGTGTGCGCATAATCTATAATCACGTAAAAACCGCTTTTTGATTTTATCGAATCGAACCTTCCGGGAATCACCTTTAAATCTTCCAAACCCTTTTTTATAATACTGACCGGCACTCCCATCCTGTGGCATACTGCAAAGGCACATAATGAATTATACATCTGGAAACTTCCAAGAACATTAAGCCTGATATTTATACCGCGTGCAGGTTTCTCCAGCGCATAAGAAAGTCCGGCAAGAGAGCTCGAAATACTTTTTTCGTCCACTTTATATTCCGCACTCTTATCAATGCCGAACCCTAAAACCGGATAACCGAATTCCGTGCTCTCACATATTTTTCTGCCGTAAAAATCATCAATATTCACAATTCCGGCCTTATTATCTTTCATACTCTTTCCAAGCAACTGAAAAAGTTTCTTTTTTGAATTAAAATAATCTTCAAATGATTTATGAAAATCCAGGTGATCCCTTGTCAGATTTGTGAATGCCGCTATATTAAAATCAATATCCTCAACCCTGAATAATTTCAGCGCATGCGAAGAGACTTCCATAACGATTACATTCACACCATCCGCAATCATATTCGCGAATATCTCCTGCAGATCTCTTGATTCCGGAGTCGTATTAGGCGCACTGACGACTTTATCTTTCCATCTGTAGTTCACAGTACCTACAACGCCCGGCCTCATCCCGAAATCCCTTAATACAGCCTCTATCATGTAAGTAATGGACGTTTTTCCGTTCGTTCCGGTAATGCCTATGACCGGTGCTTTGGATGTCGGATTGCCGAAAACCGCCGCTGAAAACGCGGACAAAGCCCTTCTTGTATCAGACGCAGCCAGAACAACTGTTCCGTTAGTTATAGAATCTTTAAACTCGCCTGCTTTTGAATCCGAGACCAACACAGCACCGGCGCCTTTTTCTACTGCATCCTTTACATACAAATGCCCGTCAGTCACAAAGCCGGGAACTGCGATAAATAATGCTTTATCATTCACTTTTCTTGAATCATATTCGACCGATGCGATCTCCTTATCAATATTGCCGGAAACGATTTTAATGCCGCATTTAATGTTATTCATTAAAGCACCTAAAGGCATTGATTTTTTAATGACTTCGTTCATGCTTTCTAATCCATATTGATTGTCACAAAATCGTACGGAGAAAGGGCATTCATCCCGTTTTCCGCTGCATACTTTTCAATAAGTTCCATTCTTCTGTATCTCTCGATCTCGTATCTTAATCTATCGTTCATGTTTATAAGCTGCCTTTCTTCTTTTAATGCTTTTCTATAATCAATTTTAATTTTCATAACCTCAACATTCTGCCACACATATATAATGACGAAAAGTATACACAGTAATGCTGTAATAAAATATTTAATAACCAGCCTCCTTACACTTTCCTGCACGCCCTGAGCTTAGCGCTCCTTGAACGCCTGTTCTCTTCAAGTTCTTCTTCCGACGGCGTAAACGGCTTCTTTGTCAGTATTTCAACTAGCGGTTTACCGTCGCACATACATTGCTGAGGCGGCAACCCACATACGCATCCTTTAGCCAGACGCCTGAACTGATCTTTGACTATTCTGTCCTCAAGTGAATGGAACGAGATCGCAATTATCATTCCGCCTGTCGCCAAATATTTATGCGCATCGTTAAGCGATTTTCTGATCGAGTTCAGCTCGTCGTTTACTTCTATTCTTATTGCCTGAAACACCCTTGTAGCCGGATGAATATTCCTGACTCTGAATTTCGCCGGTATAGCACTCTTAACTATATCCGCGAGTTCATCTGACGTTTCAATGGATTTAAGTTTTCTCCTTTCACAAATAATTTTTGCGATCCGTTTTGCCCAGCGCTCTTCCCCGTATTCCCAGAAAATTTCCCTTATCTTATTTTCAGGATATTTATTTGCTATATAATATGCATTAAGATCTTTTCGCTTATCCAGTCTCATATCGAGCGGCTCATTCCCGGTAAAGCTGAAACCCCGCCCGCTTTTTTCAAAATGATATGAGGAAATCCCAAAATCGTACAGGAACCCGCTTAACTTTTGCTTTTTTGTGCCCAGGTATCCTTCTATATCCGCAAAATTGTCATTGATAAATTCTATTCTGCCGGAATATTCCTCTAATCTTCTCTTCGCAATCTCCAGTATTTCCGGGTCTCTTTCAAAGGCGATTATCCTTAAATCCTTATATGTCTCAAGCAGAAGTTTGCTGTGCCCGCCCTCGCCCAGTGTACAGTCTGCAAAAATATTATCGCCGGCTTCCTGTACCTTGCCTGCGAATTTTAAAACCTCCTTCCACATGACCGGCTTGTGTACGATTTTATCATCTTCGACATTATGTCTCATAATTTCATGTAAAGCCGTCATGCAATATTTATTAAAACAAAACCGGGAAAAATTCCCGGAAGTTAAAAGCTTAAATCTTTTGCGAACATATTCAATGTGTCCGTGTCCGGTTTATGTTCGCAGTATATCTTTGAACTCCAGATTTCTATTTTATCATATACACCAAGAATAGTTACATCTCCGTTTATTTGTGCATATTCAAGAAGATTGGCAGGTATGATGATTCTGCCCTGTTTATCGAGATCGCACTCAGCAGCGCCGCCCAGAAGAAACCGCATCTTCATACGGTTTTTCTGCTCACCCTGCGAAAGCACTATCAGCTTATTCTGTACAAAATCTTTCCATTCAGATTCACGGAAAGCGATTATGCATTTATCGAAACTCGGGGCGATTATCAGTCTGGTGATAACAGCGTCTTCTCCGAAAGCCTTTCTGAGACGGGCGGGTATGGCCACTCTGCCCTTTTCGTCCAGACTGGGATGATATTCACCAATAAACATCGATAATCTGCCTCACTGTACCATTTTAAGGGAATAATCAACACAAATCACCACGATTCCCCACTCAATAATACAATGTGACATAATTGTCAAGTAAAAAAACATATTTTGCACATAAAAAAACCGCCCTAAAAGGCGGTTTTTTTATATAAGTTTGCTACCGAAGCTTTACGATTATTGTAAATTCACTTCTTCTAATTGCCGTCCCAGCCAGCCATCCTAGCGAGCATCCACCACATTGCTTTAGCTAACCGTAAAGCACCCGCATTTGTGATATGCCCAGTTTGTTCGGGTTCTTCATTATTTGCTGTAATAGTAGGAAATGTATGGCCATTCCAGGTAATTGTATTAGGGTCGGTTGCTCCATTGTCGTAACACAATATATCTGCATAGTCAAATAATATAGCCTCAGGAATAGCAGCAATATAATCCCTGACTGCCTGCCATCTGAGATAATTATTATAGGCACCCTCTCCTGAATAACCGTCAACAGGCCCCGTTGTAAAAATTATCTTTGTCGGAATGTTGCTGGCTGTACAGTAATCCATATAATCCACAGTCGCTGTTAAATAATTAATCATCTCATCTGCATCAATACCATTATCCCAACACCATCCTAATCCAAAAGCGCTGATCGTTAAATTATTCGCATGGCAATAGGAAATGCCGGCTTTTGTTCTGCTGACCGCATTTGAACCGGTGAACCAATCTTCCTCGCCGTATGAATATATCCACCCGGTTTCATGACTATTATCACCCCATGTCCCTCGACTCACCCTTAGGTGCGAGGTTGTGTATGCTTCTGGAGTTCCCGAGTCTGTAACATTAACTACATAAGTGGGATAACTTCCTTCAAGATTTAATAACCCAGTCCGGTATGCCGCCGAATGCGATTCGCCGGCTATCACAAGCCACATCTTTTTTCCTTCATCAATCCACACCTGAGGTATATCATCATATAGATCAACCACAGTATGATCCGCTATGATCTGCGCATCCGGCACAGTTCCCTGCGATTCAAGATTATCAGTATTTTTACAATCGCATTGAAACATTGTTAACGACAATGTGAATAGAATAATTTTTAAACTAAAAAATTTATGCTTATACACTTTTTTACCTCATTAAATAAAATTTATTTAAAACACTTTTTAATAATTATCATGCCTCTTGCCTGCTCCGGAAAATCGTAATCTACTATTTTCTATAACTTATCTTAAAATACATATTTTTATAATAAAATAAAATACATTACAAAATTCAGGAGATGAGTTCTAATTACAATCCATGTTATATTAATTGCTGTTTCTAGTCCGATATGATAGGACTGACATCTATGATTATTATAAAAATTTGATTAAACTTATATTTCTCTCCATATAATATCAGTAATACTTTTATCTAATTTTTCTTAGCTCAGAGATACGGATCACACAGAAGGAAGTCAGTCGTAATAATATATAAAAAATGTCAGGCTTTGTCAAAAAATATTATAAAAAATTACCTGAATTTCATCACATCTCTGCTTAAGCAAAAAATCTAACTGTTCTTCAGTCTCAACACATTCCGCAATATTCCTGATGCCCAGTATCCGGGACATCGCAATGATTGCCTCTACAATTACCTGATCATTTGGATTAGATGTTATGTCTTTAACAAACGAACGGTCAATTTTAATATATATCAGCTCTTCTGCCTTTTCAGATATATTATTATTTTTTATTTACATTCCGGCTGAAGCGATTTATAATTATGACACGTTTTACTTTCATTCTGCCATATCATTAACAAATGGATCATGCCAATGCAGCAAAACAAAAATCCGGTCAGCGAAAGAGAAAAAAATGCGGAAACGCGAAAGGACGCGGCAATCGAAGCTTTGCGTAAAAGCGAAGAACGCATGCGTGCTATCATCGATAACTCTCCTTTCGGCGCCCACTCCTATGAATTATTCGCGGACGGCCGGCTGATATTAGTCGGGGCCAATAAATCCGCGGATGCGATACTCGGAATTGACCATTCTTTACTGATAGGCAACTCAATTGAAGCGGCATTCCCTTCGCTCGGCTACACGGACATCCCTGCTAAATACAAGCGTGTGGCGGCAAACGGGAGGGAGTTGCATGAAGATCATGTCAATTATTCTGATGGAAAAATTATAGGGGCATACGAAATTTATGCTTTTCAGACAGGGCAGAACCGTATGTCGGTTTTCTTTCATGATATCTCGGAACGGAAACGTTCCGAGGAGGCATTACAGGAAAATGAACGAAAGTACCGCCGTATCGTTAATACCTCCAATGAAGGAATTATGAGCGTAAATGAAAGGCATGTCGTTGATTTTGTCAATAATCGGATGGCAGACATGCTCGGATATCAACCGGAAGAAATCATAGGAAAACCCTATCTCTTTTTTCTTTTCAATGAAGATATCCCTGATTATAAGGCGAAAATTATTATGAGGATAAGGGGACACTCGGAACGATATGAATGCCGGATGAGGAGCAAAGACGGCAGTCCTATCTGGACAATTATTTCCGCAACACCGCTGCTGGATGCGCAGAATCGTTTCATGGGATCATTTGGCATGTTTACCGATATTACAGAACGTAAAAAAACGGAGGAATCGCTTAGAGAAAACGAAGAAAAATATCGTACTCTTATTGATAACATGCATGATGCAGTTTACCGCTGCAATTTAAACGGCATTATCACTTTCGCCAGTCCATCCGCAATCCGCATACTCGGCTGTCGTTCACTGGATTCAGTGATAGGTATGAACATCGGCAAAGACTTTTATTATCACCCCGAAGACAGGGAAAAATTTCTAAAAGCAATGAATGACAAGGGGAAATTGACTCGTTTTGAAGTCACGCTTAAGCGTCAGGATAACGGAAAACCGGTCAATGTTTTAACCAACAGCCAGTTCTACTATGACAGGAACGGCACCATAATCGGAATTGAAGGTGTTTTCAGCGATATAACAGAGTGGAAAAAAATGGAAACCGAAAGGACCCGCCTGGAGGAAATGCTATTACATTCCCAGACAATAGAATCAATTGGCAGGCTGGCAGGCGGCATAGCTCACGATTTTAATAATCTGCTTACAGCTATTTTGGGATACACAGAGCTGACTATGCATCAGCTCGATCCCGCAGGAAAACTCTATTCACAATTATCAGTAGTAATGAAAGCCGCACAGGGCGCGGTAAACCTTACTAAGCAGCTTCTGGCTTTTTCGCGTAAACAGGTTATTGAACCTGAAATTATTAATCTGAACAGCATAATCGAACGCGTTCATAAAATGATTCTAACCCTGGTCGGCGAGAATATTAAACTGAATATTGTTCCGCGTCATGATCTGTTTACGATAAAAGCTGATCCGGGACAAATTGAACAAATCATTATTAATCTAGCGGCTAACGCCCGCGATGCCATGCCTGACGGCGGCGAACTTGTGATCGAGACAGCAAATGTCTATTTTAACGAAAATTACTGCAGTGAACATGCCGATTTATTGCCAGGCGATTATGTAATGATGTCAATTACAGACACCGGGACAGGAATGAGCAAAGATATACTTGATCATATTTTTGAACCGTTTTTTACAACAAAGGAAAAGGGCCGCGGTACCGGATTGGGGCTGGCCACAGTATACGGAATTGTAAAACAGAATATTGGTACAATAGAAGTTTACTCTGAAACAGGCCGGGGTACTGTATTTAAACTATATTTCCCCCGTTCATTACAGATTGCATCACAGGCACTAAAACCTCAAACAAAACCTGACATGCCTACAGGTACGGAAACAATCCTGATTACCGAAGATAAAGCTCAGGTACTTGAATTCAGCCGTGAAATTCTAACACGATTAGGATACAAAGTACTGACAGCTGCAAGCGGCGAAGAAGCTTTGATAATTGCCGAAAATTATAAGGATAAGATTCATATGCTCATGACCGATGTTATTCTACCTGGAATAAACGGACGGGTAACCGCCGAAAGGTTGCTGCTTATGCGCCCTGAATTAAAAATACTTTATAATTCCGGTTATACGGCAGAAATCATAGATAAGCAGGGCATGCTTGAACAGGGAATAAATTTTATAAGCAAGCCTTTTACAACTCAGGAATTATCTTTTAAAGTCCGTACAGTTTTAGACAAAAATTAGAACAAGGATTCATCTGATTCATTTGATTATTTTCATCAGAGCGTCAATTACGCTCCCGGATGTAATGCTATTCATGCACGCAAAATGCTTCTTCGCACATCTTTCACCCCCGTGCCTCCCGCACGGCCTGCATTCCAGTTCATTATTCTCGAGCACTACAGAGCCTTCCGCGAGCGGGCCGAAGCCGAGATGCGACGTTGTAGCACCGAATATCGCAACAGTGGGCGTGTTCACTGCAGATGCAATGTGCAGAGGCGCGGAGTCATTGGATACAAGCGCGCGTGACATGCCGATCGCAGCAGCGGACTCTGGCAAAGAAAGCTCTCCGGCAAGATTTAATGTGTTCCCGCGCTCAAGAGATTCGCAAAGCTTCCGGTCGTTCTCACCGCCTACAAGGAGTACCTTGATGCCGGCCTTATCAAGAGTGTGAATAACATTAGTAAAATATTCGGCTGGCCATCTTTTTGTAGGCCACACAGACCCGGGAGCAATCGATACAATTATATCATCAGGATGAAATATATTGAATATCTTCTTTTTAACTTTTTCCAAGTCGTATTCAGAGAAGTAGAGCCTCGGCCTTTCAGGTTTCAGATTAAAACTGTGATCGAAAACCGCCCTTAACAGTTTAAAATTTCTAATTATCTCGTGAATACCGAATTGATAACGCACGCGTCTGTTGTATAAAAAAGAAAAAACCGATCCTTTAAATCCGGCCCTGATCCCTGATCCGGATAATAAAGCCATAAGAGCAGCCCTTAAAAAACGGTGAGGAGAAATAAAAATTGAACGTTCCCCATGCGTAATTTTACGTATTTCTTTTGCTTTTTTAAGTAATCCGGACAGGCCTTTATCGAGCTTTTTTTTATCATATACTATAATTTTATCAATACACATATCGTTATGCAGAATTGACTCACCGATGGGAGTAGTGACAAAAATAATCTTGCTTTTCGGATCAGCATGCTTAATTGTGTTTATCATTGAAGAAGATAAAATTATATCTCCAATAAAAGCTGTCTGGTAAATAATATAATACATACTTATTTTTCCCTTGCTAAAAATATATAACTGCAGGATAATACCTGAATTTTATAATATAAATTTTTAATCATTGTGCTACAATATGTCTATTTGCAGCATATTGCCAAGTACTTATAATTTTTACTAAGGGTGTGCCCCAAAATCCTGTTTAAAAGATTAAAGGTCTTCGGACATATCATAAGGAATCATTGCAAATAAATTGTTTTATAATTCAAAATATAAATTTGGGACGCATCTTATATAAATTATCGCTGTTATTTTATCAGGAAAGCAATATATTTTTTTCAGGAGACGGCCAATCGATAAAAAAACCATAAACCTGTCGCAGATCAGCATTGTGAATAAAAAGATTAACTCATCAATGGAACTGCCGGAACTATTAACGGTTATCCTTGATGTCGCGAAAGACATTGTAAACGCGGAAGCATCTTCACTTCTGCTTACTGATCCCAAATCCGGAGATTTAATCTTTAATATTGTGAGCGGCGGGAAAAAAGAAATAATGGGCGAAAAAGTCCCAAAGGGATCCGGTATTGCAGGCACAGTGGCGGAGACCGGAAAACCGCTGATAGTTAACGACGTCAGAAACGACCCCAGGCACTTCGATGAAATTGATAAAAAATTCAGCTTTACCACGAAAAGCATTCTATGCGTGCCCATGGAGATGCAGGGAAAACTCCTTGGTGTTCTGGAGGCCGTAAACGCTGTAGACAGGGAAGGCTTTTCCGACTGGGACCAGGAACTGCTTTCATATATTGCTGAACATGCTGCAATCGCAATCTTTAACCGAATGCTGTACGATGACCTGACAAGCAGAATAAAAGAGCTGACCGCCCTTTACGACATTTCTCAGTCAATATCTTTTGCTGACCCGGACGAAAGCATTTTTAAAAAAATAATTATTTCGCTGGCCGAATCCCTTGAAGTGGAAAAAGCTTCAATTCTTTTTTATGATAACTCCAGACAAAAATTTATATTAACGGCATCTTACGGCTTGCCGGATTACATAGCGGACCAAATAGAAATAAACACAGGCGATTCCATATCAGGATTTGTCAAGGAAAGCGGGAACACATTAATTGTCTCCGATATCGGAAATGAAGTGACATTCCCTTATGAAAAACGGGAACGCTTTTATAAAACAGGGGCGTTTATTTCAACACCAATAAGATTAAAAAATGAAATAATAGGAGTCCTAAATTTAGCGGACAAAAAAAACGGTCTCGACTTCACATCATTCGATCATCAGGTGATATCTACCATAGGCACAAGCATAGCCGGAATATATCAGGAACTCATATATCAGAAAAAAATCAAGTCGCAGAAAAGGTTATCGCAGGAAATTAATATTGCCGCGGAAATCCAAAGAAAAATCCTCCCCGTAATTCCTTTAAATGTAGCGGGGCACGAAGTCGGAGCATTCAACAAGCCCGCAAAAGAAATCGGAGGAGACTTCTACGATCTCTTCAAATTCGACGACAACAAATACGCCGTTCTCGTAGCTGACGTGTCGGGCAAAGGAATACCTGCAGCGCTTTTCATGGGTACTGCAAGAAATATACTCAGAGCGGAAACCAGATTTAACAATCAGCCCGGGCGGCTTTTAACAACCGCTAATCAATATATTTACCAGGACTCTGAACACGGAATGTTTGTAACAGCATTTTACATGCTTATTGACCCGCACAATAATCTGCTCTATTATGGGAACGCAGGGCATAACGACCAGATATTGATCAGAGCAAAAACCAAATCAGTCGAAAAGCTGAACGCTGACGGCAAAGCCCTTGGATTGAAACTGGATTCCAGATACGAGGAAAGAGCTGCTATTTTTGAACACGGCGATGTTGTACTTCTATTTACAGACGGCGTTCTGGAATATCTGGGAAGCGGTGATATTGAAAAAGGGGAAAATACGCTGATTCAAAAAGCAATTGACAAGCTTGACTATCATCCTTCTGAATTTATCGGCACTTATAAAAACGAACTGGAAAAAATTGATCTCGACGATGAAGTAATAGACGATTTTACAATCCTTTCGATTAAATTTTAAATTAATCCCTGAATATAATGAAATTTCTAAAATTAAATAAAACACAAATTGTTTTTTTAATATTCGGAATTATAATTTTAATCCTGCTTTTTAAAAGTTTTGGAATTGAAAAGTTTATTAATGATATAATGCTTCTCGGCTGGCGCTTTTTAATAGTTGTTTCGCTTTTTCTTTTTAATAATATTATATTATCTTATGCATGGAAAATCCTGATAAATTATCCCGTTACGGGCAGAATTTTCTGCAGGCTTATACTCGCGAGAATTGCGGGGGATTCGACTTCGTCAATTAATGCAATCGGATCCGTTGCCGGCGATCCAATTAAAGCGCTCTTCATGAAAAACCATATTCCTTTCAAGACAGCGCTGGCTTCGGTCGTGCTCGACAGAACAGTACACTCGCTTTCCAATACTCTTTTGATTCTGACCGGCATTATATGCAGCTTTTTTATTTTAAATCTTCCGAAGGGAATATCAATAGGTTTTTTAATTTTTATTGTTTTAGTCTGTATCTTAATGCTTATGGTACTGAAAAAACAAAAAAACGGATTTATAGAATTCATAATAAATAAACTTCCTGAAAAATTATCTATAAAATTCATAACCGAAGAACGCTTAAAAAGCATACGTGAGATAGACAAAGAGATTAGTATTATTTTAACCGGTAAAAACAATCTGAGAAGATTTATTAAATCTCTTGCTATACGATACATATCAGTGTTGACAACCGGGACACTTGAGGTTTATCTTATTCTCAAATTTATAAATACCGATGTCACCCTTATAAATTCAATGTTCATTTATATATTTACGCTGTTTTTAACCAGCATTGTCTTTTTTATGCCTGCAAATATAGGCACAAGCGAAGCTTCCTTTGCAGGCGCGCTTAAATTCCTGGGGTATGACCCGGCAATCGGATTAACCGTTGGGATTATACAGCGGCTTCGGAAATTTATCTGGTCAGGTATCGGTATGCTTATTCTGTTTTACGGTAGCGTGAACAAAGAGAAGGAAAAATATTTACGGGAAACTAATAATGAGTAAATCAAAAATCTTTAATTTAAAGGCAGGTAAAATTGCCAAAGCAGGCGCAATGTACGCCTGGAAATATTTCCGCGGAAAACCGCTTGTATTTAATCTGAATCTGAATGTTACAAATATATGCAACCAGCAATGTCCGATGTGCAATGCAGTTATTACAGGAAGAAAAGGCGGAGTAAGTACGAATATTGACGACTGCATGGAAATATATAATAAACTCAAGCCATATTCGATCGCTTCATTAACAATTTCCGGCGGAGAGCCTTCTTTGGTAAGGGATATCCCGCAAATTCTAGATTTCTTCGCGGATAAATTCCCGTTCGGTGTAAATGTTAACTCCAATCTATACGCGGATGAAAAAATAATTGTCCCGTTCGCTGAAGCTGCATTAAGAAATAACATCAGAATAGGCACCTCTTTCGACGGACTGGGCAAAATTGCGGATAAGCTGCGCGGTGCAAAAAACGTATCAGAAAGAGTGTTGAAGAATATTGAACTGGTCACTCAGTTAAGGAAAGACATGAAATCAAATTCCACGCTTAACATGAATACCGTGATATGCGACCAGAACCTTGAGCAGATCCCGAAAATACTGAAAATTTCCGAAAAATACGGGTGGACTCAGACTCTCGCGCCCTGGAACTGCTTCTTCTATCAGGATGGCAGCAATCCCGACCTGCAGACATTACATTACAGCGACGAACTTGAGAAAGTTATCGCCCTTGCCGCTACTAAAAAAAACATAGCATGCTCAAGGGATTTTCTTTTAAGCATTCCAAAATTTGTAAAGGACGAAACAGACAAATACTGCCCGTATCTGACAGGCATATTTAAAACATACAAAATATTCGTTGATCCTAACGGTGATGTTTCGCTCTGCAGCAGAGAACCGATCGGGAACATTCACAAATCAGCTCTTGAAGAGATTTTATTAACTGAAAAATATAGAAAGGATGTTGAAGGCTACAGAAAATGCCACAAATGCTGGATGGCCTGTTTTGTGGAAGTCCTGCTGGCCATGCCGAAATTTTATCAGAAGAGAATTGTGAATAAATACTGATTATTCATACACTTAGCAGCAGGAGCGGATTCCAAACCCGCCCCTGCTGTAAAATATTTATTTACTTTTTCGGTTTAACAGATTCCTTATCAAAACCGCCTTTTATTTTATCTATACCCTCTTTATGTTTTTTCAAAATATCATCGTAAGCTTTACGATAAGCTTCTTTTACAGCAGCTATGGCTGTAAAATTTTTCTTCTGCTGATCCATAACCTTATTTGACTCAGCTTTAACTTTCAGGAATTTATCGTACATGCCTTTTTTATCATTTCGAAAGCGACTTAGAATTCCATCAATGGAATTATTGGCCGCATTATTCATATACAGATCATTTTCAACATCGTTCTCTATATTATCTAAATCTTTATTTGCCTTATCGAGTTTATCTTTGCCGCCTTTAATAACAGTGCTTCTTTTCTTTTCCAAATTGCTGATATTTTTTGACGCGCTCTCGCTTCGTTTCCGGAAATCTTTAACATACTGGCTGAAAGCATCGGCTTTCTGTTCCGGATTCTTATCAAGTTGGTTTTCCTGTTCATTTTTCCATTGGACAAGTTCGCCGTTCCCGGCCTCAGCCGGCGCCTCAGCTACAACAACTTCTGCTCCTTCATCTCCTTCGATATCAAGCTTGCCATAAGGATTCAGCAATTGAAGAGCGCCCTCGGACAACTGTATTTTTGAATCAGCACTATCACTCACCGCGACTTCAAATTCAGTTCCTCTGATAGCGCAGACAGTTGTGGGCGTGTAAACCCTGCGTGCAGAGTCTTTCTGTAATTTTGCGAATTTTGCGCTTATTATACCTGACGTTACAGACAGGGAATCGGATCCCTTTGCACTCTTATTTCCTACAATAATACTGCTGTTTTCTTTTATTTTAATAACGCTGCCGTCTTCATATAAAATATCGGCAAACGCTCCTTTGCCGGTTTTAAGGATATCGCCTGAGTAAAGCGTCATTTGAAACTGCGCAGCTGATGCCTTGCCTTTTTTTATAACTTTAACATCTCCAGCCATAAAGGAAATCTGCGCCGAATATGCCTTTATTGCAAATATTAAAACCACGGCAAAAACAGTAAAAAGACGAACGGCTATTATTAAAAGTCTTTTCTCTTTTTCTTTCATGAAATCTCCTCCATAAAATAAATTATTTAAAATTTAACAAATTTATTCTATCCGGCCGCATTATTGAATTTAAGCTGAAGAATAGCAACCAAAAATCAGGATAAAAAACATTAATTTAAAAAATATTATACAAATAAATGTATGTTGACGAGAATAACTATAAATAATATTTTTTTAAAAAATGCAGAAAATCTTCAATTTTTTTGACATTCCGTTTAATTTGTATTATAATAATATGATTAACTTTTACTGTAAAAAAATTATGCCAAAAAAAGCAAAAATATCAGCAAAGAAAAACATTTTAGGAAAGGCTTCGATTACTGAAGATAATATACTAAATTTTCCTAAAATGAAAAATTCTGAAAATTTTAAAAAATCCTCTGAAGATACTATACGCAAATTAAAGCTTGTAATAGAAATAAATTCATATATCACAAAATCCCTTGAAGGCGAAGAAGTGCAGAAAAGGATTCTTCAGCAGGTTAAACGCCTGCTTCAGTGCCAGTCCAGCAGCGTCCTCCTGGTCGATAAAGAAACGAACAGATTAAGATTCGCTTACTTAAGCAAAGACGAAGAAGGCAAACAATTAATGGATTTAAATCTGAAACTTGGCGAAGGCATTGCCGGCACCGTATGGAGCAATGGAAATCCCATGATTATAAACGATGCAAAGAACGACCCGAGGTTTACGGATAAAGTCGACAAAAAATCCAATACACAAACCAGTTCGCTCATAGCTGTTCCGCTTACTTATAAAGGCGAAATCATCGGAGTAATTGAAGCAATCAATAAATCAGACGGCGATTTTGATTCATTCGATCAGGAAATGCTTCAATATATTTCAACCCAGTCTGCAATTGCAATTAAAAATGCGGAACTTTATGACATGGCGAACAGGGATGGAATGACAAAACTTTTCAGCAACAAATATTTCAGAGAAAGACTGCGCGAAGAATGGAGCAGATCAAACAGATATAAACATCCGTTATCAATTGTAATTTTCGATATTGACAATTTCAGGACTTTCAACAACACATACGGCCATCAGGCAGGCGACAGGGTAATCATGGAACTGAGCAAAATAATTTTATTGAATTCACGATCCATAGACATTCCCTGCCGTTACGGCGGAGAAGAATTCACCATTATTTTACCGGAGACGACAAAAAAAGAAGCTTTGATAGTAGTTGAAAGAATAAGACAAAAAGTCGAACAGGTAAATATCGAGTACAATAATTCTTTTTTAAATTTTACAGTCTCCGGCGGTCTTGCCGCAATACCGGACCTTGCGCCGAAAAATGTCGAAGAGTTCATTGAAATGGCAGATAAAGCCCTGTATTACTCAAAAAAGAACGGACGCAACCAGGTAACCTGTTTCAATACGGACATTATTCAATAGATACATCCACTTCCTTTTCAAAAACCCCTTCTATTTCCGACAGATCCTTATCAATCAATTTTTGATGATAAATCTTAAACGCATTGAACAATTCTTCATAAGGAACATCCGCGAAACTCCCCCTGTCGTTTATATAATCCATGAACTTATTGCCTTTTAGATCGAACTGCTGAAAGATGGAATCGTTCCTGCCGTCAAATTCAAGAGGTTCAACTCCGCTGACTCTGCAAAGCAAGCGGTTGAAGGCCGGCGTTGCCTTTACCCATTTATCCTCAAGATACAATTCCGCATATGCATGATAAACGAATATATCCGACTGCATCATTTCATACAAACGCCTGCTTGTAAGATGATTCTTAACATCGGCGAAATGCAGACGGCTCGGAATATGCATAACACGTGCAGTTGCAGCAAGTAAAACTGCTTTTGATATGCAAAAACCGTATTTTTTCTCCAGCGTTGTGCTTGCCTTCAAACCGTGTCTGCTTAAATCAATCCTGTACGGGTCATAACTGATATCGTCTCTTACAGCATAATAAAGTTTAACTGCTTTATCAATATCCGAATTTTCAGTTCCGGCAACTGATTCTGCATATGCAATTACATCCTGCGAATCGCTGTTTATAAATTCAGTTGGTTTAAGATATATCTGAAACTCTTTTCGTTTATATTTCATTAGCATATTCTCCTGCCGCGTATGTACACCTTGATTATATCAAATATAACAATAAGTTAAATAAAAGAATTGATAATTATACTCTCAATAAATACTATTTTATATTGGTTTGATTATTCATTACTAAAATTGAGCGGGAGAATAATTCTGTCTATTAATTTAATAAAATGGTTTATTACTATTCTAATACTTTTATCTACAGTAATATATGCTGAAGGCAGTTATAAGAGGGAATACGCTTTAATATCGGCAGCCGGAGCAGACCTGCCATTCAGCAACGGTAAGAATAAAACATCACCCATTATGTATTTAAGCTACTGGCAGTATTACAGTAATTCAAAAAATTCATATTGTGAGATCGGAGCCCGGACAACAACCGTATTTGCTGCGCTCGGCACACATAATGAAAAATACAACACAGGAATAAAACCAATCTGGGGACACACTATCTACGGCGCGTATTCAGATTATAATAAAGGCTATACTGATAGTAAAAACGAAAATAAAGGATATTACATGGGTGCGGAATTATATTTAAGATATAACTGGTCTAAAATATTCAATACGGGTATAAACTACCTTCCAGTCTATCACTACTATAATTCAGATAATAATGCGAATATGGCCAATCCGGACGCGCATACGGAACATAACGCCTGCATTCAACTTCAATTAAAAAAAATCAGTGAAAAAAACTCCGGCCTTATAAAAAATGGATTCCTCGCAACGGCTAAATATAATTATAGTTATAGATCCGGCTATTCATTTAACGACAGGAATATGAGCGACGGTACAGTACCCGATACTTCCGATAAACCTTCAGTATATAAATACTATCTTGATCTTGGATTATATTATAAATTTTGGGATGATTATAATATTAAATTTGAAACGGTTGCCTCCTTGCAGTTTAATACAGACAGAAACAATGCGGAAAAGATCGGGTCTCTGATAGCTGATCATGCCGCTATTCCCGGATATTTTTTCTGTGAATTTTATCATAACAAATATCTGATCGCAAATTTAAAATTCGGCATCCCTCTTGGAATTCTGGAAGCCAGAATTGAACCTGCTTATTATATTCTCTATATGTCGAAAGACAATAAAGTTACCGGAGTCATGGATTACCCGAGAAAATATTATCAAAGCATTTCCATATACCTTTCAATGAAAATCGCTGATCTTATACCGGTTTTTATCGACTATGGATATGGTATTGATGCGCAGCGGCGCAACAGCCCGGCCGGAACAACCGAAAAAGGCTGTCACGAAATTAGAGCAGTCATGCTGTTTGCATGGGGGCACCCGTGAATCACGAGATTAGCAGACTACAGGAACAAATCGCAGCTAAAGTTAAATATTATGAAGCCAAAAAAATTTTAAATTTAATTTAGGCCGATTTCTCCTGTCTTTACATTATTTCAAGGCGTAATACCCCGCCGACACCGAAGTTGGCGGCCGGTAAGTCAGTACCAGGGGATTGCCCCGGAGAATTCTATTTTTGAGATGGCTTCCAATAAAGTTTATGAAAAAAATTATTTTTTATATTATTGCTCTGGCCGTTCTATCAAACCTGTTTTGTGCAGGCCGTCCTTACTTCATGTATTATCCTGAAAAAGAAATAAAAGCTACGCCTTCGGATATAGACCTAAATTTTGAATCAATCCGCTTGAAAACAAAAGATGATACTATAATCATCGGATGGTGGATACCATCTGACCAGGCAAAAGGCGTCGTTTTATATTCACATGGAAATTCAGGGAACATTTCCCATTGTCTGGAAATAATACAAATTTTCAACAAACTTAGTCTAAGCGTATTTATTTACGACTACCGCGGTTACGGAGAAAGCGAAGGAGAGCCTTCAGAAATGGGTACATATATGGACTCGGAAGCTGCATGGCTTTACCTTGTTAATGAACGTGGTATTGAGCGCAGAAAGATAATTATTTTCGGAAGATCTCTCGGCGGATCCATATCCGCCTGGCTGGCGGATTCTTATACTCCGGGAATTCTGATTATTGAATCATCGTTCAGATCCTTAACAGATGTATCGCATGACCGCTATCCATGGTTTCCCGGCAAACTAATTTTCGGGGACAGCTACAGCACTTACAGGCATCTGCAGAAAATAAAATGCCCTGTGCTTATTATTCACAGTAAAGATGATGAAATTTCTCCGTTTTCTCAGGGTGAAAAAATATTCCATGCAGCGAATGAACCTAAGGAATTATTAGTTATTTCAGGAAGCCATAACAGAGGCTTTCTTGAATCAAGAAATGAATATGAATCAGGAATTGATTCATTTATTTCAAAATATTTAAAGTGAGTTACAAATAATATCATCCAAAATACAGAGATAACAATTATTCGGAGATATTGAAAAGTTCTTGTAATATATAAGACTCTAAAGAATAAGGATAAAAATATAAATTATACTAATTCTTTTAATAGAAGCAGACTAAAATGAATAAATGGACTCCTTCAAGCTGGCGCGATAAACCAATTGAACAGAAGCCGGAATATCCTGATCCTTCAAAACTCAGCAGGTCCGAGTCCCGGCTTACTAAATTTCCTCCTCTGGTATTTTCTAATGAGGTCCAGGAATTAAAAAAACAATTAGCTAAAGTCAACGGCAGGGAGGCTTTTCTCCTGCAGGGCGGAGACTGTGCCGAAAGCTTTGACGATTTTAACGCAACAAACATACAGGATACCTGTAAAGTAATCCTTCAAATGGCTGTAGTTCTGACATACGCGGGAAGCTGTCAGATTGTAAAAGTCGGCCGGTTAGCAGGCCAGTTTGCCAAACCGCGCTCAAGTAAAACTGAAATCATTGACGGCGTTGAACTTCCTAGCTATTTCGGAGATGCAGTAAACGACATTACTTTCACTAAAGATGCTCGCACTCCTGATCCAAACCGGTTAATCCAGACATATAATCAGTCTGCCACAACGCTTAATCTGCTCAGAGCGTTCACAAAAGGCGGCCTGGCAGACCTGCATCAGGTGCATCAATGGAACCTTGAGTTTGTCAAGGAAAGCCCGTTAGGCGAGCGTTATCAGAATCTTGCAGACCGCATCGGAGAAGCGCTTGCATTCATGGAAGCATGCGGCGTAGACATGCCGAGCATACGTGAAACAACATTGTACACCTCTCATGAGGCACTTCTCCTGAACTATGAAGAGGCATTAACCCGGCAGGATGCCCTCACCGGAGACTGGTATGACTACTCAGCTCACATGCTATGGGTAGGCGACAGGACCCGTCAATCAGACAAGGCTCACATAGAGTTCATTAGAGGAATTAAAAATCCAATAGGTATTAAAGCAGGACCCTCAATGGATCCTGATGAATTAATACGTCTAATCGACCTGGTTAATCCGCAAAACGAAGCAGGCCGTCTTACTATAATTGCGCGGATCGGCGATCTTATTACAAAAAAACTTCCCCCATTAATAAAACGCGTAAAAAAGGAAGGCCGCAATGTGGTGTGGTGCACTGATCCCATGCATAGCAATACAGTAAAGACTCATAAAGGGATAAAAACACGTTCATTCGACCACATACTGGAAGAAGTGAAAAATTTCTTTGAGATTCATTACGCGGAAGGAACCTATGCAGGCGGTATCCACTGTGAGATGACCGGCCAGAATGTAACAGAGTGCATCGGTGGAGCAGAAGAAATTACCGAAAATAAGCTGACTGAAAAATATTTTACAAGATGCGATCCCCGCCTGAATGCCAACCAGGCCCTTGAGCTTGCGTTTTTAATTTCAGAGTTTCTAAAAAAAGCGCGGGTAAAAAACAATTATAATAAAAGATGAATTTAATATATTAAATAAACCAATAATAAAGCCTGCGGGAAAACCGCAGGCTTTATTATCTTTGAATGAATTTATACTTATTTTAATATTTACTTCTTCCCGCCGGTAAACTGTGCCCTTATTTCGCGTTTTAGAATAGAACCTTTACCGGTTCTGGGGAAATCCTTTACAAACTCATAAATCTTGGGAACCTTGAATGGTGCCAGCGTTTTTTTCAGAAATGCTTTCATCTCATCGCCTGTCACATTCATTCCGGGTTTAACTATCATAAAGGCAGCTACCTTTTCTCCCCATTCCCTGTCAGGTATGCCTATTACTGCGCATTCCTGAATTTCCGGCTTTTTATAGATAGCCTCTTCTACTTCTGTTGAGTATACATTCTCTCCGCCGGTAATTATCATGTCTTTCAGGCGGTCAACAATATAAAAATACCCGCGCTCGTCCATATATCCCACATCTCCGGATCTAAACCACTGGTCTTCATGTCTTTTCTTGTCCTTATCCAGATGCCAGAATGTATCATACGTTGCCTGAGGATTATTCAGATAGCCTTTCATGATATTATTCCCTCTGATGCAGATCTCGCCTTCTTTCCCAACCGCCAGAGCTTCTCCGGTAGAGATATCTCTGATCTGAGTCTCAATTCCCGGAACAGTGGCGCCTATGGAACCAATAACATGTTCATAATAATGATTATATGTTACGGCCGAGGCTGTCTCGGTGAGTCCGTAACCTTCAAATATCAAAAGCCCTGTCGATTCTTTCCATTGACGGACTATCTCGGCTGCCATTGCAGCTCCTGCAGAAAAACAGTAACGGACTTTTGACATCAGTTGTCTCACATCCGGTAAAGTTAACAGACGGGTATAAACTGTAGGAACTGAAAAAAGTTTTGTTATTCTGCCGGCTTTTATAAGACCCAGCATTTTATCCATATCCGGAGCAGACAGTATCTCGAGACAGCCTGCACTGAAAACCGTCGCATTCATAACATGCATCTGCCCAAATACATGATTAAACGGCAAAAAGCACAAAGCCCTGTCTTTTTCGGTTGACCTTTCGCTGTATGCTACATTATGTGCTGAAGTATTGATATTAAGATGAGTAGTCATTACACCTTTGGGTATACCTGTAGTGCCTCCGGTATAAAGTACAGAGGCCGTATCATCACGGTCACGATAAACTGCTTCGAATTTTGCACTGCCCATAGCAACCAGCTTTTCATAGGACATATCGCCGTTCGGGCATATGACTTTCTCAATCCCGTTTCCGCCCCTGAGGCTTTCAATATCTTTTAACCGAGCATCTGTGGTAAAAAGCATTCTAGGTTTGGCATGTCCGAGAAGCATACGAAGCTCATCCGGGCTTAACTGAAATCCGAGTGTTATTGCAATTGCACCCATTTTCAATATGCCGAAGTATAGAATAAGCCATTCTGGCGAATTAGGCGCGCAAATACCAATGTGGTCTCCTGCCTTCATGCCGAGTTTTAAAAAAGCAGTTGCGACACGGTTTGCTTCTTCGTTAAACTGCGCATAAGTAATCTCCCTGCCATCCATGCTTAGTGCCGGATTCTTAGGGAAATATCTTGCTGACATCTCTAAATTTGTAGCTACGTTCATATTGTTACTCCTGTGACGAATTTAATACGTAAAATGATTTATAATAAAAATATTTATTTTTCATATACATGTTTTTAAATAGCCCTAAAAATGCAATAAAAAAAACCGACTGAACATATTAACTCGATGTCTACACATTAAACATACCGTATAATATAATTTTTAATTAAATTTCTCAGAGCAAGCCCCCGGTGCTACCGCACCGGCTTCCACCTTCGGCGTAACCGGGGTATTATATTTTAATTTGGTGTATGATTTTACATCAGGGTAATTATTCCTGCATAGCAAAGAGAGCTGCGCCAATGGCTCCTGTAAACTGGGGATACTCCGGGACTAATATCTTTCTCTTAAGTATTTCTTCTGTCATGGAGACCAGATAGAGGTTATGTGCAACGACCCCGCCTGTCATTACTACATTATCGGTAAGAGAATCCATCTCGAGAACGCGTTTGATCACTGAATAGAAAAGACCCTTAACAATATCGGGTACTTTTTTCCCATGCCGGATGTTTTCAAGCACTTCAGTGGCCGAGAAAACCGTGCAGAAACTGCCGAGTTTAACCATGTCAGTGGACTGACTTGCCAGATCATTCATGTCCTCAAGCGGTATATTGAGCCGCATGGACATCTCTTCCAGAAAAGCTCCAGTCCCGGCTGCACATTTTCTATTCATCTTAAAATTAATACGTCTGCCGTTTTTATCTATCTTTATGATCTTATTGTCCTGACCGCCTATATCGATCACTGTTATTGCTTCGGGAAAATAATAATAACAGCCTGCGGAATGGCATGCAATCTCGGTTTTCGTATCATTCGAAAACGAAACGTTCTTTCTGCCATAGCCGGTCGATATTGTTTTAATAATGTCATATGTGGAAGCATCTGCCATCTTCAATGCAGACTCAAGACAGACTTCAGCCGTGCCGCCGAAATCCGTACCCGAGTGTAAAATAGCGCGTCCTATAAATTTTTTATCCGCATCTAACACTGCTACTTTTGTTCTTGAAGATCCGATGTCAACTCCAACGTATACTTGCTTTGACTGCATGAAGGCCTCCATATTCTGTATTGTTTTGCGAAAAGACGCAATGAATCGCATCATTAGTGTAATGCATTGCGTCAGTATAATATTTTACAAACCGGCAAACATCCCTGACTTATCCGCATCTTTCTGCGAACGTTTTATGAGCAGTCTGGCCATCTGTTCGGTTATCTCAAACGACATATAATTATGATTGCTCAGTACCCATTTTGTTTTCTCCAGTGCAACCACATTCGGGTCTTCTCCGTTCCTGATTCTTTCAATCATCTCATTATGATATGCCTCTGTAGCTTTCAACGACTTTTTTATAAATTCTCTGGAATTTCCGTCAACCACTCCGAAATGGCTCAAAGCAACCCTCTTACCATTAAAAGCAGACAGCTTGTGCATGCTTGCACAGTACTGTTCAAGTGATAAAAAATACTCGGGCCAGAAAGCGTCTATCCTAGGAAAATACAACCCTGTGCCGTCGCCGACAACCAAAGTGCCTTCTTTCTCTTCAAAATATGCGATCTGGCACGGAGAATGGCCGGTTATCCTGACAACCCTCCATCTGACACCGCCGCCTAAATCCAGAGTATCCCCTTCATCGATTACTTTTCCAACATTAAATTCATATTTTTCAAGTTTAGGAGGTTTGGAATATGTCTCGCCCAGGGACACCAATCTCTCGGCAATAAAATTATCCATCTCTACAAACTGTTTAATCACATTCGGATCTTTTAAAAAATCCACAGACTTGGGACTTGCCGCCAGTTTAACATGTTTCCATTCCGGAATCAAATGCGGAACAAGCCCGATATGATCTCCATGTGAATGTGTGAGAGCAATATACTTTATTTTATTGATATCAAGTCCCAGTTCCCCGATCTGATCCTTGACAAGATCAAGGGTTCCTCCGGTACCGCCCTCTATGAGCATTGCCTCTTTTCCAAGGGACAAGTACACGGGGAAGAATGGGGTTCCCAGCTGAAAAAAATGTTCAGTATGTTGTATCGGTTTAATTTTTGTTAATGTAGTTTCCATATTATTTTTTCCTTTTGATTTAATTTTTTAATTTTTATGATTTGTTCAAACAATGCTTTCATTTACTCTTTATCTCAGCTTTATTAACCTCTATTATTGTGATGATTATTTATAACCGCTGAGAAACCTCAGTTAACTTCCTTTTGAAACGACCCTATAAATAAAAAAAACCGTGGGCTCCCGCCCACGGTTTTAATTCGATTATATAGAATTTCATTCCATGAGCAGTCTTCATCCATAAGGATAATAATAGTAATAATAATAAAAATAAATCATTGAGTTCAGTTCTTCAGCTATAAAATTTCTCACATTAGTAAACTGTCTCATCACATCGACAAAAATAAAAGTTCGTAATAAAAATTTAATTTTTATTATTATCATATTCATATTTATTTTTAACTACAATATAATATTTTATTTGTTCTCCGCGAGCTGTTCAATAAATGCTTCGACATTGGTTTTCATCTGCTCATCCGAAACCAGACGAAGGTCATTTAAATCACCATTGATGATAAGGCTTGGTATACCGGTTTCATTCTCAAGTCTTTTTGACATACCGTAACGGCAGTTTGTATTATACGGACATGTCTTTGCATCATGGAAGATTATACCGTCTATACCATATAATTTTATTTTTTCTTTGATATATTCTTCCTTATACTCGTCAGACCTGGAATTAAAAAGCTCACTATATGCCCTTGCCATGCTTTTGAACGGTTCAGCCGGATCTAAAGCGGTGAATATCCATGAGCTGCAATACGTGGATGCGAGCACATTCGCGTTCAATCCTGCGAATAATTCAGAATGTGCTCTCAATCTTCCCCAAACAGGCATTCCGTCCCAGTAAATCCTGAACTTTTCGTTCTCAACAGCCCCTTCCTTATCTTTAACCCTTTCCTTCATCTCCTCGAGAAGCTGCTCATATATATCTACAGCGGGCTGTGTCCCTCTGGCAACAACTGCCGGCCCCATAAGCGTGCAGCCGTCAAAGAATGTCAGAGGAGACGGTTTAACTGATGCAACTTCAAGAATATCCTTCCATAGGTTAGAACATTTCCGTGAAAGCGCTACTGCTTCCCTAAGTTTATCAATATCAAATTTTTTACCAATTACTTTTTCAAGAGGCGGAATAAGATTTTCCATTTGCTTTGCATTTGACTCAACAATAGTATCAGTCACTACTTTTACATGTCTATTCCCGTCAACTCCAACGATCGGAACATTGAACCTTCTCGCAAACCAGGAAAACCAGTCACGAACGTCCCTGCATTGATTTGTGTTAAATACCAGAACATCCGGTTTAGGTATGCTTTGTATTCCTGGAAACGCTTTTGATAAAGGGGTCACACCCTGTAAAAAAGCTCCGATGTCAGCAGTCATATACGAACATACTTCGGGAGAATAGTCCAGGGCATTTGCATATGGAATATAATCAGTGGCCATTCTTGAACTGCCGAGCATTGCTGAATGCGTCTCAGGGAAATAAACAAGAAATCCCATAGCTCTTAATATTTCAGCCGGACCAACGCTTGTACACCACGCAATCTTTTTCTCACCGGTCTTTGCAGCATTATCCAGTTCATAATAATAATCTGCCATAAATTTTCCCATAGCTTCAGCTGTTCTAAGCTTCTTTCTTGCAACTTTTTTTTCTTCTGCCATACCTACCTCTGTTGTTTTATTTATATTTTAATTAATTCTAAGAAAGTCTATTTACTTTCTTTATTTTTTTAAAAGGCCTAAAAAATAAAAAAGCCGTGGGTTTCTGCCCACGGCTTAATATCGACTATAGAAATCAATCATTCCATGAGCAGTCCTCATACTGTTGAGTAGTAAAAAAAATAATAATAGGAGTGAGCCATGGATTGATTATTGATCATTTTCTGCTTTTACCTTAATGAGTTAATATTAATAATTTCAACTAATGATATCAAAGTATAAAAAGTTAATTATTTGTCAAGAAATTTTTTATTATTGATTGCCATATTTTAGCTGATCCATTATTTTATAATTGACAAAATCATTCATATCTACCTAACATATATGAAGGTTTGAAAATCCTTCTAAAATCTTCGTAATTAATCTACCGATATATTGATACAAAATTTTTAAAAGCAGCAAAAAGATTCCGGAAAATTAAAAATGAAAAAAGTAGAGAAAACCAAACAAAATATAGGCGTTACATCGCTGGACGAGCATACCAGAAAAAAATTATTTAACGAATTTGTCGAAGCCGGCGGCGAAGTAATTAACGAAAAGGAAGAACGAAAGCTTTCGGATTTTGACCGGGATCTGCAGAAACGATTCAGGAACAGGCTTGAAGCTGAAAAAAAACAGAATAAGTTTCAATACACGGACATAAATGCGCAAAAAAAAACATCGCCTAAATATCCTTTAGAAACAAAAGAAAAAATCAAACCTGCGAGCCAATCATTTAACATCAATGAAATAAGTCAATTTCGCCTTATTTTACAGCGATTTAGAATCAGGCTCCGGTTGTTTTTAATGAATGTCGCGGATTTCACCGGCTATTATTTCATGCCGAAATTTATAAAAAAATATGATGAAGAATATAATCCGTGTCTTTTGTCGATGCAGACAATATACTTTAATATTTTTAAACAAAACATGCGAAACGGGCAGAGAATAATCGACTCATTAGATAAAATTCATCCGGTGTATTTTGAACTTATCGAACTCCTTTCAAATGTTTACGACAGAACTACTTCAAATGAAATACTGGAACACTTTTATAATTTCCCCGATGTTCCTCAGGAAATTAAAGAACTCAGGGAACCGTTTACAAAAATATTCAGAAAATTATATCCTCTAAATCAGCATAAGGATCTTATTTTAATCGCACTTGACAGGGCGCTCAAACTTCAAAACCGGCTTGAAAAAGAAAAATTTACTTTTTTTACTTCAAACAAAAGAAAGGTAAAAAATAATATTTATATAATTTTTAATAAATTATATCCAAGGCTGTACTGGCTCATGTGCTGCTACGAAAAAAGAATATTCATATCCGACAAAGATATTGAAGATACAATCTCCATCTTCCCGGAAGATATGCCGGGAAAAAGGAAGAAGAGTCCTCCAAAGACTTTTGATCTTCAGTTTGATGACAATCTTTCCTTCAAAGATGACGGAAAGGAAAAGGCTGAAGATCAAAACGAGGTCATTCCTGACCCGGTGCAAAAAGGCCTGGAACTTATGAGTAAAATCGATATAGAGAAAAGCGGTGAAATCTACACAAAAAACAGAATATTTAAAAACGTTAATACAAAAGATAAAATTTATATTGCGAACCTGCTTTTCAATGAATTCGACATAGAATTTTCATTTATTCTCACAACAAATAAAATAAAATATAATACAATTTTTAAATCCTCTGACAATCTTGATTTCAAAAATAAATTCGCGAACATTTACAATGAAATCGGAAAATGCAAAAACAGATTGCTCGACTATGCAAATACCCTGGCCGCGTTTGACAAATTAAAAAGTGAAAAGCCGATCAGCAGCACTCAATTCATTGAATATTCCAACAGGCTTTCAGCCCTCAATAAAGAAAAAAATCATATCGCCGCAGAGGCAAGAGCCCAGATAAAAATGTTTATGGAAAAATTGTGCAGGGAATTAAAAACACTTATAGACGATATGAACAGCGGAAAAAACATAGTAGTTAATCCGGAGGATATAATTAGTTTCGAGACGGCAATAGAAGGCGATAAAATAATTAACAACAAAAATGTATGCGAAGCAATAGACTGCGCATATAACTACGCTATGGCCTTCATTTACAGGCTCAGTCTTGAGGGTGACCTGTGCGGAAATCCTGAGTTCAATGAAGGAGAAGAGACTATTTTTGATTCGAATCTTTTAAAAGAAAAACAGGAGATTAAAGAGCGCCCTCCTGTTGAAGAAAGAATGATCAAAAATAATCAAAAGCAAAAGAAAGACTCGATCCTTAAAGAGCTGGATGATTTACTGTAGCAGCGAACCTTTTTATTATTTCCTCTTTTGTAAACCCCTCTATCGCAATTTTTTTCTTTCTGCTCTTTTCCCCTTTTATTATTCTAATACCGGATTTCGCGATATGCAGCTCTTTCGATAAAAGTTTAATTAATTCCGAGTTCGCCTTCCCGTCCGCCGGAAGTGAGTTTAAATATATTTTTATACTATCTCCGTTAATAAATACTTCTGATTTTGAAGATTTCGGTGTTACTGTTATTTCAAATTCATTATTAATCATGACAATCTTTTATGATAGATCAGGATAATGGATGCAGATATATTACTACAGGTTAAAAACTCTTTATAGCCATTTCAACTGTTTCAAATACTTTTAATATTGTGCTGACTTTAGTAAGCTCCAGAACTTTTTTAACTTCCGGGCCGGGGCTGGCAAGTCTGAATTTCGATTTTAATGCTTCATTGATGTTTAGAAAGATTCCAATTCCGGAACTTGTGATTGTTTTGACTTTGGATAAGTCCAGAACTACTTTTTTGATATCATTATTAAGAATTATCTGCTGGATTTTCTCTTTTAAATCAGGAACATCTAATGTGTGGACTTCCGGGATTTTTACCTGCAGTACATAAACGCCATCGCCTTTATCGGTAAATTCTATCATAAAAAAAACTCCTTGAACTATTTAAAATAGCATAATATATTCTGCGACAAACGTCAATATAGCAATTAATAAGTATTTATATCAATTAAAAAAAGAAAAATAATTTATAATAAAATATTTTTCGAAACACTCTGAATTCATAACGGGCATTACTGTTAAAAATATATAGCTTGACTAAATTTTTGTTATAATAAAATATAACTTTTCAGATATTTCTAGATAAAAAGATAATAATACCCTATGATCTTATCCAAATCTTTAAAAAAGAACAACATAATAATCAAGGCACAATCTGCGAACAGATGGGATCTCATTGAAGAAATGCTTGATCTGGCTATTAAGAATAATGATGTCAGGAATGAAGACAGGGAGATTCTTAAAAACGCCCTTTTTGAAAGGGAAAAATCCATGAGCACCGGTATAGGCAGAGGAGTTGCCATCCCGCACTGCACTACGGAAGCTGTCGAGGACATTGTGATTGTTCTGGCTTTTTGCGGTGATGGAATAGATTTTGAATCCATCGACAGTCTGCCGGTTAAAATAGCAATTTTTATTCTTGTACCAAAAAACAAACTGAAACAGCATATTAAAACACTGGCGAATATAGCGAGGCTTATGAACAAGGATGAATTGCGTGAAAAACTTTTTACAGTTAAAAAACCGGAAATGATACTGAAAATAATTAAGAATTTTGAGAAAGACTCAGAATGACCGCAGATGGAAAACATATCGAAACTCACAAGCGCGCAGAAATTGCATGAAGACGAAGATGACAGATCCCTGCGGCCGTCGAACTTCAGAGAGTTCATCGGCCAGACAAAAATAATCGATAACCTCAAGGTATTCATTCAATCCGCAAAAATAAGAAAACAATCCCTCGATCATGTTCTTTTAGCCGGACCTCCGGGACTAGGTAAAACAACACTGGCGTTCATTACAGCCAGAGAACTCGGTGTGAATATTAAAGCGACATCGGCTCCCATTATAGACAAATCCGGCGATATGGCATCCATACTTACAGCTCTTGAAGAGAATGACGTTCTTTTTATCGATGAAATTCACAGGCTCTCTCCTGCGATTGAGGAGATCCTGTATCCCGCGATGGAAGACAGATCAATCGACATTATTATAGGCCAGGGTATCGGTGCAAAATCAATTAAAATTGATCTCGCCCCTTTTACTTTAATCGGAGCTACCACCAGGACAGGCCTTTTAACTTCCGCTTTGCGCGACAGGTTCGGCATTCCCCTGCGCCTTAATTATTATGAGTATGAAGATCTGCGGCAGATAGTCAAACGCTCTGCAGGAATAATCCACAGCAGTATAAAAGACGACGCAGCAATGGAGCTCGCGAAGAGATCCCGCAGAACTCCGCGTATTGTGAACAGGCTGCTTAAGCGGGTCGCAGATTTTGCCCTTGTGGGAGGGCTTAAGGAAATCGATATTAAAATCACAAAGTATGCCCTGGATAAGCTTGACATTGACTCTGCCGGTCTTGACGACATGGACAGAAAAATCCTGCGTACTATTATAGAGAATTATAACGGCGGCCCGGTCGGCCTAAAAACAATCGCCATATCGGTAGGAGAAGAAACCGACACTATTGAAGACTTCTACGAACCTTTCCTTGTCCAGTCAGGCCTGCTGAACCGCACTCCCAGAGGAAGAGAGGTTTCAAAGAGCGCGTACGATCATCTTGGGATAAAATATTTTAAATCAGGATATGAAGACAAAGAGCAGTCTTTGTTTGAAAACGGCGGAGAGTAAATCATTCCCCCTATTTTTTATTCTCTCCGCTTAAAATATTCTCGACTATTATTACATCTTCAGGAGTGTCCACAGCCGCGCCCTTGTAATCAACGACAGAAACATGAATAGAAAATCCGTTCTCAAGAGCTCTGAGCTGTTCAAGCGATTCGGCTGATTCCAGAGGCGACGGCTTTAAGACGGTAAATTTTTTTAAGAATTCCTTTCTATATCCGTATATGCCGATATGCCTGTAGCGTTTTGCCTGCGGTGTTTTTCCATCTGCCCTGACAATATACGGTATCCCTGACCGTGAGAAATAAAAAGCCCTGCCGTCTGCGGCAAATACGACTTTTACAACATTAGGATTATCAATATCGTCATGCTCTTTTATCTCTGCCGCAGCGGTCGCCATATCAGCCCACGCATTCTTTTCAAGAGCGGATGATACTGTTCCGATAATCTCCGGATCAATAAGCGGCTCATCGCCCTGAATATTGATGACAGCATCACAGCTCTCGTTTTCGGCTGCCTCTGCAATCCGGTCTGTTCCCGAATGATGTTCACCCGTCATTGCCGCGTTTCCGCCGAAAGACAGCACCTCTCTCTCGATTCTATTATCGTCAGTAGCTACGATTATCTTAGCAAGCCCGGCCTGCTCTGATCTGCGGTAGACCCTCTCGATCAGAGTCTTTCCGGCTATCTTTACAAGCGGTTTGCCGGGAAAACGGCTCGATCCGTATCTGGCAGGTATTATTCCGATTATTTTCATAGTTATTGAGTGTACCCCAACCCATTTGACGCTGTATAGATTTATTACATCTCACGTATTTATAGAATATGACATCTATTCCGCAATCAAAAAAATATAAAATGATATTTCGAATTATGCTTCCTGCCGATTATAATATATAGAAATATTTTTAAAATTTTTTCTTAATACAACTATTTTATTCCATACGGAATCAGGCATGACATCAAAAAAAAAGAATATAATAACATGTTTATTCATAACTTTACTCATTATTTTTATTTATATTCCGTTAAGAACAGGATTGCTTGAAAAGCAATTCATTAAAGCCATTATTTTAACATCCGAAAAAATAGTTCTGTCAATAAGCAGTTTTGAAAAAGATAAAAAACTGCATGATAAAGACCTGTCAAAATATTACTCTTTAATTAAAGACAAATTTCCTTCAATTGCTTTAATTGCCGCTGCGGATAAAAAAAATAAAATTCTTAAGGCGATGAAAAATGAAAAATATATAAGATCCAATATCACTTTTGATGCGATGATAGAAGGCTTCATCCGGGATGAATTTAAAGTTTATAAAAAGAATGATTTTGTAATAAGATATTACGATCAGAACAGATTCTATATTTTTATCAATAATATTACAGGCGGTAAGCTCCTTATCGTTTTTCCGTATAAACTCAGCTTAAAGCTTATCATCCAGCTAATTCTTGAAATATTGTTAATCACTATTTTTTCAATCATTATAACAGCATTAATATCTATTAAACTAAACAAAAAGGCAAAAACATCCAACGGGAAGACGGCCGGTTTTATTAAAAAAGAGTCCGTAAAAAAAATAAAACCGGACAAAACAGGCAAAGATAAAAAAATAAGTGAACACAAGGATACAGGCAGAGAGCCGGACAAATCGACTTTGAATCTTGACTACCTTACAGGATATGTTTATGATCTTTTTAATTATATATCCGGTGAATATAATTCCGAAGTTGTCTCTTTCTATCTGCTGAGCGAAGATCAGTCAAGACTGAATAAAATTTTTGAACTTAAAGGCAAGGCTCTTATAAAAATCGACGATTCTGAATTTAATTCTATGAGTATAAATCGGGGAATAACAGAAGAACTGAAAAATTCTTCTACAATTCTTCAGGAAAAAGGGAAAAAGGTTACCTTGCCGGTACTGTACAGGAATATCCTGCTTGGCATAATTACTATTTACAGAGACAAGGAATTTAAAGGCCCGGAAATTAACGATATTGCCCTGCAGTTAAAAAATATCGCCAAACCTCTCGGAGAGCATATTCTGCTTGCAGATGTTTTAGAAAATGAGAAAGCATAAAGAAGTGCCCGCGGCCCCGCAAATCGCGGGAGAGTGCATCATTGTAAAATATCCCGCCAGAATGCCTCTTTTTCTTTCGTGAGCCTGCTTCTGTCTTTGCTCATTTCTATGATCTTGTTTTTATAGTCTATCGGTATTGTATAGACTGCTTCCTTCGGTATAAGCACAAAACGATTCGTATATCCGCGCTGCATAATACTTTCAAAATTCCCTTTTGCCAGCTCTTCCATAAGCTGCTTCTGCTGATTTGAGGCATTCATAAAGTTATTAAGATATTGAATGACCCGGGATTGATCCTTTGATGATTTGCCGGGTTCGGATTTGCTGAGAGCTTCAGAAGCCCTTGCCCCGTATATCTTTGCCGCACCGGCATAGGAATTAAGAGAGTACATTACAAAAGGATATTCGGAACTGAGCTTCTCCGTCTGCGCACTCAGACTGCGCAGGCCTTCGTTTATTTCTTCCTGATCAGCAGAAGCGCCTTTTATATTTCCCTTATCTGTAATCGTCCTGTTTGCTTCCTGCTTTTTTAGCAATTCCGAAGCAAGCTTTGCCATCTTATCGAGTTTGTCTTTCATTTCATCAGCGATTTTCTGCGACATGGCCATTGACTTTGCGATTTCCTCTTCCATACGCTTTTTAATTTTGTCAAGGAGTTCAAGTGTCTTAGCCCTGGCGCCTGCCTGATCGCCTTTCCTTAAGAGTTCTTCAATCTCTTCAATATCTTTTTTAAACTCATTCTCCATGAGCTCAGCAGCGCGGCTTATCCGCTTCAGAGAATTATCCATGCTGCTTTTCATATCGTCATTCCTTGAAAGCTCCTTGTCTATAGAAGCCGCGCTCTCGGTCTCCAGGAGCAGCTGCATAAAAACAAGAAATCTTTCAAGATAAGCGATGTAGCTTCTGAGGGATTCTTTTAGTTCTTTGGAACTGTCGATATAAAAAACACTGAGCATCTCGTTTGTTTTCTGCACAAGCGTGCTCTGAGGCATAGTTTCCTGCCGTTCTTTGCTGAAAACCTGAACGGCTTTTGCTAATTTTTTTTTATAATTTTCCGCTATCCTTTTATTCCCGGGTGACTGTAACAATTTTTTCCCGTCATCTATCAATTCCCGGATCAGGTTTATTCCTTCTTTCAGGTCTGCCAGAGCATCAGTAAAATACACATATCTTGTTTCACTTTTTGCCGTACCGCCTTCTGAATATATATTAATATCTTTAACTTCAAGAAAATATTCTACTGATTTCGTGCCAGGATCATAAACAAGTTCATCCATCTTCTCGCCTTCGCGGATAACCGGATTCCATACATGGCTTGCCGAATAATTTGTTTTGGGGTCTTTCGGGAACCTCGCAACAATCTCTCTGTAATATCCGCTGTTTTCTTCAGGATTCCGGTGATAAAGTGAAATTTCCAGTATGCCATAATCGTCAGAAGCAGTAAAATTTATTTCCACCGGATTTCCGAACAGCACGTTGTGGACAGATGGCGGAAAAAAAATCTTTATAGAGGGCGGCTGGTCCGGAAGGGCTTCAATGGTGTACACTTTGCTTTTGCCCCGTGATTTACCCGAAACCAGTTTTATAAATTCGAATTCAAGGGCAAAAGCGCCTTTTGCCGGAGCAAGAAAGGCAGCTTCGAAAAATTTTTCTTCAAAAATTGCCGCAGTAAAATATTCCAGTCCTTTACCGGTCGAAAGAATCAGTTTACCGGATTTTATATTGTTTAAAATCCCTTTTACTGAGACACCGGAACCCTGCATTACTTTAATTTTATCGTGAACAGTTAAATCAACAGCAGTACTTATTCCCGATTCAATATAAGCCGGGGGAGTAATCACTGCTTCAATCTTTTCGTACTTTACAGGAGCATCCAGAGCGATCAGTTCCGCAGGAAGGCCTGTTCTTAATGCTGAATAAACATCGAACACGAGATCGCTTTTTATTATTGAAAGAACCATAGATATAATAATTATCAGCGTGCATACTGTTAAACGTTTGATATCCGGAACAAGGCCGGCGAATATTCTCTTTTCAAGCTTAATGTGTGCTGAAACATTTTCAATGAATTGACCGGAGAAAAAGGACGATATATTTTTTTCTTCTAAAGAGCTGTCCCCCTTTGTTCGCGGATAACTCTTTCCGCTTTCCAGTTCAAGCGCCGACTTAAGATCATTCGCTGAGTAAGGCGGGAGCAATATCTCATTAAAGAATCTTTTCCCGAAAAGAGGCATTCTATAAAGGTAAACACTTAAAGAGATGATCAGGGATAATGTAAATATAATCAGCAAAGGGAAAGGCGCGATCAGTCCTGCTTTTATGAACACGGACGGCATCAGCAGAAACAGCGAATAAAACAGAAGCCATAATACCAGGCAAAGGGAAAGTGTCCCTGCTGAAATAAAGAACAACCTTTGCTTAATAAGCGTATTTAACTGATGAGAGACCTTCATTCAGATACTTCTGCCGCATTTGATATTTCCGCGATAGAGTCAACCACACGCGCTCCGCTCTGTTCAAGCTTTTCCCTGCTGTGATGCCCGCTGCTGATCAGAATGCAGCCTGCTCCTAATGACCGCGCAACTTCATAATCATGTGTCGTATCGCCGATAATCAAAAGCGACCTGTTATCTGCGCCTATACGCCCTATTAATTCTTTCGCAATGTCTATTTTACCATTCGCGTAATGGTCGTCCAGTCCGCAGACATGTGCAAAAAAAGACTCCAATGAATAGTAGCCGACTGCTTCTTCAAGCGAACTCTGCTTTGATGCAGACAGTATGGATTGAGCTATGCCGGCTTTTTTAAAAACCGAGAGAAGTTCGAGCGCGCCGTCATGCAGACTGCAGCTGAATCTGCGTGCGTTGTAGGCATCGATATATTCCGCAGCAGGGATATGGAATGGCTCCTTGGAAAAATCAAAACCAATTTTTTCGTAAAAGTTAATTACCGGAAAATCAAAAACATCCTGGTACTCGCGCAGGCTGATGCCTTGTATATTTCTCCTCCCGAGGAGTTCATTAATGATCTCTACGCACAGCTCCGCGTCGTTAATAAGCGTGCCGTTCCAGTCCCATATAATATGTTTATAGTTAAAGTTCATTATTTCTTAAAAATTTCTGATAATATACTGTATTATAAATATTTCCCTGCACAAGATGCAGTGCTATATTACGTAAGAGATCCATAATTCACTCAATTGCATTTGTTTTTGTAACAGAAGATTTTGATTTTCTTGTTCCTGCCGGTGTATTTCCCTGACCTGCAAGTATATTTCTTTTACCTGCATCTCTATGTGTCAGTGCTTTTCTTATACCTGCTGATGATTTTCTCTGACCTGCCGGTGTATTTTTTACTACTGCCTGTGCTTTTCTCCCGGATGCATTTGATTTTCTTCCGTCCGCCTCTGTATTCCTTTGAAATGCATCTGCGCATCATGCGGCTGCATCTGTATAATAGTCAACAATACCGGCATCTCTTCAGCCTGTATTGTATGCACTCACGCCTTCTCGCATACTATTATAGAGGCTACCCCGAATGTCTGAGGATGCAGCTTCACATTACGGAAACCGCCCTGCTCGAGCATCAGCTTCAGGTCATCCGGATCAACGAAAGTCCTGATTGTACCTGAAAGATATTTATACGCCGTCCATTTCCCGGATACAAGGCCGCCGATCAGTGGAAGCAGTTTATTAAGATAAACTGCATAGACTGCCTTTATAAACCGGCTGCGGGGACGAACGAGCTCGAGAATCGCGAACTCCCCGCCGGGTTCGAGCACGCGGTGCACATCCCTTATGAAATTCTTCAAATCAGGAATATTGCGTATTCCGAAAGCTATTGCTGCAGCGTTGAATGAGCTGTCACGGAAAGGAAGATTGCTTGCATCAGCCGCCACGCAATACCCGCGCAGAGTCTTTCTCTGCTTTCCTTTTGCTAGCATGTTAAGCGAAAAATCGAGCGATACAACCCCCGCACCATGCCTGTGTATCAATAATGAAAGATCGCCTGTGCCGCAGCACAGGTCAAGAGCACGCGCGTCTTTGACGGGACGCATGAGCCGGAATATCCTGCGCCTCCACAGCTTATCTGTACCGAAAGAAAGCAGATGATTTAAAAGATCGTATGTCGGCACAATATCATCGAATAAATTTTTTATAAAGCGTTTTTTATTCTCGGGATTATCATTATTTAGTTCGTACGAGAGCAAAGACTTCATTCAAATCTCCTCAGAATCACGCAAGCAGCGTTCTTTCCCATCGCCAAAAATTCCATGCATTTTGTATAATACAATCAGGCCTTATACGTTTGTTATAATAATACATTATAATGCGACAAAGAAAATGCAATTGAAAAAATAGTTCAATGAGAATTTGGATGTATTATAAAAGCTTAACCTGCGCCGCCCTCAACCGTTTCGAGTTCTTCCCATCTGGCAAAAAGGAGATCAAGTTCTCTCTCCAGCTTTTCCAGTTCCGCCTTTATTTCAGAAACCCCGGCTCCGCTTTGCTGATAAAAAGCCGGGTCAGCCATTAATTGATAAATTTCATGCTTTCTCTTTTCCTTTTCCTCAATGGCCGCAGGAATTGATTCGATCTCTTTTTTTCTTTAAAGGTAAGCTTTGTTTTCCGGGCTTTTTCCTTCTCCCTGATAATTTTTTCCTGTTTTATTCCTTTTGCGGTATCATAGGTTTTCTTAGCCAGCCAGTCATCATAGCCGCCAGCATATACCCTGACATCAGAATTTACTTCAAACGCGAAAATATCTGTCACAACGTTATTAAGAAATGCCCTGTCATGGCTTACCAGAAGCAATGTCCCTTCATATTCGAGCAGAAGCTCTTCAAGAAGCTCGATGGTCTCAATATCAAGATCATTGGTTGGTTCATCCAGGATGAGGAAATTAGATGCCTTTGTAAAAAGCTTTGCAAGAAGCAGCCTGTTCTTTTCGCCCCCGGACAAAACTTTTACCGGCTCGTCAACCCTGTCCGGACTAAAAAGAAAATCCTCAAGATACCCGATCACATGCCTCTTCTTTCCATTGAAATCTATTATTTCGCCGCTGCCTGCAACATTCTGTTTAATTGTAAGATTATCATCGAGCTGATTTCTCAGCTGGTCAAAATATGCCTTTTGAATTCCGGCCCCGATACGTACATCTCCGGTTTCCGGTTCAATTTCATTTAATAGTGTCTTAATAAGAGTGCTTTTCCCGCATCCATTAGGCCCGATGATGCCGATCCTGTCACCTCTCATGATCCTGGTCGAAAAACCTGAGAATAACTTGACATCAGAGTAGCCGAAAGAAATATCCGTCGCTTCGATTATCATTTTGCCTGAATTTTCAGCTTTCTGCATTTCCATGCGCACATTTCCGGCCCGTTCCCGGCGGGCAGCCCTTTCCCCCCGCAATTCTATTAATGCCCTTACCCTTCCCTCATTTCTAGTGCGGCGGGCCTTTATCCCCCGCCTTATCCATGCCTCTTCCCGGGCTAATTTTTTATCGAAAAGCGTGTTCCGGGCTTCTTCGGATTCAAGCCATGCTTCCTTCCTCTGTAAAAAAGTCTGGTAATCGCATCTCCAGTCAAAGAGCCTGCCCCTGTCCAGCTCGATTATCCGATTCGCGATCTTCTGCAGAAACGTGCGGTCATGCGTTACAAAAAATATGGTCTTATTATAACGATATAAAAAATCTTCAAGCCAGCTGATCGAATCAATGTCAAGATGGTTTGTCGGCTCATCAAGGAGGAGGACATCCGGATCATTCACCAGTGCGCGCCCCACAAGCACCCTCCTCTTCATGCCGGCAGAAAGGTTTTCGAACATGAGCTCCGGATCAAGGCTCATTAGCGATATTGTCTTTTCTATTTGCAGGCGGATCTTCTGCTCTTCAAAATTGTCCATATGATGAACCGATGAATCATGGACGCCGGTTCCACCGGCAATAACGTCATATATACTTCCGGAAAGATCACGCGGCACCTCCTGCGGCAGAAGCGAGGTTTTAAGTCCTTTCTCACGGAATATAAGTCCGGACTCAGGTTCAATGTCCCCATTGATAAGTTTCATCATGGTGGATTTTCCAGCCCCGTTGCGGCCAAGCAGGCATATCTTCTCATCCTCATGGATCTGGATGTCCACATCACCAAGTATTGGAATATTGCCGAAAGTCAGGGATACCTTTTGCAGATTTATCTGTGCCACATTGTCATCCAATTTAAAGATAATAAAAGTTTATGCTATTATACAATTTAATGAATATACTCAAGTTAACTGACTTTTTGCTTTATAAGCTACGAACTAATCTATAAAACGTCAGCCATCTTGAGCATATTAGTCATAATTGCTTATTTGTTTCCATTGAAAGTACTTAATATTTGCCAGATCAAGCATCTCTTTATCCTCTGCCGTATCCCCATAAGCATAAATAATTTCATAATCTTTTGTATTATATTTATCAATAATACGTCTCGCTTTTTCCTTGCCGCTGCAGTCTCCGGGATAATATTTTCCCGCAATAAGTCCGTTATCAACATCAAAACTTGTACAGATAAGTTCCAATTCATGCTTATCGCACCAGTGCTTCAGATATACGTCAAGAGATGCGGATACAACAACAATTTTATCTCCCTTTGATTTATGCCATTGAATTCTTTTGAATGCTTCAGGCCTGATATATTGAGGTATTATTTCATCGGCGAATATCCGGCCGAGGGATTGAATATCCGCAAGGCGGCATCCTCTAAACGCGAATCCTGCCGCGATTTCCCTGGTTTTTGTAGCAGTCAAGATGCCTGATTTATAAGCAATCATTACCGGGAGTAGAAAAATCCTGCCGAACATTAACCTTTTATGTGCAGTTGCAAAATAAATGAAACCTGTGAACATATCTTTCCAGGTTATTGTCCCGTCAAAATCAAATAATGCTAAATTCATGAACACTCCTGGTTCAGGAAACATTTATATAATCAATTGCAAAAATTTCATCAGAACAAATCTTAAAAGTAGTTTATACTTTGTAAATTCAAAATATATTCTGCTGCTTTTATCATGCAAACATAATTGCATTTTAATTGACTTATTCGATAAATATGATACAACTCAAATCAATATTAAATCTATCAGAACAGAGGTTATATTATATGAAAAAATTTGCTATTACTATAATGGCCGTTTTTTTCTTTATGGCAGTGCTTTTTGCCGCATCAATTAAAATGAGAGAAGGCAAATGGGAAGTAACAATGACAATGAATATTCCCGGTATGCCGATGGCAATGCCGCCTGTTACACACACCCAATGCATTACTAAAAAGGATCTTGAAGACAATAAAAAAACGCTTCCTTCAGCCGGAAAGAGTGAAGACTGTGAAATAAAAAATTATAGAGTAAAAGATAACACAGTAACATGGGAAACAGTATGCAAGGACGGCACCAGGGGCAGCGGCCAGATAATCTACAAAGGCGATTCATACACAGGAACAATGAAGCTGGAAACTGTGGACAGGAAAGGACAGAAATCCACTATCAATTATAAGATCAAAGGGCAACGCAAAGGCGACTGCTGATATCTATATTCAAATAAAAAAGCGGGAATATTCAATCCCGCATTAAATAAATTAAATGCTTAATCATATTATTGAGCCTCGACTATCTCCTCAACGAACTTAATTACAGGCTGCTTGCCTGCTTTGCCAGAATACACATTAAAAGGCGAATACACAAAATTTAGAATCTCTCCGGATTTAATTTTATTATGGAATGCGGATATCTTATCATTGCCGACAACCAGGTATACACTGCTTTTTCCGCTTTTAGTGGTAAGCAGCACAAATCTATCCCCGCTGTCCGTGACTTCCTTCAATCTGCCGGGTATCTTGTATATTTTTTTTGGATAGAGCGACCCGCGAAACATCTTTCCCTGTAAAGATTCATAATCTCTAATCAATTGGCTGTATGTCGCTCTCGGCATTGAATCATAGTCAAGTGTAGTTGCTTTATCCGGCATGTCTATCTCGGGTACATCAATCTCCGAAAAGTCCGTTGTATCCTGTGCTTCTTCGGTTATTTCCGCTTTTGCAATTGCCCCGCCGCCTTCTAATTTAATTATTACAAACTCCTGGGTTTCATAAGTAGATACTCCGATTTTTTCTGCAACTTCATCAGTCCCGGGCTCAGTTATTATTCCTATGTCTCTGACTATTACACCATTGCCGCCCTTCTCTCTTGCATAAAGCTTGGATTCTTCTATTCTCTTTTCCTGATTGCCGCCTCTTATGCGGACCAATCCGATCGTCTCATATTTCTGTTCAGGTTTGGATGAAGTGAACACTTCAATTTCATCACTCTCTGCGAGTGATGGATATTCATTTCCGGTTTTTATATATTGAGTGCTTGTACATGAAGAAATTACTCCGGAAATTACTACTAATAATAATAATTTATATATTTGTTGCATAACAACCTCACAAATTATTCGATATTCAAACCGAATTATATTGTTTTTCTTTTTAATATTACGCAAAGCAAAATAGTCCTTCTATATATAAAATATCGACTTTAATAATTAAAGAATAAATACTATAAAATATAAAATTAAAATCAATTTATTTATTTTTTTTTGATTTTCACCTTGACTTTTACGGTGCTCCATTTAATTTTTGCATGAATAATGCTTTTTTATGTAAAAAAGGATAACCCCATCACCTTTTTTGTAAGCTATATGTAAATTCATTTTTATTGAATGAACATTATTAAGACGCCTTTAAAATTATTATTTCATATAACTTTTGCATTTATTCACAATTATAATGGCATAATGAAACCAGGCATTAAAACCTATGCATAAAAAAACAATAAGTATGCCGTTCAATAATTATAAATTACGCAAATATTGATTCTCAATATTTATATAATATAAAAATTTCAAGGAGAAGTATTATGGCTGAAGTTACTCTTAAAGAAATTTACAAAGTTCCGGAAAAGTT
>JAFGSG010000054.1 GCA_016934735.1 Spirochaetota bacterium | reverse complement strand
GATTATTCAAATACTCGCTGTCGAAAACCTGAATGTGGCAGGCGGAGAGATAAAGACTCCCATGAAAAAATATTCACTGCGCACAGAAGGCGAGTTTAAGAATATTGAAGATATCCGGAACGTGGTTGTGGATACAAAAAACGGCGTTCCGGTATATGTAAAAGATGTTGCACGCGTGTATATGGGCTATGCTGAACGCAGCGAAATCGTACGCCTTAACGGAGAAAACGGCGTAATGATACGCATCAATAAACAGTCGGATAAAAACACAGTTATTGTGGCTGAAAATATACTGAAACGCCTTGGTGAAATAAATAAGACACTGCCCAAAGGCATGGAGATAACCCCGATTTTTAATTCAGCCGAATATATACAGAATTCGATTTTTAACATGGTAAAGAATGCTATTCAGGGGGGCCTGATAGCAATTTTTGTTGTGTTCCTGTTCCTGAGAAATATCCGCTCTGCATTGATACTCGGCCTTTCCATCCCCATTTCAATTATAGCTACGTTTGTTATGATGTATTATTTTGATCTTTCGCTTAACATGATGTCCATGGGCGGGCTTGCCATCGGAGTTGGCATGCTTATTGACAACTCCATTGTAATTCTTGAAAACATATTCCGGTTCAGGGACAAGGGGGCGCGCCCGGCTGAAGGCGCCAGGCTCGGAGCCGATGAAATGGGAATGGCCATTACCGCTTCCACCCTGACCACAATCTGTGTTTTCATCCCGTTCCTTTTTACGGAAGGGCTTGCGGGACAGCTGTTCAGGGATATGGCGCTGACAATAGCGTTTTCACTCTTGTGTTCTCTGCTTGTTGCATTGACCCTTATCCCTATGATGACTTCGCGCTACATTAAAACACTGCATAAACATTATAAAGGACGCCTCGAGTTCCTTAACAGGATACTTGACTGGAGCGAGAACGCGCTGAAAAGCCTTGAAAATTTTTATGTGAAGGCAGTCAACTGGGCGCTCAGACACCGTAAACAGGTTGCATTATATACTGTAATTACCCTGGTGCTTGCTTTTGTGCTTTTACCGATCACGGGCATGGAATTCATGCCCGAACAGGATGAAGGAAGGTTTACAGTTCTTGCGAAACTGCCGGTAGGCACAAACCTGGAAACAACGGAAAAGATAATGCAGATGGTTGAAAAGCGCAGCATGCAGGTGCTCGATAAAAGCGAATATAGAGTGGTTTCCGTGCGCGCCGGATACGGTACGGGATTCGCTGCCGCTTTCGGCAACACGACGGATCATTCGGGCACAATAGAGCTGAGGCTTGTATCTCCTGTTAAACGCGATCGTTCGCAGCAGGAGATAAGGGAAGCAATGCGGAACGCGCTTAAAGATATACCCGGCGTCGATTTTAACTTCTCTTTCGAAAACCGGTCATTATTGGGCGGCGGCGCCGCCATTTCGATTGAGGTATACGGATATGATTTTGATAAATCAAGCAGTTATACCCAGGAAATATACGAGGCCATAAAACCGGTTACTGCCCTAAAAGACATTGATATCTCGAGGGAAGAAGGCCTGCCGGAGAATGTTATTAAAATAAACAGGGACAAAGCCTCGAAGATGGGGATCAACGCTTCGCAGATCGCCAACATGGTGAAAAACTATGTGGCCGGCAAAACAGCGACAATATATCGTTATGAAGGCGATGAGTACAACGTTATGGTGCGCCTGCGTGAATCCGACCGAAGCACCATTGACGATATTAAGCGTCTGAAAGTTAATACACCGATGGGCGTATCCGTTCCGCTCGCCAACCTTATACAGATTGAAACCCGCACGGGCCCGACTGCGATAGAACGCAAAAGGCAGGAGCGCGTTATATACATCAACTGTAAAGCGGAAGGCAGGGATCTGCGTTCTGTGGTTATGGACATCCAGGAAAGAATAGATAAAATACCGAAACCTGCAAACTCCAGTGTTATAATAAGCGGCGCCTATGAGGATATGCAGGAAACATTTTTTGATCTCGGCCTTGCGCTCGCGCTTGCCATAGTCCTTATCTATATTATTATGGCATGCCAGTTCGAATCATTTGTGTCGCCGTTTATCATCATGTTTTCAGTGCCGACCCTGTTTTTCGGTGTAATGGTATTCCTGTTCCTTACGGGAACCACATTCAACGTTGTATCTTTTATGGGCGTGCTTATGCTTGCCGGCATTGTCGTTAACAATGCCATAGTACTTGTGGATTATACCAATATCCTGAGGGCGCGCGGCCTGCAGGTACATGAGGCTCTTGTAGAAGCCGGACGCACAAGGCTGCGGCCGATACTGATGACTACCTTTACAACCATGTTAGCCCTTATTCCCATGTCGCTGGGCATAGGAGAGGGCGCAGAGCTTTCCGCGCCTCTTGCCCGTTCTGTTATAGGCGGCATGTCGTCATCGTTTATATTTACGCTTCTGTTCATACCTGTAGTATATTCTGTGTTTGAATCCGTGAAAGAGCGCATTAAAAGAAGGAAAGAAAAAGCAAGATTAAATAAGTTGATTCAGGGATAAGACAATATTTTTAACGGAGCATTCTATGGTACTTGTATTTATCGTATACAGCAACGCGGTTGACGATGAAATGGTGGAAATGGTTAAGGAACACGCGGGTGCCTATACAAAGTTTATTGCCGTGCAGGGCGAAGGCAGCGGAGAACCGCATCTCGGATCGCATGTGTGGCCCGGAGTCAACAACTGCATGATGGTTGCAACTGATGAAAAAGCCCTGGGCAGGATTAAAAAGGAAGTTAAGGATTTAAAAAGCAAATTCAAGGGTGTAGGGATACATGTTATGGCTGCTGCGATGAAGAAGGTTGATTAGATTGCAACCCAAAACCCTGTTGTAAATTATAAAACAATTCAGCTCTTTTCTGAATATTGGGGGAATGCCCTCTTCCCCTTTTATTAGTTCATATTTCCCTCGCATTCCGGAATGGACCGGCAATTTATTCGCTGTGATTATTTATGCCATGCCCAGAGGCCTCTGATCTCCTGAACAGGGTTTCGGGACGCGCTCTTGGCAGGTAAAGTAAACTTATCCCTTAACCGTTCGTATTAAAAATATTTCCTCTTTTTTTAAAAAAATCCCGGAATTAATTTGCCGCATGCATAAATTATTTATATATTCATAAGATTTAATCAAAATATAAATAACATAAATAAAATAAAAAACAAATTCCGGTAAATTTCAAAGCTCTTCTTTGCCTCCGTATATCATTTTTATAAGATAATTCAATTTATATCTGCACTGGTTTGTAATAAAGCTCAACTCCTGCAGTCCGGACTTATGCCCGCATGGTTATTAATTATCCGGTCTGAATGTTTTAGAACAGAAAACAGGGCAGAATGCCTGTTTAATAATATAAATAAAGGAGGCAGAATATGCCGTCAAGAAACAATGCCATGATCCGCCGCGATATAAACAGGCTGGCGGATCTTATCAGCGAAAAAGGAAATGCAGTACCGGCGCTCGAAGTGCTTTCGGGACCGGTAAAGGAAGCTGCCGGCCAGGTGAACAGCGCGTGGAAGGAATACCAGTCCGTATCTGTTGCCGGAGATAAGGAAAGAGAGGAGAGGGACAGTGCTGTTGAAAGACTTGTGGACTGGATACAGCACTGGCGGCCGGTTTTGTTCGTAATGGTTCCCGGTGCCGATAAAAACATTAAAACCCTTCCGAGGAACGGCGGTACAACAGACGATGTTGTAAGAATAGCGGAAGATATGGTCGATTTCATGAAAGCCGAACCGGGCGCGGCGTCGTTTGCGGAAAAAGCAATGGCAGATCTCGGGGACAGGCTGGAGAAAGCAGCCAGGGAAAACCGCGAAGCTGTTGAAGTCCTTTCAAAAGAACAGGGGGCAAGGTTCGGGTTTTCAGAAGCATGCATAAAGGCGAACGAGGTGCTCGTACATTCGCTGAACGTTGTCCGCTCCGCGTTCGGCCCCACATCCAGCGAGTACAAGCAGTTTATAGCCCGTTCTTCAGACAGCGGCGGGGAAGCGGAAGATGAAACAGTTCCCGCAGTTCCCGAAACATAGCGTCGGAACAATCGCGCAATCCATGACAGGCGGCCGTACGGCCGCTTTTCTGTTTATCCGCACTAATGCTCGGCCTGCCGAAAATTCATCATTTAATTATCATAAGGGAACCTCTAAAAATCAGAGTTTTTATTGGTTCTTCAAATAAAAAACCTGATTTTACATAACTTCTCTTATGCGTTAAGAAGGCTGTTTCTTTGTTTACCGGATACAGCAGATAATCCAGGTCGATACACTCAATATTGACCCGTACCCGTTCTCTGATCAGTCTGGTTCCTGCAATAAGCGGGAGAATAAGGAAAGCGGCCGGGAAGCAATGCAGATTAACGGGGTTAATGCCAAATACGGCAGGGAGGATGTCTAAAACGCAGGCTCAGGAGGCTAAAACGCACCCTCCTGAGGCAAAAACGCGCGGAAGATACAGGTAATGTAAGGGTAGATGGCTTTTGTGCGCAGTCCGGCGGCGCCTGTTCGCGGGACGATGACGAAAAGGCACGGCAGCCTGCGCCCGTGCCGGGGTCGATGGCGTAAGTGCGGAAGAAGGAGGCGGAAATGCGCATAAATCCGCTGAAAACGCGCCTGATACCGGGAAAATTGATCATTTGCCCAAAGAATATTTTTTCTATGGAAGCCTGGAAAAGGTTAGACATTTGTAAAATATATTTTTAATATGTAGCATATGATATATTATTAAAATAAAATGTCACAGGGAGGGAGAAAGGCATGAAACCATTTAAACGTTTGGTTAACTATTTCAGCTTCTTCATTCTTTCATCAGCAGTTTTTACAGAATGCGGGCTAGGATCGCACTTTTAATTCTGCTTTAACATTACAAGAGGAGAAAAACTATGCAGGCACGCGGGCCATTGATGATAGAGCACAGGCTTATTGAACAAATGCTCAATGTTGTCAGGCGCGCATTGGAGCGCGCCGGGCAGACAAAGTCAATTGATCCTTGCTTCGTGGACACAGCTGTTGATTTTATACGGGTGTACGCAGACCGCACCCATCACGGCAAGGAAGAGGATATCCTGTTCAGGGATCTGCGGAAGAAAAAATTGTCCGGCAAAGACAAACAGCTGATGGATGAGCTGATCGAGGAGCATGCCTTCGGCCGCAAAACCACAAAGGCGCTGGTGGAAGCAAATATGCGTTACCGCACAGGCGATTCTGCATCCCTCCAGCAGATAACCGGGCATCTTGAAACACTCATTGATTTTTATCCGAAACATATTAAGAAGGAAGATGATGTATTCTTCCCTGCCTCACGCGCTTACTTTTCCGACGAAGAGGATCAGGCAATGCTCGAAGAGTTCCGGGAGTTTGACGGAAATATGATCCATGAGAAATATCAGAACCTCGTTAAAGAACTCGAAGCAAAATAAAATTCCCCGGGGCAAGCCGCCGGTGTTTCCCTGCCTGTTACACACACTTAATCGCAGGCCGCATCGTATCATTGCTTTGTCTGTGAATATTTAGAAGGATATATATATGAATTTTATAATTTAAATGATTGAAAATTATAAATAGCATGTTATTATTTGGGAATCAAACAGTAATTAATCGGAATAATTTATCTAATAAAAAGGAGAAAGAATATGCCGGATTTCGGAAATCCGTTTTCAGGGCTTGCAAAAGACCGGAAACTGACAAAAGAAGAACTGATACGCGCTATCAGGTTCATGGTAGCTGCCGAGTATGAAGCAATCCAGCTTTATATGCAGCTTGCGGAGTCAACAGACAATAAGCTGGCAATAGAAGTATTGAAGGATATTGCAGACGAAGAAAGGGTGCATGCCGGGGAATTTCTGCGTCTTCTGAAGGAACTGTCGCCTGATGAAGAGAAATTTTATTCTGAGGGTGCTGAAGAAGTGGAAGAGGAGATCAGTAAGTTTAAAAAGTAACTCATTTTTTCTCTCCCTCTCTCTCATGCCGTATACTTTTACCGCATGCGCGGCACCGTGCGCTGCGCATTTGTGTATACCTGACGCAGAATGCCTTGTCCTGTTATTCAAGCCGGATGAATGTATTAAATGTTAATTTGCCGGTTATGATCTTAAACGTATCAGTGTATTATAATGATATGCGTACTCAAACGTGAATCGCTCTAAAATAATCCGGCATTCAACAGGTTTCTCTAAGTCCGGACTGAAGATGCCTTCTGTTCAGCGGATCTGCCTGACATAAAGCTTATCCTGTCTGATCTCCCAAGCGGCCCTGCCTTCCTTTCTGAGTACCTGGATATGCGTAAATACTTCGGAAACCGCGAGAAATATTTCGAACGGGAGTTTCAGGCCTCCGAGGTCAGGGAACAGCTTTCTGACTATTCCATAAACAGTGTATTCCCTGCTGTCCATAATCGACAGGATTTTTTTCTGTCTCTGTGAAAAGCGCTTTCTGTATTGTGCGGTTGTCCTGGCAAGATCCGTCACAGGATCGCCGTGCCCGGAATACACTATACGAGGGGAAAGGGCTTCAATCTTACCGATCGAATCGTAAAATTCAGCCTGGCTTAAACGGGTGGGCAGGTCTGTGTCCGGTTCCAGCATAACAAATGCATTAGGGCTGATATGTCCGATAATATGGTCGCCCGAAAACAGCATTTTTTCTTTTTTAAGGAACAGGCCGATTGATCCGCCTGTATGGCCCGGAACTGCGATGACAGTTGCCTCATAATCTCCCATTTGTATTTTTTCGCCGTCCGAAAGCGTTCTGCCGACAGTTGCATGATCTGCAGAAACAGAAATAGCGCGGCGCATTATATCAAGCAATATCTGATGAATATACGGGACACCCATAAGCCGCAGAAATCCTGCATAATGTTTCCGCGGAACCTGCATGCCGTGTTCTATCATTTCTTTGTCTTCTGCATGCGCGGCAATGACAATGCCGCCGCCTGCCCCGCGTACAATTCTCCTTGCTGCTCCGTAATGATCGAAGTGGCCGTGCGTAAGTATTATCTGCCTGATATCGGAAAAACAGGTGCCGATCTCATCCAGAGCTGACCTGAGAGTGCCCATGGTACGGAGTATTCCTGTGTCGAGTAGTGTCATTTGTTTTCCCATGAAGAGATAAACATTTATAGGCCCCGGTTTTTTACCAGGCAGAGGAAGAATTATCCTGTATATTTCAGGAGCGATTTTTTCATAGCGGCTTATGGCAGTTTTTTTCATGGTTATAGGATTGTGTGTAATTTTAATATGGTAAGTGATAGAAATAAGTGCAGTGCGGGTCAATAGTATTTCAAATGGTTTCTGCTTTTTTTATAAGAGTGTATCTCGGGATTCTTTTAGAGTCCAGAGAGCAGTCCGTGACAATTATTTTATCCATATGCCTTACAAAAGTCAGCACTGCGGGAGGAGAAACCGGCAGGAAAAACAGGAAGGCGATTGCGGAGGCCTCCGTATCGGATTTTCTTCCCGATTACATCTCTGGCGGTATTTCTGATCAGGACTGTGTCCGGGAAACTGTGTGACAAAAAAGGCCATCTCCCGGTGCTGGTTGCGGGCGCGATTACAGGCTTTATCGGGTAAGACCATTAGCAGTGATATTAAACGTCCGCTGAAATAAATTCCAAGGCCTACTGCCTGTTGATTGCCGTTTTCCGGAGCGGGTTTACGATACCGGAATGTCTTTTATGCGTTACCCGATATTACCTTATGCAGGTGATCGTTCAGAGCTTCGATTGATTTAAAGTCATTCGGATCAACCGGACTGCCCACGTTTATTTTGAGCTTATGACCGCCGAAAAAGTAAGGAATGTGCTTCCCTGACGGCATGATTTCAAAAGCTCCATTGATGGTCACAGGAATAATTTTTTTATTCAGGTTCTTTGCCAGGTAAGCTGCGCCGGACCTGAATTTACCCACTGTACCGTTCCTGGTGCGCGTACCTTCCGGAAAGATAAGCAGGGAATGGCCGCTCCTGAGAACGTCTGCAGCTGCTTTCAATGACGGCACAATATTGCCTGTCCTGTCCACATAAAGAATAGGCGCGCCTGCAAACGGTATGCGGAACCATGAAAGTTCTTTTTTTGCGATTAGGAAGATATCTTTGCGCAGGGCGGACGGTATCTGGTTCATTATCAGCGGAGGATCCAGAATGGACTGGTGGTTTGAGATAATGATGGCGTTCTTAGGCCGCAGGAATTCTTTACGGCTGACTGTGATATGCCAGCAGAGCGAAGATGCAGCACGGACAAGAAGTGAAATGAGCCCGCTTATGGGATTTGGGAATGTGGCCGCTTTCGTTGTTACCGGCCCTTTGAGAATCAGATCATCAAGATTCTCGCCTTTGCGCTCTTCACATGCCGCAAGATAACGTACAAACTCCTCCAGGGTCTGAAGCGGATTGACTTTATCCATGTCAACGGAGATATTCAGGGCTTCTTCTAAATAAACAATGAGCTCCACGAGTCCCAGAGAATCAATCTGCTGATCGGTCAGGGTTTCATTGGCAAGGAGATCCTTTGCCTCCAGCTTCTCCTCCAGCAGGCTGATTATTTCCTCCTCATGTACGCTTGCGGCGATGAGAAGGTTTCTCGCAACAGCCGTACCGGATGCATCTTTCTGATAAACGCCCTGATCGAGGAGCCGGATTACTTCATCGATCAGCACCTTGCGCGTGGAATTGCGCGGCAGAGGGTCTGCCGAAAGCGCGAACCTGCTGATCATTTTATAAGAGGGAAGGCCTTTGTTTAAAGCCGTAACTTCCCCCCTGACCCTGTCGTAGCTTTTTGCTCCTTTTACTGACGGAACAATTACCGCATACACGGTTTCCCTTCCGTCTGTTTTTTTGCCGAAAACCGCTATTTCACTTATCAGGGGAGAGTTGCGGAAGTAAAGCTCCAGCTCTTCCGGGTAAACGTTTTTGCCGGAATCAAGAATTATAACGTTTTTAACGCGGCCGGTTATATGGATGTTTCCTCCTTTATCAACAAAACCAAGATCCTGTGTGTTGAAAAAGCGTTCATCATCGAAAGCCTTGCGGTTGGCTTCCTCGTTTTTATAATAGCCGGACATTACCGCAGGCCCTTTGAGCCATATCTCTCCTATGCCGTCATCATTGACGTTTTTAATTTTTACTTCATTGCCCCGGATAGGAGGGCCGACCGATCCGGGTTTTGCGTCCTTAAAATACGGAATTGCAATCGGCCCGGTTGTTTCAGTAAGGCCGTATCCTTCCATGATGTAAAAGCCCATGTTCCGGTAGTACTTGAAATATTCCTTCTTGAGAGGCGCTCCTCCGCTTATAAAGAAGCGCATTTTATGCCCGAAAACATCATGAACCGGGTGAAATACTTTACGTAAAATGAAACCCAGCCCCAGAGCCTTAAGAACAGGAGCGGCTTTAAGAAAGAACATAAACACCTTATATTTTACTTTTGACTGTGCCTTCACTTTAGATACAAGCGCGTCGAAGAAAAGCTCCCACATCTGGGGTGCTGCGGGAAATATGGTAATAGGGTTTTCAGCCATGGCCTTGATGATGTCCGGGCCTTTAAGGGAATTCAGGAATACAATAGTGCTGCCGCTTGCAAGAGGAGCCATAAAGGTAGCTTCAAATGCGTATACATGATAAAGAGGAAGTATTGCAAGCGTTACATCCTCCGGTGTGTATTCTTCCAGCTTTGTACAGTCTATTGCAACATGCATAATATTCCCGTGGGTAAGGGCGACTATTTTGGGATTGCCTGTTGTACCGGAGGTAAATAGCAGGGAAGCAGTATCGTCCCTGCTGACGGACGGTTCTTTTAGTCTGGCAGATTTAACTACTGACGATTCGTTTTCAATATTAAAAACCGTCATTTTCTGAAAAATCTTGCGGAATTGAGCGGATACAAAAGCTGCTTTCACACCCGCGCTTTTCGCCATCTGTCTGTACTGCGCAGGCGGCAGGTTGGTGTCCATGGGCAGCGCGACAGCTCCGATTGCCGTAACTGCCATGAAAGTGTAGCACCACTCAGGAGAATTTACGGCCAGGATAGCGATCACATCGCCTTTCCTGTAGCCCTTTTTCTGAAGAAACAGAGCCCGCGATTTAGTCTTCTGCCATGCTTCACTGAAACTGATTCCCTGATTTTTAAAAAGTATGCGCCCTGCGTAAGTATCACATAACGACTGATAAGCCTCAAATAAATTTTTAAATTCCATATAGCCTCATTTATGTAAGCGTATTATTGATGGGGATTAGAAGTATAAAAACCCATTATCCAGCATTGTTTTATTCTATACAACCGTAAAATGCCATTTCTGAAGATTCTGTGCGTTAGGAGCATGAATTCCTGCGTTTAATATTTCAGTCAGGTCAAAATCTTTTATTTGATCTTTCTTATATTTTTTTTACCGATCTTTTTTTCAGAATTGTTTTGATTACTTCATTCATAATTAACTCCTGATTGCGGATTTGCTTGTAATATAATAAGCCGTATAGGGATTAAGCAAAAACAGGTATTTATAATAAAATCAGACTCTAATTAATCCACAACAAAATAGCTTAAAAGCGAAAAAATGACTGATATTAAAAGAAAATACCCTCTATAGTACTATTTTCATTTATAAATATTATTTTATAAGACGAATGTGTAAGTAAGCTATTACTTAAAACTTAACATGTTATTTTTACAGATAATCTGCTGTTTAAAGCGGATTATTAATAGAGATTTGTATGAAAAAAATTAAAATTATAATCCTGCTTTCTGTTTTCCTGGGCTATTCTTATGCACATTCGTTTGCAGATAATAGGGAAGTAAATATACTTGTTCTTTTAACCTATCATCAGTCATTCCCCTGGGCTGAATCATTTATTGCAGGTTTAAACCGCAGCCGCGAGCGCTATGATGAAAAGATCAGTTTTCATATTGAAATTATGGAAACCCTGAATTTTAAAAGTTCTTTAAGCGATGCGCAATGGGCAGCATATATTTCAAAGAAATATAAATTTACTGATTTCGATGCTGCAATAGCTGAATCGGGCAGGGCAAGTTTGTTCCTGAATAAATACAGTATGCTTCTTGCTTCCGGTATCCCGAGAATATATTATACAGGAACAGGTGTAGCAGGCAGCTCGCTTAACAGGGTGTTCTCAGCGCAATATAATGAATCCGTCACTAAAACTGTCGATATGGCTTTAAAACAAAACCCAAATGCTGAAAACATCTATATAATACGGGGAGATGAACGGAGCAACGATAGGGTCATTGAAATCATTAAGGATCTTTTGAAAACAAGGCCTGATCTCATTGTACATATGATTGACAATTTTACTTTTGAAGAGCTTACCTTGTCTTTGGAAAAAATCCGGGAAAAAAGCATAATATTCTTTACTATTATTCTGAAAGACCGGAATGGCCAGGCAGTTGTTTCAAAAGAAGCCCTTGCCGGTTTATCCGTGTTGTCTGCATCGCCTATCTACTCATTCTGGAGTTCCCTTATGGGCAGCGGGATAGTGGGGGGATGTATGATCGATGGAGCTGTCACTGCTGAACGAATGGTGGATGCGGCTATGGATTATACTAATGAGGGAAAATTCAGGGACGAATATGATACACTGAGGACGTTTATCGACTGGAATGCGCTTAAGAAATACGGAATTGATGAGGATTCCATTCCGGCTGACGCGTTCCTGATAAATAAACCTGTTTCCATCCTTGATTTTTACTTTGCCGAATTTATGCTGGTTTTTGCAGTCTTTGCCTTCCTGCTGTCCATCCTTTTTCTGTACTGGAGCAGGAAACTCGCCGGTGCGAATAAAAAATTAGAAGATCTTAATAACGAGATTATGCTTGCGAAGGAAGAGGCTGAAGAGCTCGCGAGAATAGACCCGCTGTCCGGACTCAATAACAGGCTTGCATTTTTTGAGAAGTGGGAACAGGTATGCAGGGAAATCAAAAGGCTGGGAAAACCCGTGTCGCTTCTGATGCTTGATATTGATCATTTCAAGAAAATCAATGATACCTTCGGCCATATTCAGGGCGACAGGGTCATTATCAGGATCGCGGAAATAATGAATAAATGCAAGAGAGAGGCCGATATCTCAATCCGTTTCGGCGGCGAGGAATTCATTGTAGTTGCACCGTTCACCGACCTCCGGGGTGCTAAAAATCTTGCTGAACGCATAAGGCTCGAAGCGGAAAAATCCATTATCCAATACGGTGATATCGAAATACGTTTTACGGTAAGCATTGGAGTATATTCAGCAGTACCGTCCGAATGCGATCTGAATCATGGAATCAAGTGTGCGGATGACGCGCTTTACAAAGCAAAGGAAAACGGCAGGAATCAGGTCGTGCTGTGGGAAGCAGCCTGACTGGTTTGTTAACCATAATAAAACTGAATGATTTCCGGTTTGATTTATTCAATTAACGCGATTCACGTTTGAGTGCGCATATTATTTTAATACGCTGAAAATTTTGTAATCTATTTCAATCTTTGGCAATTTTAGCCAATTATCTGAAAGTCAATAGGCAAAAGTTAATTGCTTTAAAGTGATAACTTATTATCAATAATTACGAATTTTACGGGAGGTTTATTAATGGCAATAGGCTGGATCACAGTTCTGCAAAGCGTACCCTGGAGCGAGGTTATCAGAAATGCTCCAAAGGTTGCTGCTACAGCTAAAAAGCTGTGGAACACAGTTGCCAGGAAGAACACTTCTGAAGAGAGCCCGGCTTCCGGGATGCATGCAGCATCTTCATCCGAATTCAGAGCTATAGCCGCAATAGAGTCCCGTATTGGATCTCTGGAGGAGGGTGTGTCGGAATTAAACAACCAGATGCTTGCATCTTCCGAAGTCATTAAGGCGCTGGCCGATCAAAACACAATGCTTATTCAGCGTATTGAAATCAATCGGGTGCGTATGATATGGCTGGCAGCAGCGACTGCTGCGGCGGTGATCATTGCAGTGGTCAGCCTGTACCTTGCGCTCTTCCGGAATGGCGCCTGATAAAAATATTGACATCCGTATGATTTTTTTTATAATTCAACCGGTTAAGATATTTTATTACATGGAAATACAATACCTTTATAGGAGCTGATATGGCTGCACCATTAATTATTGCGATGTCTCAGCGAAAAGAAGTTGTTCTGTTGCCGAATATGTCCAACCGTCACGGGCTTATTACAGGCGCTACGGGCACAGGAAAGACCGTTACTCTTCAAAAGATAGCGGAATCCTTCGCTTCCATAGGTGTTCCGGTCTTCATGGCCGATGTTAAAGGAGATCTTTCGGGCATCGGTGCTGCCGGAACCGCTTCTGATAAACTTAAAAAAAGGCTGGAATCAATAGGTATCACCGATTTCAGGCCGCGTGCCAATACAGCTGTTTTCTGGGATGTTTTCGGTGAATCCGGGCATCCGGTTCGCGCTACTGTGTCAGATATGGGCCCGCTGCTGCTGGCAAGGCTCCTGAACCTTAACGAAACCCAGTCCGGGGTACTGACGCTGGTTTTCAAGATCGCGGACGACAACGGCCTTCTGCTGCTGGATTTGAAAGACCTGCGGGCAATGATCCAGTTTGCTGGTGAAAATGCCAAACAGTTTACAACTGAATACGGTAATATTTCGGCAGCATCAATAGGAGCGATTCAGCGCGGGCTTTTGACTCTTGAACAGCAGGGCGGAGATAAATTTTTTGGTGAACCCATGCTGGATATAGCTGATCTGATGCAGACCGACGGTGACGGCCGGGGCGTGGTCAATGTTCTTGCTGCAGACAAACTTTATAATAATCCTAAGCTTTACTCAACATTTCTGCTCTGGATGCTTGCTGAACTTTTTGAACAGCTTCCCGAAGTCGGAGATGTTGAAAAACCTAAACTGGTATTCTTCTTCGATGAAGCTCATCTTCTGTTTAATGATGCACCGGCCGCTCTTCTGGAAAAGATCGAGCAGGTTGTGCGCCTGATCCGATCCAAAGGAGTTGGCGTTTTTTTTGTTACACAAAATCCTCTTGATGTTCCGGAAAGCGTCCTCGGCCAGTTAGGCAACCGTGTGCAGCATGCGCTCCGCGCTTTTACGCCGCGCGACCAGAAAGCGGTTAAAACTGCGGCAGACACCATGCGTCCCAATCCGGCCTTTAAAACAGCGGATGCGATCATGGAATTGGGCGTCGGCGAAGCATTAGTCTCGTTTCTTGATGGAAAAGGCAGTCCTGCTCAGGTAGAACGCTCATTTGTCATTGCTCCCTGTTCACGTCTCGGTGTGTTAAGCGATGCGGAGAGGTCTTCGGCCGTTAAAAGCTCCACAGTTTACGGACATTATGAAAAGACGCTTGATCGCGAATCTGCATATGAAAAGCTGCGCGCACATGCGGAAAAGAATGCGGCTGCTGCTCCGCAGAAAGCTTCGCCGGAAGCTCCTCAGGACAAGGGCGGAGTTCTGGGTGAGCTTTTATTAGGGCGCACCGGACCCCGCGGAGGTAAGACAGAAGGACTTTTGCAGGCTGCAGCTAAAAGCGCTGCCAGGACAATCGGATCATCTGTCGGAAGGGAGCTTATCCGGGGCGTTCTTGGCTCTCTTCTGGGCGGCGGACGCCGCAGATAATTTAAAATGCAGATATTATTGAAAACACGGATCCAATGGCTGCTATTTTTATTTCATCATTTGTTGTTGCGCTCTCCGGCGCACTGATGCCTGGGCCGCTTTTGACTGCAACGATCGTTGAAAGCTCAAAACGCGGATTTATCACCGGGCCGCTGATGATTGCAGGCCATGCCATTCTTGAACTGGGGCTTGTTATTGCTCTTCTGACAGGACTTGCTCCGTTTTTTCAGCTCCCTATGGTGTTCATTGTAACAGCCCTTGCCGGAGCGGCCATTTTTTTATGGATGGCTTTCGGAATGTTTCGCACACTGCCTTCTCTGCGTCTGCTGCCGGAGGGGAACCAGGAAAAGCGGAGCCATCCGGTTATGAGCGGAATATTAATAAGCATCTCCAATCCTTACTGGATCATCTGGTGGGCAACTATCGGCCTTGGATATATTATTTATTCTCAGAAGTTCGGCCTTCCGGGGATTGCATTTTTCTTCACAGGCCACATTCTGGCAGATCTGGCATGGTATTCACTGATTTCGGCTGCTGTTGCAGGGGGCAGACATCTTTTAACTGACCGTCTTTACCGCGGCCTAACTGCGGCATGCGCCGCCTTTCTTGTAGTGTTTGCCGGTTATTTCGCCTATTCAGGTTTCTCAGGTCTCAAGGCTATTCTATAACACCCGGTTGATTTTCCGATCCCTTTTATTTCCCTGAACTCCTAAAGATTCTTTCATTTTTTGTTGCCTGCAGGATTGATTAAATGCAGCGAAGAACGGACTTGCGTGGAAGTTTTTACACGATGCCGAACAGATAATTACAAATTGAAAGAACTTCGGGTAGTACTGCTGCTATTCAAAATAGGGCTGAATGTCCCTGCAAAGCTGTTCCGGAACCACTGTGCATATGATTTCATTGTGCAGCTTTTCAAAATAATTCAGATCGCTGGTGCCTAGATTGTTGATTTCAAACCGGGGCACAATTTTACCCTGTACCCAGAAATCGTTATCATTGATCATCGTGGCATAGAGAGCAAGGTTGAAGCTGATAAAATTCTTATGTGAGAGATACTTAAATACTCCTGATAATCCGTTCAGCAGATCGCTAAAGTCAGTTTCTGTTAGATCAAAAACTGACGTTTTTCCCTTAAAAATAAAATCTATTTCCCCTGCCATGCCTTTTGGTGAAAAAGCAGAAAGCCAGCAGACAGCACCGGTATCTGTTATAAATCTTTCTTTAGCTTCATCTTCAAAAGAGATCAGATCGCGCCATAGATTGCCGCCTCCTGAGTTAACAGAGTAATTCCTGGCGCCTGTTAAGAGCCTCTGTATATAACTGGTCGGATGAATCCCTGTAATTGTCTGTAAATGCGGATGTATCAATCCGCCTCCTGACGGAGGCATGTAATTCCAGTTAATTGAGCAATATTTGCTTTCCGGTTTTATCTCAGCAATACGTTTAAAATATTCGATGCATACTGCAAATCCGTTCTGCATATATTCAGGAGTCAGCTGGTCCAGGGGAACAAAATGACGGGAAGAAAAAATAGCTACGGTACCGCTTTGATCATACGGGAATGCGTTGGGGAACAGGCATGCTTCACCGCGTTTAAATTTTCCCTCAGGGATAATTTCCGCAGTGAATCTGGGAGTGCTCTTTTCAAACATTTCGCTGCAGAAAGGACATTCTGATTCCGGCGATTTTTTCAGATAGATATTTAAATCAGGCTTTTGTAATGCCCGCGTGCGATAGGGCAGAATTCTGCTTGCTACTCCGGTTGTTTCATCATATCGTTCTTCAATTACTACCTCCTTGCTTTTAAATTGATCAAAAGGATCAAGATAACTGCCGGTAGTAACCTCTTTTCTGAATCCGATGTCATTCATAGGTTTTATGTTTTTATTGTTCATGGAATCTGCTTCTGCCGTATGCCTGCCGGTCTGCTGCACTATCTGAGGCTGACCCTGCAATAATTAAAGTTAATAACCTGTTCAACGAATTTTAAAAAGTCAATCAGATTTTACCTGATAATGCAGCTTCCTATAAAAAAATTCAGGATCATGGGATATCGTTATTAAATGATTGAAATTTATCCGGATTCTGCTATTGTTCGGGAATAAAATACTATAATATCAGAATAAATTCAGTTTTCAGGAAAAGCGTATGCAGGATATTATTGCTGTTGTATTTGATTTTGATGATACTTTAACTCCGGATAGTACATCAAGTTACCTTGAATTTATCGGTGCGGACATTAAAAGGTTCTGGTCAAAGAATGTTCAAAACCTGATCGTCGGCGGATGGGATCCTGTTCCCGCATATTTATTTGAAATGATAAAGTTGTCACGATCCGGCAGCTTGACCGGAAAAATCACAAGAGAGAGTTTAATAAGATTCGGAAAAAATATAAAATTTTATCCCGGCGTAACGCAGATATTCTCACGTCTAAAAAAATATGCCGCAGTGATAAGCAACAATGTTGCAGTTGAGTTTTATATTATCAGCAGCGGAATCGGGGAAATACTCAAGGCGACAAAGATCGCTAAATATTTTCAGGATATATGGGCAAGCGATTTTCATTATGCAGATAATGACACAATAGATTTTCCGCGGAATATTGTCAGCTTCACAGATAAGACGCGGTATATCTTTCACGTATCCAAAGGTGTTTACGGAACGCATACTCGGGGAAGACCGTTTGAAGTAAACCGAAAAATTCCGTCAAAAGAGCTGCGAATACCCATGGATCAGATTATCTTTGTCGGAGACGGATATACGGATATCCCGTGTTTTTCGCTTGTGACCAAATCCGGCGGTGTGGCAATAGGAGTATATGATAAAGAGAACAGGGAAAAATGGGGGAAAGCCTGGGGTTTTATTGAAGACGGCAGGGTGTCAAACCTTGTCCCTGCCGATTATACATCCAGGTCGGCTCTTTCCAATTCATTGATGATGGCGGTGGAGAGCATTGCGAACAGAATAGCAATCAGGCAGTCATCGTATCAGGGCTGAGAGATCTACTGAGCCGTCACTTTATAATATACAGGTTTTTCAGCAGTGATGTGTTTTCTGCTATGATATCGGGAAAATTTTCTCTAAAATATAGCCCGCACCCATCAGCACCTCGGTGATCAGGATAAACATTACATTGCTGCCCAAAGCAGGAACCAGTTTGCTCATATCTTTATACTCTTTCGATCCTCTCATGGCTTTTATAGCAAACGGCAACGCCAGAAAAGATATCAGACAGTAGACCGGCATGACAACAACGCCGGTGATTAATGTTGCTGCCGCGCATCCGGCTATCCATACATATACTAATACGGTCATGGTCCTGTAGAATCTGCCCGCAGTTTCCATGCCGAATACGACAGGGGTCGTCTTCCTGTCTCCCTTTCTGTCTGCTTCAACATCGGGAAATTCATTCAGCAGCAGGAGATTGTGCACTAAAATACCGCTCGCTATTGAGGCAATAAGGACAATCCAGCTGTACTCTCCGGTTTGTATGAAATAAAAACCAATTATGGGCAATATTCCCAATCCCAGCCCAGGAGACCATTCGGGCCATCGTGTTTTTAATATCACAGGCGTATATAATACAAGGCACAGGGCAGCTATCACTAAAAGCGGGATCAGCTTCCACCCGCTTACGATTACAAAAAAGATGCCTATGATCAGTGCTGCAAGCGATGTGACAACCCCAACCCATAGCGCCTGTTTTAACGGTAGTTTCCCTTCCGGAACAAGCCCGCTTCCCCCGCTGAACGGGGTTCTCTTGACGTTAAGGTCGATGCCGCTCTTATAGTCGAAATAATCGTTTATTGCGTTAACACTGCCGTGAGTCAGCATCAGACCTAAGCCGGCAAGCAGCGCATATCCGATACTGATAGGGCCATAGTACCAGGCGATAGCAGTTCCAAAAAATGTAAGAACAATAGAAAGAGTAAGGAATTGAGGCCTTGTCTCTTTAATCCACAGTACTAATTTTTTCATGGGATATCCTTCTCAAATGATATTACTTTATTATTAAAAAGTATATATTAAAAAAAGAGTCTGTATAGACTTTTGGTAAAAGAAAAAAATAAATGATAAAATAAGAATGGAATCTTTTAAAAAAATAAAAATTTATTTATGTTCCGGATCCGGTGCTTTCTAGGAATTATTTTTCAATCCTGCTAAAATATTTATAGTGAACAGCAGGATCGCGATTGAGGTCACTGTTGCCCCTATGGAAACCGCTATTATAAAGCCCTGAAATCCGCTCGCTAATAAAGCCAGTCCTATCATCATAACAGGAAGTCCGATATTAAATAGAACAAATTGAATCTTACACAGTATTGACTTTGCCAGATCCTGAAAAATATGATAAATGATTCCGGCTAATGTCATCGTAGTCCATCCCAGGAGAGAAATATGCGTATGTACAGAACTTAACGCAAAGTTTTCTGTGATTGACATGTACATGCCTAATATAGTTCCGATTAAAAGATAGATTACGGATATTTTTATGAGCAATTTTCCCATAAATTCACCTCATTATTATTTTTAATATGATAAAAAACTGTTTGGAATTCAAATAAATTGTTTAAAAAATGTCAACTGAATTTATATTGAGGATCATCCTGGAAAATATTGTAATGTATTTCATTTTATTTTATCGGGGGAAAATAATTTCTGAGAAAACTTGGAACTTGTTTTATTTAAAAATATGCTCGGTATATATTACTTCCCTGTTTTTTATGCTTGCCGCATAAGTCACTATGTTTCTGCCGTTCTGCTTTGATTTATAAAGGGCGCCGTCAGCAAGTCCTATCAGATAGCCCGGCTCACTGTCTTTATCGGGTTTAGCGGATGACACACCTGCACTCAGGGTGACAATTCCGTAATCAGGCGAATGTTCATGTTTCCGGTTCAACCGGGTTACGGCGGCTAGAAAGGAAAGTGCAATCTGAACAGCGGCATCCGGGGGAGTATTTGGAAGTATTGCAATGAATTCCTCTCCGCCGTAGCGGAATACTTTATCTCCTTCTCTGCGTATCATTCCTTTTAATGCGCGTGCGATCATGATAAGACATTCATCCCCTGCCTGGTGCCCGTACATATCATTATACTTTTTAAAAAAATCTATATCGCACATTATTACGGAAAGAGGCAGGCTGCTTCTGACAGCCCTGTTCCACTCGGACCTGATTATGTCATCAAAATGCCTGCGGTTGTAAATGCCGGTAAGGCCGTCGGTTATTGTCAGAAGCTCCAGCTTCCTGTTTGCGGATTTCAGATCCTCGCTCCTTGAACTGATTGTCTGCGCCATATTATCTATGAATAGTGACAGCATGCCTATTTCATCTTTGCTTTGCAGCCTGCTTATATTTTTGTAATTGCCGTCCGCAATTGTCCTGATCTGGGTTTTTAATTTATTGACCGGCTTCAATACATAATGTCCTAAAAGAAACCAGATAAGATATATTAAAACAGGTATTCCTATAATGCCCATTAAAAGACTGGTCCTGATCAGCCTGCGTGCGTCTTTTATTATGGACGGTAACGCCTCTTCGATGAGTATAGTATCATTCCCGTATATATCCGGAATTAGAAAATATATATATATTGTGTTAGCTTCGAACAATATCAGGCCTTTGCGTTTCTCTCTCTGCATTGTCACCAGAGCGGAGCCCTGCAGCGGTGACAGGCTCCCGCTTATTTCCATAATATTAAAATCCGCATCTTTTGCATCAGCCTGGACAATGCTTGCCAGATTATCAAGATATTTCCCCATCATAAGATATCCGGCATTTTTTTCCGGACTGATGCCTGTCTTCAGCGGCCGTACAGACATAATCATGAATCCGTATTCCGTCCGTACCATACCGACCCTATGCCTGCCTGACGAGACGAGATCTAATATTCCGCTTGTCTTAATTGCTCCGGTATCAGCATAGACAGCAGGCAGCCTTTTGGCACCTGTTGCAGTATCATACCCTTCAGAAAAAATAACCTTTTTATTGCTGTCAATAAAGCATAAAAAATCAAATCCGCCCGATTTAAAAGACTGATAAGCTGTTTTACTGCGAATATTACGGACTTTATCTATATCATAATGCAATACCCATACATAACATATATTATCTATATGGGTACTCTCGTTCAGAATAGAACCCAGCACTCTTTTCATATTTGTTTTTATTATGCTTTTTTCTATCTCGTCATAGGCAGGGAAGAGAATGTACAGATATAAAATAAGAAAAGGCGGCACAAGCAGCAGCATTGCTATTGATAATATCAATAGAAACTTTGTTTTTAACTGCAGGTTGTGAACTGACTTCGGCATTTTTCCTTCCCGGAATTCTCTTAAGCAGGTAAGATTCTCAACTTTGCCGGCCTTTTATTATTTATCAGCAACAAAGTCCGCCAGCGGGGACAGGATAAATCCGGAAAAATCATAAAGGTCGGTTGAGTTATTTATTGTTATGTGCAGATTGTTTATAACAATGACTGCCTTACTTATTGTTATTAATAAAGTGTTTATTATTATAAGTACTTAATTTATTGTTATTTGCAGATTGCTTATAACAATAACTGTCTTACTTATTATTATAAAAAATTTATTTATTGTTATATGCTGCTTGTTTATAACAATAACCATCCGGTTTATTATTATGAATGATAACACTTATTATATAGAAAATCAGCAAAAATTCAATATAATTTTCCTCAGTTTTTTACCGGCATGCAGGTAGTTTTAATGACAGCGGAGTTAATCTGATTCAATGAATTCCATAAGGCTGTTAAAGTAAAGCGTTTCATCAGCAAACATTATGGTGTTGTGGTCCGCGTGCGGGATAATAACCAGCTTTTTATTTTTTGCTCCGGAATTATCGAACAGTATTTTAGCTTCGCTAAGGGGGATTAAGGAGTCATATTCCGCATGCATAATCAATGTCGGGATTGTAATCCTACGGATTTTTTCCTTATTGAAGAAATTCCGGCCTTCTTCCCAGACAGGATGATCAAAGGGAATGAGGCCGGAGATTGCAAGATAATTGCGGAAATTCGTTGCCGAGCCGCTTTCAACAATAAGTCCTTTGCATTTTTTATTTTCCTGTGCGATCTCAACAGCGCAAAGGCTTCCTAAAGATCTGCCCATAATGTACAGCTTTTTAACGTATCCGTTATCCTCAAGCATTTTTGCTGCAGCATAAAAAACTTTTCCGGCATCATTCAGGATATTGGCAATAGTCGGGAATCCGTCACTGTGGCCATAACCCCTGTAGTCGGCAACAAGCAGGTTGACTTTTCTCTCGTTAAATACCGGCGCGATGTCGTCGTAATCATGTGCAACTTCGCCGTTCCCGTGAAAAAAAAGAATAGTGGGATGCTTTTTATCGCTTATGTAAAAGCGGCATCCGATCTTTATTCCGGGTTCAACTTCAAAAAACAGATTTCTTTTATCGGACTTTTCACTTTGCGGCATTTTTACCGGATAAAAAAGAACCTGATGAATTTCAGGCTGATCCAGTACTTTTATGGGGTCCGGTTTTTCCATATAATTTTTCCTGAATGCGAATATGATTTTTAAACAGTAGACTTGTTGCAAAACTAAGAAATAATAGGGATTTATCTAACCAAACTTTCAGTTAAGAAACAACTCTATTCTTATGCGGATTTGCATCAGCTGGTTAAACAGACTGTATTATGAATAAATAATTTACTAATGATAATGTATGGAAGTCAATTATAAAATAATCTTAATTAAGAATTATTGATTGAAAATTATACAGTATATCCTAATATCTGAGCACTGTAATTCAGATACAGTGTATTTGCGGCCGTACTGAATGGTTACATTTTGAAGATCGGCTTTTTCGATTATATTGCAGAAGAACCTTTAAGAACATATTTCAGTAGGTATTTTATTTATAACCTGACTGGATAATATCTATGGAGCAGGCGACACGGATGTCGCCAAAACCGCGTAAAACAGGATGTTTTTTACGCGGTTTCGGAATAGATATTATCCAGTCAGGTTATGGACGGCGATTTTTGGCGCCTACTGAAATAGGCTCAAAGAGAATTTTCGTTACATTATACAATTTATGAGGAGAAATGAATTTATGGATGAAAAAGACCTTGTCTACCGCGGAAAGTCGAAAGATGTCTATAATATCACGGAAGGGCCTAATGCCGGCAAGTACCGGTTTGTTTTCACTGACAGAGCCACGGGCTACATGGAAAACGGTAATCCTGTGTTTGATCCCGGATACGATATAGTTATCGGAGAAATCCCGGGGAAAGGCGCTATTGCATGCAGATTTGCAACTCACTTCTTCAGGCTGCTGAAAGAAAAAGGCATTCCTTCGCACTATATCGACACAATCAATGACAATGAAATGATAGTGGAGCCGGCCGATCCGCTGTCCATGCCGGTTGAATCTCCGGGTTTCCCCGGATCGGCACCGCTTTCCAATCTTGAATTCACATGGAGAAACAACGCAACCGGCAGTTTCTGGAGAAGGTACCCCTTCATAAGACCATGCAAGAACCTTCATAAACTGGTTGAGGCATGGACCAAAGGCGACAGCGACATTCTTATTACCATGGAGGCATTGAAAGAAACCGGCGCGATGACTAAAAAGGAGATCTCTCAGAGCGTTGAGCTTGTGAAAAACATAGCCGGAATAGTCTCTGACGAATTTGCATCAAAAGGTCTTCATGTAATTGACGGCAAGTTTGAATTGGGCAGATTGAAGTACGGGGACGGAAAGATAGTCATAATTGATGAGATATCCCCGGATGTCCTGCGTGTATGCAAAGGATATAATCCTTCCGGTAACGGCAGTTGTAAAGCTTATAAACACTGCACGGTAACGAATTACACCGACGGGAAAAGAACGATTAAAAACAAAAACCAGGTCTCCGCTGCTGATTTTATAAATATTTTTCTATAATGAAACCAGCCTTAACGGATTAATGTTTAATATTCAGATGTATTAATTATACATAGAGTCTGTTTCACCAGGCAATTCATAAATGAGCAAAAGGATATTATCAATGGAATAGGCGACAGGACGTCGCCGGAAGTGCGTAAAACAGGATGTTTTTTACGCAGTTCCGGAATAGATAATATCCTTTTAGCTCATTTATGGTAAAATTTAAAACCTAGTGAAATAAGCTCTTAGTGTTTATTCATCCAAATAATTAACAGACATATAATTTTTAGACTAAACTGACAAGTTGATATGCAGCTATCAGTTTTATGCTGATCTGCAGGTTTAATAATAACTGCTGTATGGATACTTTACTATGCCGAACATCAAAGAAAAATTTTCATTCAAACGTATATACTACGGCTGGTACATTTTAGCCGCATCATTCATCATCCTCTTCTTTAATTCAGGAGCGCAAACCTCATTCGGTATTTTGTTCAAGCCTATGATAGCGGAATTCGGCTGGAGCCGCGGAACGCTCTCTTTTGCTTTTTTTATAAACATGATCGTTTATTCAGTCAGCCTTGTCGTAGCCGGGAAACTGTACGACAGATTCGGCCCCAGAATGCTTCTCATAATATCGACAGTTCTTATTTCATCGGGATATATTCTGTGCTATTCCATTAGTTCCATCTGGGAGTTTTATATCTATTACGGGTTTTTCGCGGCAGTAGGTATGGGCGGTACTTCTGTTCCGTTATTTGCTGCTATTATGAGCAAGTGGTTCAAAAAATGGAGGGGGTTGATAATCAGTCTGGGTTTATCCGGAACCTGCCTCGGCCGGTTTGCCCTGATACCGGTTTTCAGCTTTTTTGAGCAGAACTACGGCTGGAGAGCTTCATATTTATTTATCGGGATGGCAATGTTCCTTGTCAACATGATTCTTATCCTGTTTGTATTTAAAAACAATACGGATAATTATATTGAGCAGCTGCAGGGCAATGTAAATATTAAACAGCCGGATAAGGCAGCGGCCCCATTAAATGTTGCCGCTGATCTGCGTTTGACGGAAGCTATGAAAACAGGTTCGTTCTGGCTGTTCACGCTGACTATGTTTATTTGCGGAAGCGGCGACTTTCTGGTCACTAATCATCTGATTCCTTTTGCTACGGATCAGGGTATTCCGGCCGGGACTGCTGCAAATATGCTCGCATGGAACGGATTACTGGCTCTGGCCGGAATTCTGGTCGCAGGACCGGTATCTGATATAATTGGGAATAAGATCCCTATTGCCTTTACATTCCTTCTGCGCGTATTGTCATTTGTATTGATTCTGTATGATCGAAGCCTGGTATCCTGTTATATATTCGCTCTGGTATTCGGTTTCACCTTGCTGGTTACAGCGCCTCTTTCCACCACTCTTGTCGGAAGAATTTACGGTTTCACTCATATAGGTCTTATAACCGGTTTTATTAATACAGTACACTTTCTCGGGGGAGGATTGTGGACTTATGTCGGAGGGTTGATATATGACCGGACAGGAAACTATGATATGGCCTTTATACTATCTGCTGTTATGGCTTTTATCGCATTGGTAAGCACTCTACTAATTGTAGAAAAAAAAGCTGTGCGTAGATAAGAATTTCGCCAGTGGATTTTCGTTGTTTTCTCAATCAGATATTTCGATTGATATTCGGTTATATGGATAGGATGCTATTTTAATCTCTTTTGGCTTAATTCCTCTCGGCTTGCCGCGAAAAAGATTCTTCGTTTTTGATACCCCGCCGCTTGCGGCGGGGATTTTCATTGAATTTTATTTGTTCTCAACAGGCGGAAGAAGAACAACCAGCATAGTTGCTGTGACAAAACCATTGTTTTTAATCTCTTTTGTTGTCATTGGGCCGCAGTGAATTGTATCTCCGGCTTTTAAAACAAAAGTTCCATCGTCCAGTGTAACGGTCATTTCTCCGCTGACAATATAATAAATAAATTCTGAAGGTACTGCATTTTGTTTTGCGCCTCCGCCCGGAAGAAAATGAGACAGACCCATTACAAGTCTTCCTTCGTTGACATCAGCGGCATTATGAAGCCTGGTGGCAAGCATATTGTAATGGCCCGGCGGGTCATACGGAGTAGCTTCATTTGCTTTTGTGATTTTATAGCTCATTTTAATATCTCCTTAAAATTAATTTTTAATGACTGATGAACCGGCAATCTGCCCCGATCGATAGGCAGGTTCTGAAGAAACAATATAAAATCAGAATATTTATTTTAGAAATTCAGTTTCTCAGGGGGTTTATAAAATGTCAATATATATTTTGAATTTTGGTGAGTGTTTGTTAACATTGCTTTTTACTGCATTTTCGCGAAGCATCTGAATTATACTATTTCAATTGACATTTCCAATTGTATGTTTTAATAATTGTTTATATTTAAAAACATTAATGAGGATAGCGAAATATGAAAAGATCATTATTAGTTCCTGTTGTTTTAATGTTTTTCGGTACGATTTTTTTCATTACGAATCTTACGCCGTCGGTAAAAGATGTTACAATTAAAAAAACAGGCAATAGCAGGACTGCCGTATTGTTCACTCATGCCAAACATACAGCCATGACGGGGGAAAAGGCCAAAGACTGCACAGGGTGCCATAATGCTGTTAAGTCAAAAAATGATGCTCACAAATACTGCGCAGATTGCCATAAGAGTATGAATAGCGGCCCCAGGGCAATTCAATGTAATGAGTGTCATAAACCCGCTAAATAGTACTCGGCAGGAGAAATAGTTTGTGAGTTATTTTTTTTATGATCTTTATAGTGTACTATGCGGTCCTGTATTTGTTTTTTCGCTGTTGATTTTTGCAGCCGGATGTTTGTACCGCATAATTCAGTTTGCGCGCTTTACACGCAGAATTAATAGTCATTACAAGCCTGCATCAAATCCTGTTACAGATGATAGAGCAATATTGTTCAGGGAAAAACCGGGAATTGAGAAAGTATTTATCTCATTAAAGCTGAAAATAAAAAGAACCATATTCGGAACCAATCCTGTCATGGGCATAGTAAGCCTGGTTTTTCATATATTAATCTTTGTTACTCCGGTTTTTCTTAGTGCACACAATATTCTTTCAGATCATTATTTTGGAATAAGCCTTTTTGTGCTCCCGGATAAACTGATGAATGGATTTACGGTCTGCATAATCATGATATGCTTATTTTTTTTAATGCGCCGTATTTTAAGTCCGCGTGTACGCCTGCTGAGTACAATAAACGATTATTTTATACTGCTTCTTGTTATGATTCCTTTTATTTCTGCATTTAATGCGTATCATCAGTTTTTTAATTACAGGACTTGCCTTTTAATACATATAATTTCAGGCGAGATAGCAATCATGGCGGTTCCATTTACCAGGCTCGGCCATATGCCTTTTCTGATATTTTCCCGTTTTTTTATAAGCGGCGAATACAACTGGAAACCAGGTAATCGGACATGGTAAAGGAGCGGGTATGACAGTCATTGATAATAATGATGCAGCCATGAATAAAATACAAAAAATCATCAGCAATAAAAAGGGGGTAATAAAACTCTCTCTGTCTGCCTGCGTGCATTGTTCTATCTGTTCGGACAGCTGTTTCCTGTTTAACTCGCATAATTGTGATCCGACTTATACACCTTCTTATAAGGCTATCAATTCAATCGGGAGGATATATAAGAAAAAAGGGAGGATTTCAGATGATGAATATAAAGAAATCGGGCATCTTATATGGGATAAATGCGTATTGTGTATGCGCTGTTACTGTCCGGTCGGCATCAGCATACCTATACTGATTTCCGCAGCGCGAAGCATATGCAGGGAGAAAGGAATCTATCGTACTTATGACGGAAATGGGGAGAGCTGATGAACATTCATAAAAAATCCGGGTTTGTATTTCTTTGTATTATGTTGATAGCCCTGCCGGTATATCTCCTGGCTCAATCCGAAACTATAATTATTAATAATACAGATACATTTAAACAAAAAATCAGGTCTTCTGTAAATTTCCCTCACATGAATCACATGACTTTAGAAGGTGTTTCATGTACGGATTGTCATCATCGTTTTGAAAATGGAAAGAACGTGCTGGACTCGGATGAATTAACTGAAGACAATAAATCGATTTTATGCAGCAGCTGCCATACAGGGAAATCCAGTCTTGAGAAAGCCTACCACCGTCAGTGTATAGGGTGTCATGACGGTAAAAAGTCAGGTAAACCCGCAGGTCCAAGAATGTGCGGGGAATGTCATAAGCGGAATAAGTAAAGCGGAGAATTTATGATAAAAGCAAAAAGAAAACCATTGGATGAAATATTTAATATGGTTAAGGATTATTCGCGTATCCTTTGCGTCGGGTGCGGAGCCTGCACGTCTGTATGTCTTGCGGGCGGGCAGCGTGAGACTGAAATTTTAACGCAGGAGTTGTCCGAATGTTTTTCACAAAAAGGCCAGCGTGTTGAATTTTCCGTTTTTGTTACAGAAAGACAGTGCAATGCAGAATATCTGGCAGATATTGAGGATATGGTTAAGGAACATGATTGCATCATTTCAACAGCATGCGGCGTAGGCGTGCAGTATCTCGCAGAAAAGTATGAATCAAAGCCGGTTTTCCCCGCCCTTAATACAATGTTCATTGGACTTGACCGCGATATAGCGTTTTTTGAAGAACGGTGCAGAACATGCGGAAACTGCAAACTCGGTTATACAGGCGGCATCTGCCCTGTGACCTGTTGTGCCAAGAGCCTTTTAAACGGGCCATGCAGCGGAACTAATGCGGACGGCAGCTGTGAGGTAAGCAGGGATGTGCCCTGCGCATGGAATAAAATTTATGAACGGTTAAAGGCGCAGAACCGTCTTGAGAACATACTTCCCATACAGCCGCCTATGGACTGGATTGACAAAGGCCCGGCCTCGTTTATTCAGTCCGGATATGAGAAAAGATACCGGAAGTAATGGAAAGCGATTCAGGAGGATTGCAGGCAATGAAGGCAGACAGTAATCTGGAAAAAGTGCTTAATGAAGGCCATTTTGCGGTGACAGTTGAGCTCGGGCCTCCAAGGGGTACGGACATTTCCGTCATTGAAAAAAAGGCCGGGTTTCTGAGGGGCATGGCTGACGCGGTAAATATAACCGATTGTCAGACTGCTGTTGTGCGCATGTCCAGCATTGCAACTGCCGCAATACTTGCACGGATGGGCATTGAACCTGTTATGCAGATGACATGCCGTGACCGCAACCGCATTGCTATGCAGAGCGATATTATGGGCGCATCAGCGCTCGGAATAAAAAACATGCTTTCAATTTCCGGGGATCATCAAAGTTTTGGCAGTCAGAAAAATGCTAAAAAAGTTTTTGACCTGGATTCCATACAGCTTATCGGAATGGTGAAGCGTCTCCGTGATGAAAAGAAAATGCTTGGTGACGGGGATTTGATACAAGGCGATGTGCCGATGTTTATAGGAGCAGCAGCAAATCCGTTTGCACCGCCTGAAGAGTTCCGCGCTTTGCATTTAAAAAAGAAAATAGATGCAGGTGCTGATTTTATTCAGACACAGGGCATATTCAATATTGAGAAGTTCCGTGAGTGGATGGAAACAGTCCGTGATATGGGCCTGGATAAAAGATGCAGCATATTGGCTGGTTTAATTCCGCTTAAATCTGCAGGCATGGCGAAATATCTTACAGACAATGTCCCCGGAATAAACATACCGGACTCTGTAATAAAACGTATTAACGGAGTTCCGAAAGAAAGGGCTGCAGAAGAAGGTATCGCTATAATATGTGAATCTATAGAACAGTTAAGAGATATAAAAGGGATAGCAGGCGTTCATATCATGGCGATAGAATGGGAGCATAAGATAGCTGAAATTGCAGAACGCGCAAAGCTGCTGCCAAGGCCTCTTGTTTAGGAGCCAGGACAAAATAAATAATTATTCTTACTGCCTGTTTATAATATGGAACTTCGTAATATGAAAGGAAATTTGTTAAATATTGTTTTTTGTAATTATTTTTACTAAATGGGATAATTTTTCTGTTTACTTGTAATTAATCTGATTAAAAATTACGATACATTCAATAAAAGTATTATAACTGAAATATTTGTAATTTTGGTTGTGATTTTACATCAGAACCACTACATCAGGTAATAAATTCAAACAGAGTAATAAAGAGGATTCCATGAAATTAATCAATCTATCCGGGTATAAAATCACAACAAAAATTACTGTAAGTTTATTATTGATTTTGTTTTTATCAATTGCTACAGTCGGATTTCTTATCTATGAGTTGAAATATACTGAAAACATAATAGGGGATTTGGGGAATACTTCCATAGTTACAAGTAAATCAATGGAAATTGAAAACAGTATTTTATCCTTTAATGTGAAACTAAATGAACTTATGTCCTATTTGAGGAAGGGAGATATAGAACGAACTATGACAACTGTTGTCGCCGTAGCTACTGCGCACAAATCGATAGATGAATTAACCATGGAAGTTGTTACTTTAATTAAAGAAGAGACATCAAAAAATGCAGTAATAAAAATACAGGAAGCGTTAAAAAATTGTGAAGAATCCGAGAAAAAAATTATTGAGCAGATTAATAATAATAATCTGAATTTTGCATCTGAATTTACAAAAGAAACAATCGATTATCTGGACGATATTGTTATGAATCTTCGTTTGCTGACTACGCGGAGCAAAATGCTGCTGGATAATGCTCAGGCGGATTCAAGGGAATCTATCCAGAAAGCCGTAATCTTTTCATCAGGCATATCGGTTGTTCTAATTATCCTTTCTGTTCTAATCACTGTGTTGATCTCAAGAAATATTTCAACATCCCTTTCATTTTTTAAAAATATTTTTTCAAAAGGAGCGGCCGGTTATCTCAATGCAACATATCCTGTCAGGGAAAAAGCTAAAGACGAACTCACGGAACTTGGAATTCTTTACAATCAATTTATAGGCAGGGTTCAGGATGTAATAGGCAAAGTAATTGATGCTGCTGCTGAGCTCGGATCATCTTCCGAGGAATTATCAGCTTCAATAAGCACCTTTTCAAATAATGCGCAGAGTCAGGCTGCATCGTCAGAAGAGATAACTGCATCCATGGAAGAGATTTCCGCGGGAGTTGATAACGTATCTGATAATTCAACTTACCAGTACGAGAAATTGAATGATTTTATCGGATTGATGAATCAACTTTCTGAAAATATCAGGGAAATGGCTAAATGGGTTTCAGAGGCTCAGGATTTTTCCAGGAATATCAGTGAGCAGGCGAAGTCCGGCAATGAATCGCTTAATTTAATGAATAAAAGTATGAACGAGATAAGTGAAAGTTCGAACCAGGTCACTGATATTATCGGTATAATTAATGATATATCCAATCAGATCAATTTACTTTCTCTGAATGCCGCAATTGAAGCGGCGAGGGCAGGGGAGGCGGGCAGGGGATTTGCAGTAGTTGCGGATGAAATATCCAAACTTGCCGAAGAAACTGCAGCAAGCATAAATGATATTGATTCTCTGATTAAAAAGAACAATAGTGAAATAAGCAACGGTATGACAAATGTTGTAGACGGTATTGAAAGCATTACACGCGTAATCAGCGGTGTGGAACTTGTTGATAATATGATGAAAAATATTGTCTCCAGTATGGGAAAACAACAATCAACAAACGATCTGGTCAACGAAAGTATTGATGAATTAAAAGTACGTTCTGACGAAGTCAGATCGGCTTCCGGGGAACAGAGAAATGCGGTAGGCGAGATAATGAAATCAATGACAAACATAAATGATTTGACTCAAACCAGCGCTGCGGGTGCGGAGGAAATGGCCGCAAACGCAATCCGGCTGAGTTCATTAGCTGAAGATCTAAAAAACAAAGTAACGTTTTTCAGATTTAAAGAAGATTGATATATATAATAAAATTCGCAGAACCAGCGGAATCATTTCCGCAAACTTTCATGTTGACTTCCTTATACTTAGCAGTATGATCCGGACTCTTAATCTGCCGGAATCGATTTCAACTGTATATACGGCAATTTTTAAACTACAATTTCTACCAGTTCAATATCAAAATTAAGATCCTGACCGGCTAACGGATGATTTCCATCAATTTCAATAGCAGTATCCTTGATATCAGATACAGTTACAATAATACTATGTCCTTTGGGATTTTTCATTTGTAATTGCTGCCCCAATTTCGGAATCAGTCCGTCCGGTAATTCGGTTTTGGGTATATTGAAAATTAATTCTTTTCTTCTTTCTCCATATGCTTCGTCAACGGGTATTTTAACGGATTTTTTTTCGTTTACTCCCATCCCCACTAAAGCATTATCAAATCCCGGAATAACCTGCCCGCTTCCAATGGTAAATTCTAAAGGGTCGCGCTCTTTTGATGAATCAAATACAGTACCATCATCATATTTTCCGGTATAATGAACCTTGACCGTATTCCCATTTTCAACTTTTTTCATAATCCTTTGCTCCTTTAATAAATTATTTTTAATTTAGATATTTTTTAGTTACAAGTCAAGATTTCTCTGGAAAAAAAATTAAAAAGATTAAATATTTTAATCAATAATCTGGAAATCACTTTGATTATTGGGATTTTAACTGTTTTTATGCACATCTTTTTTTCGAAGATAATTTACAATTTCAGATATGTCATTTCATAATATATCTAAGGTCTTAAAAAGAAGAATTTAAACTTATAAACTGACAATTTATTTAATACGGGATTAATTTCGGATTAGTTTATAAAAGACTTTCATTATGTATTTATAATCAGGCAACGAAACAGATTTTCATGTTTTATTTGAGTAATCCTTCAAGACAGTACTTTCCACCGAAAAATTTTTTCCGCAGAAAGTAACAATATTATCCTGCATATTTGTTTAATCAATAAAGCAATTCATAGCGTATTTAGAATTATAATTAAACTTGGTATTTATATATTCTGCTGCGCTCTGAAAAATTTACAAGGAGGACATTATGAAAAGAATGTTAAAATTTTTCTTCGTATTTCTGGCCGTATTTCTGTTGAATATTACAGGCGCATTTGCGCAGGAAACAGAAAAGGAAAACGGAGATATGGAAAAGGTTGTACAGGAATCTGAAAAGACTGCTCAGGATGCAGAAAAACCTGATAAACCGAAGCGTGTAGTAAATACTTTTTTCGGAGGCATGGGTAAGGATATTTACATTTCCGGTTACGGAGCATTTACCGGATCTTATGCGAGAATAAAACACAAAGATGCGTTTCTGCCCGGTTTCCGCGCAGGTGTTATACTGGATAATTTCGTTGTCGGCTTCAGCGGCGCAGGTCTTGCATATCCGAATGAAAGGAAAGATTTCGGTGATAAATCATATACCGATAATAAAGACTATGTGAATTTCGGATATGGCGGCGGAATGATAGAATATTATTTCTTCCCTAAAAAACTGGTGCATTTTTCAATTGGTACAACAATCGGCGGCGGCGGGCTTAATTTTTCTTCAGACGATGATGATGATGACGATGATCATAGAGGCGCAGATAAATTTTTTGTAGTTGAGCCTGAAGTCAATATATTTGTCAATCTGGCCAGGTTCTGCCGTATAGGAATAGGCGGGTCCTACAGGTATATAAACGGCCTTGATAATGATGTCTATAAAGATAAACATTTCAGCGGCGCAAATGTTAAAGTTATCGCTGCATTCGGATGGTTCTAGGGTTGGAATATAATATTTACCATACAGGATAAGGCTGCTTATGTAAACTCAGATGCAGCCTTAAAACCTGTATTGTAAGAATATTATAGACTGCAATGTATATAATATTGATGGCTTATAATTAAAAATAATTTTAAACAGTAAATTTGTTTACTGCGGGTTTATATTTAAAAAAAATCAAGAGAGAAAAATATGTCGGATACATTAAGTTTAGTAGGTTATGCTGAAGGTTTTGTTTTTATTATGCTTCTTGCTGCAAGCATAATAGCTCTGGCTGTAGGCATAGAAAGGACAATAATATTTAAAAGAAACACAAATAAAAAAATTGAGATTTTTGCCGGTAAATTAATTGAATCATTCCGCAAGCGCGATATTAAAGCAGTTGCAGAACTGGTAAAGGAAGCAGGGGATAATGTATATACACGTTTCGCGCAATTTTCAATAAATTATGCGGAGAAAAATGTAGAGGATCTGCCGGATTTAATGTCCGGGAAAATCATCGAGGAAAAGATTTTTCTTGAGAAGCGGCTTACCATATTAAATACCCTCGGAAACAATGCACCTTTCATAGGTCTGCTGGGTACTGTGCTCGGTGTAATTAAGGCGTTCTACGGGCTTGGCACGCTCGGAAGCACAGGCGCTGAAGTCGTGATGCGCAGCATATCAAAAGCATTGCTGGCTACGGCGGCAGGTTTGTTTATTGCAATTCCTGTTGTAATGGCAAACAATTATTTTTCAAAAAAAGTAAAGATCATTATTCAGCATCTTGAGATTTTTTCAAAAGAGATAAACGCGGGCCTGCGTTCGAAGAGAAAGAAAACAAACGAATAAATACATAAAAGAGAGGTAATACGTTATGGCATTATTTTCCAACTCTGAAAGCGACGAGATCGGGTACATAAACATTACTCCTATGGTTGATGTACTGCTGGTGCTTCTCGTTATCTTTATGGTTACTGCAAATTTTTTAAAGATGGAATCCGTTAATATAAATCTGCCCAAGGTAAATGCGGCTGATCCCAATATTGCGAAATCAATACAGATCGCCATGACGGCAAATGGTAAATTGTTAATGGAAGATATAGAAGTCACTGAAGAAAGAATGCTATTAAAGCTTTCGCAGGAATCCAGATACAGGCCGAATATGAGGGTAACGCTTTCGGCTGATGAACGTCTTTCATACGGCAGGATAGCACATGCTATGGGTCTTATACGTCAGTCAGGCGTCACCCGTATAGCTCTATCTGTAAAACGTTAAATCGGAATAATATATGAGATCTGAAATCAGCAATATGGTACAAAAATTTAAGAGATTCGATCTTTTTAAAAGATGCGTAAGTTTGTCATTTGCTCTTCATGTGGTCATCGTCGCTGTTTATTATCTTTCCGGCATGCCGGCATTCAGTTCGTCTGATTCTGAAGTGATTGACAGTACCAATATAAGCTTTAAAGACGCGGAAGTTGATTTTATTGAGTTGCCCGCATCAGTAATGCTGGGAGGTGATACAAATCCGGCTCCCGTGCAGAAGGAAGAATGGATTGAGGGAGCAGGTAAAGACACACCTGATGCAAATAACACCGATGTAAACATTAACAAGCTGTCCGGCACAGGTACAGATCCCGACGGGTACATGTTCGCTGATCTTGCGGATCATCCGCCTGTTCCGATAATCGATTTTGATCCGGACGAGTTTTATCCTAAAGCCGCAAGATCAGCAAACATTACCCGGAGCACCGTGCTTGTGGAAGTCCAGGTAGATGAGAATGGATCAGTTAATAATTTCAAGGTATTATCCGCTGCGTCTGTATACGGATTTGATGAAGCCGCAACCAAAGTGATTTCAAGAATGCGTTTCAGACCCGGCAAGTTGAACGGCAGGGCCGTAAAAATGCTTGCGCGGCTGCCGATCGTTTTCTCATTGCAGGACTAGCTTTTCAATTTTCTTTTATAAGAAATAATCGACCGCCAATATGTTCCTATCCGTTATCTGAGTTCTTATTCGGATCGATATATTTGGAGATTTCGTAAAATTTGAATATTGAATCCGGATATTTTGTCGATTTTATATATGATACGATATGGATATATTAAGTGGTATTAATTCCAAATCCAGTAACAACTTACATTACTATTCGGAGATTATGTTCAGAAAGTTCCCAGACATAAAATTATTTTTCAAATGGACACTGATATATATCGCTATAACAGTTATCATTTTTATTTCCAAATCACCTGCTCCCGATTCCGGAAATCTTTCTTCTCTAATTAAATTGCTGCTTAATATATTCGTTGTCGGTTCCTTTTCCACACTTGCCGGTTATTGTTCTATACGTTATATGCACGAAAAATCCGGCATTATTAAAATCCCTGTAATTTTATCCCTTTCTTCAATTTCCGGCTTACTTGGCAATTTTATTATACATTATCTCGCTCAATTACTTTTAAAAGAAAAACCACACTGGACAATATCCCATAATCTTGATTATATTTTAATTTTTGCGACGGTAATAGGTTTAGTTATGATTAAGTTTGATACTCTAAATAATAAAAAGACAGAACTCGAAAGGCGTTTAGACAGAATTAATGAAAACAGCCGAGAACATAAAGAATTCAGGACGATAACCGTAAAAGATGATGAAGGATATCATGCTATTAAATTCGGCGATCTCATTTATCTCTCATCCCATGGTAAAAAATGTGCTTTTCACACATCAGAGAATATCTATACTGTAAATCAGCTTTTAAAGGATTTTAAAGACAAGCTTCCTTCCGATATTTTTTTGCGTGTTCATAAGCAATTTATAATTAATATTAAATATTTAAAACAGATCAGGTATTACGAAGGCGGTCGATATACGGCATATCTTGATGATGAAGATGAGAGCATTATTCCTGTTGGAAGAAACGTAGCTCCCGTATTAAAAGAAAAATTCAAAATTTAAAAAAGCAGTATCTTTCATTCCCTGCCGGGTATCTTTTATTCTTATACCCCTTAATAAATTCAAAAGGCAATACGAATAATATCCAGTGAACATATTTTTACCAGAATTACTAATTAAATTTAAAATAATAATCATTATTTGCCAGTATGTATTCAAGATAAAATTTAGTTTATTTTATCCAATGGAGATTTTGGTATGCAACTAATAACAAAAAGTACGGCCGTCGTGAAGATAAAAATAATAATTTTTATGGCAGTCGCAATTGTGTGTATTACTGACAAACCAATTTTTGCAGTCAATGAGCCCGGCCAAAAAGGATTGTGGTATATGGGTTGTGGCATTGGAGCCGGTTTTGGTTTTATCGATACCGACAGCGAAGGTAATCAGACTTTCAATGAATATTTTAATGATAAAGGCAAAGAGATAAACCTGGGTAACTCAAAATCATATCTTGGACTTAATATTGATACAGGCTTTATTTTGACTCCCCATCTACATATGGGATTGGATATATCGGCTCTAATTACACAGGCAAACTACTATGATGATAGTTTAGCATCAATTGAATTATATAATTTTAATATCATTACAGCCTATTATCCGTTCAAAAACGGATTATCGGTCAGAGGAGGCGCCGGATATACCAGATGCAATTACTGGGTTTCATACAGTTTGGAAAGCGAAAAGGCAGATGAGCGCAACTCTGCTTCAGGAATAGGCATTTTAATGGGTATCGGTTATGATTTTAATTTCAGGGCGAATTTCAACATGGGGCTGCATGCTGATTTTGCTAATCAGTTTTATAAAAACGATGAATTGAACGGAACAAGATTTATGCGGATTTATGTGGCTTTTTACTGGTTCTAAAATCTATATCTCAGGGAAAATGAAATGAAAAAATCGATAATATGTTTGTATACTGTTATAATATTTTTCTGCTTAATAATAAACAACTCGGCAAATGCTTCTCCGGGAAGCATCGATGATGACGGTAAAGGGGCGTGGTATATAGGATTCGGGATAGGAAGCGGTTTGGGTTATATTAATACCGATCAGTCAAAAAATCAACCGATCCCAAAATTAGCCGATAAAAATCATGATGTGGATAATTATCATAATGTTACCTGGCAATTCGGCCTCGGGGCTATAATAAATTCATATTTTAACTCGGGAATTGAAATATCCTATTTTAATTGTAATATTGATTATAAAGATAATGACGATTTATATTCAAGCACAGTTTATATCTACAACTACTTTTTAGTCGGAACTTATTATCCGTTTATTAATGGTCTTTCATTCAAGATCGGAGGAGGCGGGTCCACTTACTCGGAAAGCTCATCAGGCAAAAATACTTCCAATCCAGATATTTCAATTCACGGATATGGCTTCATAGCCGGTATTGGTTATGATTTTAAGCTTGGAAAAATATTCAACCTTGGATTGCACCTTGACTGTTCAAAACAATTTTATCATAAAAAAGGCCTGGATGACACAACAGTAATTTCTCTTTACGCTTCATTTTACTGGTTTTAATTGCGTATAAAGGAAAAACAGCTTTCGATATTTAGTTAATATGAATTACGAAGATGAAACCGTTATTTCTATCGGTAGAAACATTCCCCCTTTGTTAAAAGAAAGATTCGGTATATAAAAAAAGCAGTATCTTTCATTCCCAGCCAAATATCTTTCATTCCATCACCTCTTGATATTTCTAATTAAAATTACGTAAATATAATAAGAAAAATAACTTTATTCAACAAGGGGAAATGTTATGAAAAAATTGTTATACTTTCTATTTGCCTTTACAGTAGCGCTATTGTTTTGTTTCAGCGGATGTGACTTTGGAAATGACGATGATACTGAATATTTTGGGCTGCTGGCGGAACCGGAATCGTATAAAATAGCGCAGGGAGAAACCTATTCTTTTGGTGTTACAAATGCTAAAGCTGATACATATGTTGTAATCATAGATAGCATAAGCACCAAAGGAACCTGGCAGTCAATTAATGCAGATGGATACTATTTCTCACGTACAGTAACAGTAAATAAAGGCGAAGATGCATCCGGTATTTTAGTTCCTCAGGGGGGTGTCACTTCAGAAGTACAACTCTGGGTTGAAGGAACAAAAATAAAAACATTTAAAGAATTATAAATGCTAAAAGATATTACAAACACCTTCGAAAGAAAATTTATATTCATATAGCGATGATAGATAATAAGAGAGCCGTTTGTTAGATGGCTCTTTTATTATTATTTTAAATAATTATTATTTCCGGATGCTGATAAAAACACACATTAGTTATTTAAAAAACCGGTATCTTTCATTACTCTTCCGGTATCTTTCATTCCCCACTGCCTTGATTATCCGGAAAATAATTCGTATATATAATAGGTCGTTTAAATATTTCAGAACCAATTATACAGGCTGAAGTTTAGCGGTTTGTATTTATAGCTTAATAATGGAGTCAAATAATTTGAGGTGAGTTATATATGAAAAGAACAATAATAAAAATGTTGATGCTATTTATTTTAATTTCTTTAACGTATTGTTCCGGGGGAGGAGGTAGTGAGCCGACTGCAACAAATACAAAACCCGCCGAACCGGATGCCGTCATTATAGCGGAATCCGACTCGCAGCTTGCATTAAACTGGACCTCAGTCAGAGGAGCGACAGCTTATGAAGTATGGTACAGCCTTACTGATAAGACAATTGATGCTTTAAAGGATGGAGGAGATATAGCGGGGACAAGCCATATTATTTTTGGATTAATAAACGGCACCACTTACTATATTTGGCTCAAGGCAAAGAATTCAATAGGTATAAGCGATTTCGGCAATATGGCCGCCGGAATTCCTTTTAATCCATTCATCCCGCCGAACGCGCCTTTAAGGCCGTCTGTGACGGCTTTGAACGGAAATCTGAACGTTACATGGGCATATGTTCACGGCGCAACATCATATGAGGTATGGTGTAATACTACAGATGACAATACGAGCGCTGAATTAATTGCCAATGATAATAATAATGCTGATAACACATGCATAATCAACTCATTTAATAATAACACATTGGAAAAAAGAAAGATTTATTATGCATGGGTAAAAGCGAAAAATACAATTGGCGACAGCAATTTCAGCGAATCAAATTCCGGAGTAATACCTGAACAGGTTGCGCCCGTTCAGTTCAGCATTCAGCCCGGATTGTATGCCGATAATCAAAATGTTGCACTTTCCTGCGCCACTCCGGGAGCAAAGATATATTATACCACAAACGGAAATAATCCTGATCTGGACAATATGCTGCTTACCGGGACAATGGAGTATCAGAATCCAATTGATACTCCAATCGGCGAAATAACCATAAAAGCAATTGCGGCGGGCGACGGCGATTATTGGTTGAACTCGGAACCAGTTTCCGGGAGATTCAGGATAACAGGCTGGGCGTATGTCGGCACACAGCGCTTTCTTGAGCGGGATAAGAATGATATTAGATATGTTAACAGCACAGATATTTGCATCTCGAACGGTAGTCCTTTTATTGCGTATAATGAACGCCTGAACAGCAATACATCAGTGCCGCAGGTTAGCGTTATGAAATTTGATGGAGTTAACTGGGTTTATGCCGGGCAGCGCGGCCTGGGCTCATCTACCGGCAAAGGATATGCTTCGAGCGATTATTTAATCGCTGATTCAAACGGAACAATCTATGTCGCGTATAATGAAACATATGATACTTCAAATGCAAATCACGAAGCGAATATCATTGTTAAAAAATATAATGCGGGTAATGATTCTTGGGTTCAGATCGGGAATGCAATACATCTTAGTGCTGAAGAGACCGCTCTTAGATTTTATAATTCATTTTCAATCAATGTTGATGCAAATAATTCGCTCTATTGTACATATATTAAGGCTGAAAATGACGGAAAAATAAAAAACGTATACGTTTCGATATTTGACGGGAATGATTGGACAGCATATAACGGTGGAATTGTATACACAGGAAATACAGTAGTCTGTACATATGGAAACGCCAGCGGGCAGGATACTGATTTCTCTGCCGTAATATGCACGCCAAAAATAGCGTTTAACGGCGCAACGCCCTATGTTGTTTTTAAGGAAGCTGTTGATGAAACAACGGGCTGGGCGGCATGGGAGCGAGTCTTACAATTCAGGATCAAATGCAGATATTATGACGTCGCCAACGCTCAATGGGCAGATACCGCAAATAACGGAATAGCCGAGGACAACACGTGGTCGGCTGCAGACTATTCTGCAAAAATTTATAATAATAATCTTTTTATTGCGTATGCGGATATTGACTCATTCAGGCCTGTATTTAATGCAGATAATGATCCTGAAGCAACAGTTGCCCGTCTGAATATTTCTGCCAGCGCCGCAGGCGCAAACTGGAGCTCTGTAGGAAATGAGCGTTTTTCCGAAGAGCTGGCAAACGGCGATCGTATTAAAATGGATATAACTGACGAGGGAAGACTTGTTGTCGCAGTAGATGCGTTCTACCCATGTGTCTATCATTTTGATAACAATGCATGGCATCCATACGGCGTATTAGAGTTTAACGATGACAGCACAAAAGACATTTGTCTTGTGGTTGATGGGAAAAAACCATATGTGTTTTTTATAGACGGGAATAATTATGGCCTGTCCGTTATGACGAGTACAGTCGAATTTGTTAACATAGCCGTGCCTTGGTAGCCATTTGGTAAAAGTGTAGCTTTATGATTACAGTTGATCTGTAAGTAATAATAGAGTGCAGAAAAGCCAGACATTTGTTGCCGTGACTACAGGCCTTTTGTTCAAGGCAAGGCCTGTAATCTGATTAAAATCTTAAATCAGTGATAAAAAAAATAAAGTGGTGTATAATTACTGCACAGGCAATAAAATTGATGAATTCTATTGACGTCAGATCGGGATTAGCGACTTGGTTATTTAAATCACATCTTTCTGTAATAAAAATTTTCGCTCCTGCCGGTATTAAAAATTACATATTTATGAATTAATTTATTGAAAAATTCGATTTATATCCAGAAATAACGCCGATAATTAAATATAAGATACTATTTATAGAATCAATTCCAAATGCGTGCAATTCCAATAAAAATAAAAAGATTGATCATCTGGCTTGCAATTTATTCCGTGTTGTCTGTCGTTATCACGGTCTTTGTTATGCGCTTAATTCCGAAAGTGACAGCCAGCCCGGTTTCCGTTCATTCAGTTTTAGTAGAAACGGTAATTTTAACATTTTCAATAGCGTTTTTGTGCACTCCTGCCGGTTACTGTGCTATTCACCTTCTGCGCCGAAAAACCAATTTTATAAGAATCCCGATCGTATTATTATCTGTTTTGTGCGCTACCGCGGCAGGGAATGCAATCGGCCGTTATTTAGTGGAAATTCTGCGCAAAGATACAAGACACTGGCTCATGTTCAATGATCTTGGTCTCAATCTGCTGCTTGCCGCCGGGATCGCTATTCTTACAATGATAATTAAAGATCTAATAAGAGAGAAAAATGAACTCGTGAAAGATTTTAATAATAGACTTGTTTCTTTTCTCATAATATCGTATATATAATACTTGAGAATTTCCTATTTTAATCGGATTTTATAAGATTTATTC
>JAFGSG010000053.1 GCA_016934735.1 Spirochaetota bacterium | reverse complement strand
CACCTTTTTCATCGGTTGTTTTGCCTTTTTTTATTTGTCTTTTCCTTACCCTTATGTTAAAAAGTCAGTCAAGATGAGTTATTAATTGAATTCGCTGTAAACTTTCCTCATTATTATAATAATTTTAAATTTTAACTATTTTTTTTAAATCCAGATTAGATTTATCTGCTAATATAAGTATATATAGTACATAAAATTATTTTTAAATAAAATATATTTTAACAATTATAGAAGAAATATTGAGGCTGCAAATGGAACAGCTATTGCTGTTGGAAACTTCAATATCCTGTTTAAAAGCAAAGTATAATGAAGCTGGTTATTGACAACAAAAATTTAAAAATATTATACATTTTGATTGCAAATAAAACCGGCTGGTACTATAATCATTTTATGGTTACTGATTAAAATAATTTATTTCAAATAAATAAAGATACAGCTTTAATAATTCTTACTTGATGCAAAAAAGGAGTCGCATGGTGCAGGATCTTGCTATAAACAATAAAATCAAAGAACTTGAAAACAGAGTATGGAATAATCAGGAAATAACGAAAAGATTCGAAAAATTAGCTGCAAGTGGAATAATCCGTAAAAATTTAGACAAAAAAGCTCTGATGGCTGAAAAGGACATTATTCTTGACCGGGTCCAATTACGGGCGGAAGAAAACAATTATTATGCAAAAAATTGCGCGCAGGGAACAGCTATTGCCTTATTAGAGGAATTCGGTGTAGGCAGTTTGGAAATTATAAAGGCATTAAGCCCGTTTCCCGGGATAGGCGGGACAGGTGAAATATGCGGAGCAATAACCGGCAGTCTTATTGCATTCGGGCTTTTATTCGGAAGTGAAAACATTGCTGATTATGAGGCTAAAGGCAGAACGATAGGAATCGCTCAGCAATTTATCGGCAGGTTCAGGGAGAAATTCGGGCACATACGCTGTGCCGATATTCAGGAGAAAGTAATTTTCGGACGTGACATGGCTCCAGGTTCAAGTGAAGAAAACATGGCCGCGTTTGCCGAGGCAAGGGGTTTTGAAAAATGCGGTCTTGCACCCGGCTTTGGAGCAAGAATGGCCGCTGGATTGATAATAGATAATTTATAAAAATTATGCTATAAAATGATCTATTATGAAAAGGTATTTTGCATTAAAGCACTCATCTTTTCATATAGCTGAAAAAAATATTTTAGGAGGTTACTTAAATGGCTGGTAAATTGGTAAAATTTTTATCGGATTTGCAGGAACCGGAAGCATTGGACTATGTTGATAAGGCTTTAGCGAAAGGCGACGATGCTATGAAAATTCTGGGAGAGACTCAGGAAGCCATGGCGATTGTTGGCAAAAGGTTCGCAAGCGGAGAATATTTTATCCCTGATCTTATCTTTTCCGGAGAGTTGCTGAAACAAATCGTCCAGAAGCTTGAACCTCATCTTAAGAAAGCAGGGGACGTAAAGAAACGTGGAAAAGTCATTGTTGGTACAGTTGCCGGCGATATTCACGATATTGGAAAGGACCTTGTTGTTTTTATGCTGGATGTAAACGGATTTGAAGTATTTGACCTCGGCATAGATGTACCTGTGCAAAAATTCGTAGATAAAGTCAAAGAGACAAACAGTACTGTTGTAGCATTAAGCGGATTCCTGACACTTGCATTTGATACCATGAAAGAGACTGTAGATGCCCTGAAGAAAGAGGGACTACGCGACAAGCTGAAGATTATGATCGGCGGAGGACAGATTGACGATAAGGTCAGGACATATACCGGAGCAGATGCCTTTGGAAAAGACGCCATGGAAGCGGTAAAATTAGCAAATAGCTGGATAGGAGGAAAATAACATGGAAAAAAATTGGACAGAAATGAATGCTGATGAAAAGCAGGAAGTTCAGTTTCAAAAACTTTTAAACCCGAAAGACCCTGAGGGCAATCCGCTTAAATTCCAAAGTGCTGAAGCTCAATCAAATTATAAAGGCAGTATAAACAGAATAAAGGATGCCATTCAGTTAAAGAAGATTCCGGACAGGGTGCCAGTTGCTATATTCCCCAGCATGTTCCCGTATATCAACGCGGGAATGACAGTTGAGGAAGCTATGTATGATTATGATAAATGTACTTCGGCTTTTAATAAATTCATAGAAGGAATAAAACCTGATATGAATATAGCTGCTTCAGCGCCGGGCCCGGGAAAATTTTATGAAACTATTGACTACAAACTGTATAAATGGCCTGGACACGGAGTTGCGCCGGAACATAGTTATCAGGCAGTAGAAGGAGAGTATATGAAAGCGGAAGAATATGATCTTCTGCTTATGGATCCTTCGTTTTATTTCAGAAATTTTTATCTTCCTCGTGTCATGGGTGCTCTGCAGGGATTCACAATGCTTCCTCCGTTTACGGGAATTCTTGAAATGTATGGCCTGGCATTTAATTTTATTCCTTACGCGCTGCCGCCTGTTCAGGAAACTTATAAGCGTCTTTTTGAGGCCGGAGCAGAAGCCCTCAAATGGGCGATGGCTATGGGCGCTTCAGATATGTATTTAAAATCGCAGGGATTTCCTAATATTCTCGGCGGATTCACTAAGGCCCCGTTTGACGTGATAGGCGACACCCTGAGAGGCACCAGGGGTATAATGATGGATATGTATCGCCAGCCCGATAAGCTGCTGAAAGCACTGGATGCGCTTGTGCCTATAATGATCGCCATGGGGGTAGGTGCATCCCAGCAGACAGGGAATCCTCTTATTTTTATACCTCTGCATAAAGCGGCAGACGGTTTCCTGTCTAATGAGCAATTCAAAAAGTTTTACTGGCCTACTTTTAAACAGGTCTTACTGGGTCTGATAGAAGGCGGATGCATTCCATTCCCAGCGCTCGAAGGATCATGGACTTCGCGTCTGGAGATAATCCAGGATATACCCAAAGGCAAAACACTGTGGATGGTTGACCAGTCGGATATAGCAAAAGCCAAGAAAACCCTGGGTAAAAACGCATGCCTGGCAGGCAATGTACCTTCATCTCTGTTAAAATTAGGAACTGTTCAGGAAGTGAAGGATTATTGTAAAAAACTCATCGATACTGTAGGTAAAGGCGGAGGTTATATTATGAGCAACGGAGCTTTCTTCGATGAGGCAAAACCAGAGAATGTAAAGGCTATGGTTGATTTTACCAAAGAGTATGGTGTATATAAGTAGTAAAAGCAAATGGCGGATTTAACCAAATCCGCCATTATTGTTTATTTTACCTGATCGTTTTATAAAGCTTGCTTTGATAAATTAATTTAACGCTAAATACTCCTGCGATAAATTTATTGACTTATATGTAAGATATAAATAATATATGATCATATATGCGGCTACTTTTTAGCAGGATGCAAATAAGACTATTTGACTTTCGTTTCTTAATTTAAAGGCGTACGTAAACCTATTGATTTGAAAAGCAAATCGATAACATTTTAAAACATAATACCCCGCTTACGCCGAAGGCGGAAGTAGGAGCAGTAGCACCGGGGGCTTGCCCTTGGGAATTTTATTTTTTACATATTAATTTAACTTGGATCAAAAGGAAATATGCAATGAGTAGCACAATTGATGGTCCAGTTTTCCGCATGGAAAATGTTACAAAGAGATTCGGCGGCCTGTACGCATTAACCGATATTAGCCTTTGCGTAAATCAGAACCAGATAACCGGGCTTATCGGGCCAAATGGGGCAGGGAAAAGCACATTATTTAATGTAACTACGTCTATTTATAAGCCGGACGGAGGCGACATTTTTTTAAAGGATGAAAAAATTACTGGAAAATCATCTCATCATATATGCTGGATGGGAATTTCCAGGACATTCCAACTGGCAAAGACATCCCTCAGTATGAGTGCGTTTGATAATGTTTTAGTAGGTGCCATTTACGGCCATAAAGTACGGAATAAAAAGGCGCGCCAGGAAGCAATGGAAGCTCTTGAGCTCGTGGGCCTTGAAAGCAAAAAAGATATAATAACATCACACATGACTCTGTCTGACAGACGGCTTATAGAGGTTGCAAGAGCTATGGTCTCGAAACCTTTGATAATGCTTCTGGATGAGCCTATGGCTGGCCTCAATCCATCAGAAATAAACAATATGCTCAGAGTAATTAAAAAAGCGCGTGCTGAGAGAAGTGTTGCGATCTTATGGGTTGAACATAAGGTTGAAGCTATCTTCCAGCTTTGTGATTATATAATAGTACTGGATTACGGCCAAATACTTGCTGAGGGAAAACCTGAAGAAATAGCACAAAATAATAGGGTAATAGAGGCATACCTTGGAAAACCATCTACTTGAGATAAAAAATATAAATATTTCATATGGCGACGCTCTGGCCGTATGTGATGTTTCCTTTTTTGTTGATGAAGGAAAGATTATAACATTAGTCGGTGCAAACGGCGCCGGCAAAAGCACGATCCTGAATGCTATTTCAATGATTACGCCACCTGTCAAAGGCGAGATATTATTTTCAGGAAAATCGTTGGCAAAGCTAAAACCTGAGGAAGTTGTTGATCTGGGTATTTCACAGGTTCCGGAAGGAAGACATCTTTTTACCAAACTGACGGTTCTGGAAAATCTTGAATTAGGCGCCTATCCTGCTAAGACCAGGCCTTACATGAAAGAATCCCTGGAGCGGGCATTCAACCTGTTCCCCGTTCTGAAGGAAAGAATAAAACAGACAGCCGGCACTTTAAGCGGCGGGGAGCAGCAGATGCTGGCGATCGGCAGGGCGTTGATGGCCAGACCCAGCTTATTAATGCTGGACGAACCGTCTCTCGGCCTGGCTCCCATTATAGTTGAAAAAATGTTTGAAACTATCCGCACTTTGAACAGCGAGGGGATAACTATTCTGCTTGTTGAACAAAATGTTCATCAGGCCCTGGAGATTTCCGATTACGCTTACGTTCTCCAGACCGGAACATGTAGAATGCAGGGACATTGTGAAGAGCTGTTGACGAATTCGGATTTCCGGTCCGCTTATCTGGGAATCATGGGGGTAAGAATATGAGTTTGTTTCCTTCAATTGATGTTT
>JAFGSG010000052.1 GCA_016934735.1 Spirochaetota bacterium | reverse complement strand
TGAAAGAATAGAAAACAGCGGGGCAAAAAACCTGTTTGAAATTTTTGACAAAGGCCTTCTTCCGGGTGTAACTGTAAATACTTCCTGTACCAATTGCAATTTCACGGAAATAAGAATGCAGGGACTTGAAGGAGGATATTCACTTTTACTGTTTGACGGGATGCCAGTATACAGCGCTCTTGCAGGCGTTTACGGGCTCGGGCAGATAGATCCGGTAAATATTGAGCGAATTGAAGTCGTAAAAGGCGCTTCTTCCGCTCTTTACGGAAGTTCCGCGCTTGGAGGGGTTATAAACGTAATTACAAAAGAACCTCAGAAAGGAAAAACAACTGCTTCCGCTTCTTATACAACAGGTTTTTATGATCAGGATGTAGACCATGGTTCATACGACGCGAATGCTTCCGTTGGATTCAGGATGGGGAACATGGCTTTTCTTTTCGACGGGAACAAGCACCATAATGATTATGTGCTGACCAATGATGATAAATACACGGATAAAATTGAGCAGGATACGCAAAGCATGAACCTGAAAAGCCATATATACTTTTTAGATGACAAGCACAGGCTTACTTTGATAGGGAGAGCCCTCCATGAATTCAGAGCGGGGGGATATGTAGGGAATAAAACAAGAATGATTGATACGGATGATGACGGAATAGATGATACCGAGGTTACTTATAATGCATTTGATGATGCCCTTGATCCTGATGCCGAGCACATAACAACTGACAGATGGGAATGGGGCGCCGGTTACAGAGCCAATTTGACTACAGGCGGAATTTTAGACCTTAACTGGGTACGTACTTTTCACGAAAGGGACGCTACTAACGGAGCAAGGCCTTTCCATTCCGAAGAAGACGGATATCTGGCTGACGTAAAAATAAGCCAGTCTGTTTTTGGCAGCCATTTTTTAAGCTTAGGCAGTAATTACAAAGAAGAAAAATTAAAACAAATTATCAATTATCAAAATGATTCTATGAAAATATCAAAGACAGCAGCCGGTTATATTCAGGATGAATGGGATATTATTCACGGGCTGGAACTTGTTTTAGGCGCGAGATACGATAATGTATTCGAAAGCTCTCTTAAAGAGGATTCGGCCGTAAGCCCAAGAGTTGCATTGAAGTATGATATTTTTGACAGCCTTGTGTTCAGGGCATCGCACGGATGGGGGTTTAAGGTGCCTACTCTTTTTGCTGAGGATTTGCATCTTTGCTCGGCCGCGCCTACAGTGGAAGTTCCGGATGATCTTGAATCTGAAAAATCGAAAAGCTACAACGCGAGCATTACTTATTACGGCAACAAACTGACATGCGATCTTAATCTTTTCCGTACGGATATTGAGAATAAAATCAACATGGTGTTTGAATCTACCCCGGAATATGATGCAATATTCAAAAATTCCGGAAAAGCATATACCCAGGGAGCGGAAATCAGCGTTTCTTACAGGATCATTGACCCGCTTACAATCAATGCCGCATATACATACACAGTGGCAAAATTCAAGAACAAGCAGCTTGAGCCCGGCGATGCCGGATATGAAGACAGCGATAATCTTCAGAGGGTGCCGGATATGACAGGCAATCTTTCTCTGGAATATAAGGATAAGAAACGCGGCTTCCAGGCAACTGCAGGCGGCAGATATATAGGCAGACAGTACGTACAAAGGGATATGACTGTTGACGAAGCAGGAAATCCTCTCAGCGACCCGGAAGCGCATCTTGATCACACGGACGGCTACTGCGTGGTTGATGCAAAAATAAGCAAAGATTTTAAATACGGCGACTGGACATATACTCTTTTTATGGGATGCGATAATATATTCAATTATGTTCAGGATACAATATATTCAGCAGAGCAGGAAGATTCTGCCGCTTATATTTATGCTCCTGTAACGGGAAGATATTTATACGTCGGAGCTAAAATGAGTCTGTAAATTATTTATATCTGCATTCTCATAAGAAATACTGAATATGAAATTTCAGATCAGGTTTTAAAAAGCGAATACTGCTGCGGGCCGGCCGGAACAAACTGCAGCCTGCAGCAGTAAAATTTTTTCAGGGATAAAAACATACGCGTTTACGAAAGCAGCAGCGATATTTCTCTATCTTCTGCGGTTTTAACAGATGAAGATATAAAATAAAAAGTCTACACAGGTATGGCAGACCTGCTGCACTATATAGGCCGTTTTGAACAGTATGCCCGTTATAAAACATTTGTGGACATCAGGTCCGAGAATCATGCTTTACCTGGCATAAAAATACTTAAGGAATCTAAAATACTTAAAACAATTGATCCGGATATGCGTGAAATAGTATTAAGAGCAATATAATATCACAATCGCGCTTATCTGCCTGCTGAAGAAAAAGATCCCTTCCTGTTTTATGAAAAACTCATACGGGATGCAGACAAGCTTGATATCTGGAAAGTGGTTACGGATTATTACAATATAAAAGACCGTAAAAGGAACAGCGGTGTTGAACTTGAATTGCCGGATACGCCTGGATTTTTGGAAGAAGTTTACAACGATCTGATCAACAAAAGAATAGTTGATATTAAATATATTAAGAACCTGAATGATTTTAAACTGCTTCAGATCGGATGGATATTTGATATCAATTTCCAGCCCGTACTGGCGCGTGTCAGGGAACTCGGTTATCTTGAAATGATACGCACTGTATTGCCATAGTCGGAAAAAATTGATAATATTTTTAAAATAATTAATTCTTTAATCCACTGAATAAAATACGTGGAAATATGATGTTCTGGCAGGAGGGTAAAAAATATTACTTACCCGCCAAAACATCAATATTTTTTTATAACTTTTAAAGATTCCAATATTTATTTAACGACAAAAATAATATTCATTCTGGAAATAATCTTTAAATCTAAATTATAAATTACTTCAGAAGATAACGCGTTGTGAAATACTCGTCCGGTATTCCCGGATTGAACTTTATGCTGTCGGTGCTCGAAACCGATTTTCTGTTGTTATGGACATTTGTCATTGTCATCTTTTTCATTTTATATTTGTGCTTTGTTTTATCCACCTCAATAACGGATTGAACCTCGAGTATCTTTTCCTTTTCGCCGTTCAGGTCGAAGTATTCGGCCTTCCTGAGAACAAAATCCCTTTTGCTTATGTACGAGATTTTTTTTGAAAAACCGTTCTCCTCTCCAACCGTCTCGTCCTTTGGTGTGATCTCAATCATGTAACAATTTTCACCGTTCACTGTTTCATCCGGCAAAGACTTGTAATTAAAATCATTCAGCGTGGGCATGGACATATCAGCGTATGAGAATTCGGAGCCCATAAAGCTCTTGGCGTTCTCCGAGCTTATAATGCGGCGTGTTTTGCGCAGCGCGGGCATGTACATCCATTTGTCATCTGACTTCTCATTATAGTCAAACGAAAGAAATCCTGTCCCTTTTACGTCCGCAGGTGCAGTGAAACGGACCATTTTTTTTTCAAGCTGCCCGTTATTGTACATCCTGCTTACCATTAACATTTTGCGGACGCGTTTTTCCCCGTTCTGGTTCATGATGACCAGGGTTGATAGGGATTCAGTGCCGTCCACGCGCGTTGTTTCAATTGACTTCCGCATTACCTCTTTTGCTGTAATTTCCGCATAAAGATAACTCACCGCTGCGGCCATAATAAACACAACGGGAATAATAATTTTATTTAGTTTCATATTTTTCTGCTTTGAAATATTTTTATTCTGTTCTATTTTAACCGGCTCGCAAAAATTTGGTTTTATGAGCATAAACAAAGACGGTATTAGTACAAGACCACCTATAAGGCACGCGAAAATTATTACAACAATGAGCAGACCGAAGATACGGACAGGCTGAAATGAAGAGAAAGTCAGCGCAGCGAATCCGATAATGACTGAAAACGCATTGAAAATGATTCCGCGCCCTGCTGTAAGTATGGTCATCCTGATCGCGTCTTGGATGCTGAGCCCGCTTTGCCGTTCTTCACGGTAACGCCATGTGAAATGCGTGGTATAATCCACCCCGACTCCGATCATGATCGAAGAAAGAAGCGCGGTCGTGAAATTTAACTCTATCCCGGCTATACCCATTAAGCCGAACAGGATAAGTATAGCGGATACAAGCGGTATAATCTGCAATGCAGCGCCTTTTACCGAGCGGAAGGCAAAAGCTATTATAATGAATACCGCCATGATCGACGCAATAATGGAAAATAACTGGCCGTCTACAACCTCTTTGTCCATCTTTGAAAAAATATCTACAATTCCTCCAACTATTTTTATATCAGGATCATTCTTAACTATTTCTCTGATCTCGTTTACGCATTTGCGAAGGACGGGCGTATTCATCTCTTTAAAACGCACAAGTATCATGGCCTTCCCGAATGAGAAATCCACCATCTTCTCAAAATCCTCAGGATCGCCGCTCATAAGGTAAAGCTCGAAATACTGCGACACGGCATTGTATGTATCCGGTATACTGTCGTAGCCGGGATCGGACGTATTGTACAGCGCCCGGCTGATCTGGCGAACAACGCGGGCTATGGACTGCGTTGTGCCTACCTGAGGTATCTCGCGGATCTTTTTCTCTATAAGATCCATTTTCTTAAGCATCTCCGGATCCTTGATGTCACCCTCGAATACGATTGAAAGAGGAAAAAACCCCCCGAGTTCGCTGTTTATTAGAAGAGATGATTTTTCCACCATATGTCCATGCGGATAAACGCTTACAGGATTGCTGTTCACAGTTAATCTCAATATCCCTGCGGCAAGTATCAGTACAATCACAGTTATGGAAATCACGACCCTCCGCGGTTTATTTACGGCGAGATCACTTACAAAACCAAGTATTCTGTTAAGTCCTTTTATTTCTTTTCCCTTTGCCGCAGTTTGAAGAGGTTTAGGCTTCGGAAGAATGGAATTCATTGCAGGTATAAAAAAAAGGCTCGCGAGTAAAGCAAAGGCTATCCCTGCGCCGCCCAATATCCCCATCTGTTCTGCAGGTATAAGTATATGCCCGAACATACACAGAAGCCCGGCTATAGTTGTAACGCCTGCCACGATCACGGGCTTTCCTATGCTTGTGAGCATACGGGCAGATATCTCCTCCTTTGTAAAAGTGTTGCCTGGTGTGTTTTCATCCTGAAAATGAGCGAACATATGTATGCCGTAATCATTGGCCACAGCTATAAGCAAAACCGCGAGTATTATAGTCACCAGAGTAATATCCCAACCAAATAGAGGGATAAAGCCGAGCACTACGAATATAGACATAAATACAACAGCGGAAGAGAGCAGCACACCTCTGAACTGCCTGAAACTAACATAAAGGAAAACCAGCATAAATAGTAGCCCGAGAGGGAGGAGCCGTCCGATATCCCTCTGCATATTGAGTGCTGTTTGGGAGCGGATGTACGGGGCCCCCCCTATCATTACATCTTCCTTTCCGGGAATATCTTTAACCAGTTTCTCCAGAGCTTCCGCCAGGGACTTATCATGAGTGCCTGGAGTAATCATACCTATTACCACCGTAGTAGTAAAATTCTTAGAGACCACGCTTCCGAAAACAAGGTCGTTTTCCGATATCTCTTTTTTAATGATTCCTATATCTTCCTCTGAGGCCGGGATCATCTTAACAGCAGAATCCACTATCATTGCCTCATTTTCATTGCGTACCTGCTTGAGGTCAAAAAGTGACATGACCTTTTCTATGCCCTTTACTTTTTTCATTTTCCGCGAAAAAAGTTTTACTCGCTCAAGCGTGTCTTTATTTATCACGTCGTCCGTCTTAAGGACTATCATCACAAGGTCGGTGCCCCCGAATATCTTCTCTATCTTCTCCTGATCTACACGCGCATCCATTGTATCCGGCAGATATGTCTGCATATCCGCGTTGAACCGCGCGTTCCTGATCATGGCACCCATGATCACGGTAAAAGCCAGGAACAGGATAATTATCGGCCACCTGAACCTGATCACAAATTTTGACAGCTTTTCCATAAATTTCTCCTTTTAATAATTTGATTTTTAAATAAATCTCGGGTAGATAACCGCCTGTCTGACAGCCGGCATCATAAACCCAGAACTAAAAAGATTTTTTGATTTCCATAAATAGCGCGTTTTTATTCTTTTCCATAAAACCAAAGAGAGTGTCGTCCGGTCCGTAATAAAGCTGCGCTCCGGCGCAGAGCACAAAGGCGTCGGAGATTGTATAAGATGCCTTCGGCTGAAAATAAACTTCCTCAGTGCTGAAATTTGCCAACCCCAGTACTTCCAGGGCAAGGGTTTCGTGCATAAGAGAAAGTGACAGGCGCAGTGACGCTGAATGGTTCCATTCCTCCTGTTGAGAAAAGATCATCCTGTTCCACGCGATTAGTTCTTTTTCGAGCGTATTGGGAGCGTCCGCGCCCCTGTCGTAATCGATCACATATTTTCCTATATATTGTAGAATACAGCTGAAGCTCCTCCATTCCCGGTCGATGCCTATCGTGTATTCAGCCTGACGCCCCGGGAAAGCCAGGTCTTCTTTCGTATCCTCAGGGATGCTCAGAGCGAATTCTCCCCTGAGGCCGTATTTTCCCACTGTCGTGGAAAAATCCACTCCGGCTACCTGCGTCCTGAAAGGCTTTGTTTGAACATAAACCACGCTTTGTGAAATATAGTAATCCAAACCGGGCGTTTTGTAATAGCCGTTGTAATACGAAAGAGAGCCGTCAAAAGAAGCACTTTCTATCTCAACCTTTACGGCAAAGGTGGAATTTTCCGGTTTCTTTTTGGGGGCATCCATGTTTGCCCATTCAATTCCGGCAGGCATTGAAGCATTGCCGAAAGGGAGCTCCGAAGAAAGATATACGGGTACCCAATCCGCTTCCAGCTTAAAGGGATCCGCGTTAAATACACCTTTCACAACAAAGTTGGACATTCTCCTGTCGTCTTCTTCAGACGAGAATACCGTATAATCGGAAGGGGTGATATTGTTCGTAGGGTTGAACCCGTCGGCTCTGCCCCATACGATTACCTGCTTTCCGGAGCGTATATCCAGCTTCCCGGCATAGATTTCCGCGTAAGCTTCCCTGAAATTAAAATCACTTTTATCCTCCGAATCAGAGGACGAAGCACGGTAACGAAGCTCCGCGAAAGCATTGCCGAATGTCCCGGCCGCGCTTTCGAGCTTAAGGGAGCCTTCTGCAAAAATTTCCCTGAATTCATCATCCCAGGAAAAAATTCCACTTTTGATATAGCCGCCTAAGTTGTATCTAGTGGAGATATTTTCATCTGCATTCTCATGTAAAGCCGTGCCCTCATATTCTTCAGGATATGCCCTGACCTGGAATGCGAACAAACCCAATAGGAACAAAAAAAGTGATCCGCCGATAATCAGTAAATTCTTCAAATTATATCCTCCTGAAAATATTAATAACTTCTAACTTAATTTTTTTGCTATAAGTGTATGGCAACCATACACTTATAGCAAAAAAATTAATCCATATCCTTAATCATTTGTTCAAGCCTGTCTGCCTGCGACACCATGTAATCAATAAACATCAATAAAAAACGGACTTCTTTGTCATCAGCTTCACCTAACGCCTTCCTAATGATTTCATTAAAAGCAATATGATATCTTAAATGATAATTGTTGGCCTTTTCGGCTTTTTTAGTCAGCATTAAAGACAGTCGTGAAGCATTTCTCGGATCTGTATTTTTTATTACCAGGCCTTTTTTCTCAAGTTTTTTGATTACCTCAGAGACTGAACCTTTTGTTATGCCTAGTAATTTTGCCAGTCCTCCTATATTAATGCCCGGATTTTCCGCAATAGTCTTGATAACATGAATTTCCGCATAATAAATGGGCACATCGGTTCCATAATATCTGGTTTTCCTATCGATTTTCAGGAAATATTGTATCAAATTCAGCAGTAAATAGCCGACTTTTTGTTTATCAGTTCTGGATTCGTTTTTGATTGTTGCCATAGAAATACAAGAGTATGGCTGCCTTACTCTTTGTCAATTTTTATTCAATATACATCACCTCCCTATTCCTTTCATATTAATAAAATAAAATCGTATTATTTAGAAATTTAGAATTTAATAACCATTACTTAAGTAACAGATATATACCATGCAAATAACCTTAAATTTCCTTAAAATTATTCTGCTTATATTATTTATGACGTAATTTTTAATTTTTTATTGTAAAAAAATTACCAAACTATTTAAATGTTGGTTTTAACGGTAAAGTTACAAAATATAATAACTGAGCCACCTGTTTTTAAAGCAAGCTGCGAATTAAAACTTAAGGAAGATAATTACTCCGGATGGCTGTTTGAAAGAATTAACGGCATGAATTTAAAACAATCACAAATAGTAGAAGAAAGCTGTTGATTTCTAAGGAATACTTTGTTGACAAATAACTTATAAAAGTTTTTAAATAGAGCGTGGCGGATAACAGCATTTTACTTAGCTGTAGACCTGAAAAAAATTTTATTTTTTCACTATGAAAATAAATTATTCATCAGAAACCTTTGAGTAACTAAATTTTATAAAAATTTATTTTGCTGTTATATTATTTTCCTCATAATTTGCCCCGTACAAAGAATTTAACCGTCTTGCGGGCTGAGTGGAACGCTGATCAAGAAAATTATAAAAACTTTAATAATTATATGCAAACAATGAGAACCATCCCATTAATTTTATTCGTACTTATTTTGGCATTTGAAACAGCCGTTTCGGCTCATCCTCATGTCCGGCTATACTCAAAACTGGAAGTTGAATACAGTGAAGACAAATGCGCCGGATTCTGGGTTGAATGGCAGTTTGATGATTATTTCAGCGCTTCTGTAATCCATGAATTTGATAAAAATAAAAACGGATTGTTTGAAGATAATGAAATAAAGGATATCTATAACGGAGCATTCATAAATTTAAAGAATTACGGATATTTTTTATTTTTACGAAAGAATAAGATGAGACAGCATCCGAAAAAAGTTGAAAATTTCAAGGCATGGCAGAAGGACAATCTCCTTTTTTATTGCTTTTATGTGCCTCTGCAGGGCATGAATTATGGAGATGATTTTTATATAGCCGTATTTGACAGAAGCTTTTATTGTGATATAAAATATTCAGAAATCCCGGTTACAATAAAGCAAACATCAGGTAAATCTCCTGAATTTGAGATTGCTAAAAATAAAGATTATCCGGTATATTACAACCCCCTGGGCGCGGCCAGTGATATGCGCATCTATAAAAAATGGAAACCCGGACTTGAAACCGCATACCCTGACGAAATCCGATTATTCTTCAAGGAATAGCAGCCCCGGATTATGCATAAGTCAAAAATCATAAAAAACATTAAAGCGATCGCAGGATTCGCATGTTTATTATTTTTATTCTTCCTGAATACACTGTCAGCAAATCCTTTTTTCGGAGAAGAAGGAAAGATAACACCGGCTCCCCCGCCGGTAGCATCCGGAGGCACTGGGCCTTTTACTGATCTGCAATTCGAATACAGGGATAAGATCGCAGGCCTACTAAGACAGATCAAGTCCGGCGATTCGGGCGACCTGATTATAATTTTCATTGCAGCTTCATTTATGTACGGGCTTTTCCATGCCATGGGGCCTGGTCACAGGAAAACCGTTATATTTTCTCTTTTCCTTTCCAGAAAAGCGAGGCTGCCTGAACCTGCTGCAGCCGGATTTCTTTCTGCAGGGATACATGCAGGTGTAAGCATTTTTATAATACTTTTGATATGGCTTGTTCAGAAGACAATAGCCAGTCTGTCCGGAACAGACAGAGTATATATTTACATGGAAGGTTTCACGTTTTTAGCTCTTGTTATAATTGCGGTTTCTTTTATTGCAGCAAGGGCGTTATCTCTTTTTGCTAAAAAGGAGCAACTCCCTTCTGATAATAAAAAAGCAAAATTGTATTCAGTCATAATAGTTACAAGCCTTGTGCCGTGTCCGGGAGTTACCATGGTTCTGCTGCTTTCAATTTATCTTGATCTTATCGCAGCAGGCATTGCTGGAGTCATTGCAATGTCTTTAGGCATGGGAATAGTGATCTCAGTATCAGGATATATTGCTTATGCAGGCAGGGAGACGCTTTTTGCGAGGATAAAGCAAAATAAAACAAGGCTTGCAAGAATAGCCGCGATCCTGGAGATAGCTTCATATTCTATTATTCTTTTATTCTCTGCTTACATGGCCTGGCCATTCGTATATTCACTGATCTGATGAAGCGATTTATATTTTATTGCAGCTTGATATTATCAGGATGTTTTTATCTTGTTAGAGTTTCTGAATATTAAAAAATATATTTAAAGAAGTAACCCGAGAAGGGCAAAACTGGTTATTGAACTTTTAATTTCCGTGAACGGATTTTCTTTTGAAGAAGCAAAGTAAACAAACTGTCCGAACTGATGCACAATAATTGTCGGAAGAACACAATTGTTTATTAATGTCAGCGCTGTTAACATAACCGCCCAGATAAACATCCACGCAAGGAATGGAAAAGTAACCGGCGTAAACGGGAACTGCGAAAAATGATAAAGGCTGAACAGTACGCTGGTCGTTAACAAAGCAATGATTTTATTCGAGTTATTTTTCACAGCGTACAGCAATCCTCCCCAGAAAATAAATCCATAAACAGCCGCAGAGAACAGCAGAAATAAAAATGTTGAGATGATTGTCAGGGGATCAGGAATATTGCTAAAAAATTTAAATGTATTATCAGTTCCCAGAAATCCGGACGGGAAAATAAATATGCAGAACACGAAAAACATCAGGGTTATGATTATTGTCCGGATAATTTTTTTTTCCGGCAGGAACCTGTACTCATTGATCTTTATTCTTCTGAGATGATATGGAATAATTATTCCGAAAACCGCGGATGACACTCCAAGGATAATGCTTCCCGGAGCTTCGTTGTTTTTTATTGTTACGAATAAAAAGCTGCCCAGGGCCAGGAACAATGTCCACGCTAAATAGTCGGTCAAAGTCAGTAATAAATTTTTTTTGTTGTTATCCATTGTTATTTCCCCTTTGCGTTTTGTATTACAGGAACGGATAATTCTATTTCCATTTCGTTTGGATTTATGAACCCCATCCTGCTCGAATATGTTTCCCGAAAGGGTCCTGTGATTATATAATGATTTTTGCTGATAAAATCATAAATCCTCTCGTAAGCTGAACTTAATGTTGTCATGCTCCCTTTGTACATTGTACGGCAGAAATCTCCAGCCGGCATTTTCTGAAATAATCCACAACTGACGCCCGCGCTGTTTTCAATCGGAACATATATTTCCATATCAACGTCGTCGCGTGAAAAATCTTTTTCTTCATGCCATATAATTGTATGAGGCCCTGCAATTGTTAATTTTTCCACAGCAGCTGTTTCAAACAACTTGCTTAAAATTGCGGAAATCGTTTCATGATTCCCCCTCTGACGCATGCTGATAACATGCTGATCCTCTTTTATAATTAACTCAACAGGATACATTTTCTCTCCCTCCAGTGATTTGATGATTTCTTCCAATCTGGAGCGGCTGGTATGTGTCTCATTTATTTTCTGATCCAGAACCGATAACTGGGTAATCAGAATTTCGTACAGATTTTCCTTATCTTTTGTTTCTTCAAGAAGTTCTCTGATCTTTTCAAGAGGCATTCCGCAATTACGATAAATTAAAATCTGCTGAGCCTGTAGAACTGAATTGTGATCATAATACCTGTAATTATTATCATCATCTGTCATAGCGGGTTTCAGGAGGCCAATTTCATCATAATACCGAAGCGTTTTGCACGGGATCTTTGTTATTGTGGAAAACTGTCCGATTGAATACATATAATACCTGCTCCATTTGAATTATAAACTGGATCGAGTCTCGCTATTACAGTAACTGGAAGGTCAATGACTTTTTTAAATTTTTTGACATTGGATCAGCTGTAATATACTATTAACAAAGAATTATATAAATTTAATTTACAATGATTAATTTAATATTTCGTCTTATTAAACATAGGGTTTTATATTAACAGATCCAGATGCGAAGGAAAAAATCAGGAGATCTCGTATGAAAGAAAGATTTATAAAAAAATTATTCAAATGGAATCCGCAGCCGGATGCAATGATATCAATAGCGGTCGGAATAATTGTTGTAGGATTATCCGTTGCGATGATTTACGCTTCTGAAAATTACTTCATTTCAATATTTCTCAGAGACATTCTCATGATATTGCTGTTCGGAATCGGACTGCCTTTATTTATGATAAACAGAAAACAAAGCTATAAGGAATACGGTCTGCATGTAAGCAAATGGTATATCTTCCTGCCGATTAATTTGATACTTGGCGGCCTTCTTCTATTCATGTTCCTTAATGAAGTTCCTTTGCCAGATAATTTTGTTTTTACCGGCGAAATCTTCTGGAAAATGGCATATATAATGCTCGCTGGCATCTTCGAAACAATCGTGTTCTATTCCTATATAAGAACTGCAACAGAGCGATCATTCGGGATCATTCCGGCAATACTGATTGCGGCCGTATTTTACTCGTTGCATCACGCAGGCTTCCAGCCTGAATTCGGCAAATTATTATTCGTAGGGATAATGTACGCTTTAGTTTTCAGAATAGCCAACAGCGCTCTGCTTATATATCCGTTCTTCTGGGGAGTTGGTGCATGTTATGATGTGCTTGTCCAGTCAGCAGAAGTATCTGATCTTTTATATCCGCAGGCAAGATCAGTAATTCTGATTATTGGAATTTGTGTTATTATTGCCGGGTTAATAATAAACAGGAAAAGAAATCATCCATCTTTAGCAGCATAGCTGATCGTTTATGGAAACTCAATGTAAGGATCAATTTTTATTTTGCAGGATGTAATATAATGACTTAAATTTTTCTGGATCTTTTTTATATTGATTTATTTCGGATATTTCATTCTGAAATAACGACTTATCATTTAACTTAATAATCTTTGCTTCCAGACAATTGTAATAATCATCCCACCATTCGTTTTTTTCCAGCCTGAATGAGTCTATGAGTTGCAAATCGTATTTTTTAAATAAATCTTTTTTATGTGTATCTTCTTTTATTTCATCATGGATTATGAAATAACCTGCTTTTTTTAGATTCTTTAAAAGGATAGGCAATCCGTATTCAAATCCTACAGCATTAAGAAATCCTTCCGCTAAAATAATATCGAATTTTTCAATAAATTTAAGATCATCATTAAAAGAAGAATGAATTATTTTAATTTTGTTTTTGAATTTTAATTGATTCACTTTTTCCTGAAGCCGATCTAAACTAGATTTGTCTGAGTCAAGCGCGTATATTATTCCGCTGAAATTTTCAGCTAAAGCAACAGTCGGTACGCCTGTACCGCAGCCGATGTCCAGTATTACAGGATCATCAATTTCCGGAATATATGAAAATGCTTTTAAGGTATATTTAAGCAGATTTTTTCTGCATTCGTCTGTAATTATAAATTTATTAGAATTCATTTAGTCAGTTCCTGTAATGATTGTATATCAGGTTATCAGGCGTCCCTTCGTATATAATATAGCCGCCATTATCGCCTCCTTCCGGCCCCAGCTCAATTATCCAGTCGGCATTTTTAATAATGTCAGTATTGTGTTCTATAATAATAACCGTATTTCCGGAATCAACTATCCGATGAATAAGTACAAGCAGATGGTCGATATCTGAAAAATGTAAACCGGTTGACGGTTCATCAATAATATATATACATTTTCCGGTTTTTATTTTGCTCAATTCCCTGGATAATTTCACTCTTTGCGCTTCACCGCCGGATAAAGTCAGAGCGCTTTGTCCTAATTTTAGATATCCCAGCCCGACATCTTTAAGGGTATTTAAAATTTGCGAAATTTTGCCGTTATCGGAAAACAAAATAGCGGCTTCATTAATATCCATTTCCATAATATCGGCAATGCTTTTATTTTTAAAGATTATTTCAAGTGTCTCTTTATTAAAACGTTTTCCATCACAATCAGGACAGGTAATCCATACGTCAGGCATAAAATTCATTTCAATTTTTTTCCTGCCGTCGCCTTCGCATGAATCACAGCGGCCGTCTTTACTGTTAAAGCTGAATCTGTTTGCTGTGTATTTCCTGTTTTTCGCCTGTGGCGTTGAAGCAAAGATTTCCCTGATTTCCTCAAAAACACCTGTGTATGTCGCTGGGTTTGACCGCGGCGAACGACCGATTGCTTCCTGTGTTATTGTAATAACATTGTCAATCAGCTCCGCGCCTTCAAGTGCATCATAATCGCCTTTGATCAGAATACCGTGATCATAATAATATTTCAGTAAAGGAGAAAGCGTTTTTGTAATAAGGCTGCTTTTACCTGAACCGCTTTTACCTGTAATGCAGATAAACATACCGAGGGGGAAAGATACATTGATATTTTTTAAATTGTTTTTGCACGCGCCTTTAAGTGTCAGATAACCGTAATTTGTTCGCGCATTTTTCTTTATACCCGATCCTGTTATTATTTTCTTTCTTAAATATCTGCCTGTCAGAGAGTAATTGTTTTGCATTATTTCATCAGGCGTGCCCTGGGCTGTTATTTGACCCCCGTTCATACCTGCTCCCGGGCCCATATCTATTAAATGATCGGCTTCAAGCATGGTGTCTTCGTCGTGTTCAACAACAATTAATGTATTGCCGTTGTCCCGTAGGCGTTTCATGGTATTAATAAGTTTTTTATGATCGCTGTGATGGAGGCCGACAGAAGGTTCGTCCAGAATATAAAGAAGATTCGTTAATCCGCATCCGAGCTGCGTAGATAAACGAAGGCGCTGAGCTTCGCCTCCGGATAGTGTAGGCAGGGAGCGTTTTAATGTAAGGTAATGAAGCCCTGTATTTATCAGTGATTCTGCTCTTTGTAAAATCGATTCAATAATTTCCCTTGATATATCCATTTGGTTTTTAGAAAGATTCTCCGGGAGCTTCCGCAGCCATTCATGCAAAGAATTGATTGACATGGCGGTTATTTCAGGAAATCTTTTACCCGCAACAGTGATATAACGGGCTTCGGACGAAAGCTGTTCTCCATGACATGCCGGACATTCTTTTTCATCCATGAACTGCAGATAAAATTCACTTGAAGCTTTACCATGTGAAACCCGGAAAAGACGTTTGATATGGTTTACGGCTCCTTCAACGGGCCGGGAAATATCGCCGGATCGTCCTTTTGAACCTCTGTAACTCAGATTCACGGTTTCTCCTTCGGTGCCGAAGAGCGCTTTCTGTCTGAATTCATCAGGAAGCTTATTCCAGGGAATTTCAAGATCAATATTCATACTTTGCGCAAGCGCGATTACTTCGCCTTTCATCCAGTTGCCCGTAGGCTTATTGATGAATTTTTTCAGATCTCCCCACCAGCCGGATGCGCTGTCAAGAATAGATTTATCGGGACAGGCTACAATCAGGTCAGGTGAAACGTTCATTTGTGTTCCAAGGCCGCTGCAGTCAGGGCACATGCTTTCCGGATTGTTATTGCTGAAATATGAAGGGGTCAGCTCAAAGAATGATTTCCCGCAATAATAACAATGATTCCGTGTATGAAGAATAAAAGCATCGTTTTCCGGTATTAGAACTTGAAATGCACCGCTTTCTTTTTCAAGTATCTCCTTAATAATTGGATTTAACTTACCGGAAAAATCTGCAGCATCTGATCCTGCTGGGACAGCAAACTCTCCTTTAGGTTTATTATCTTTTACGGACGCGATAGTGAAGGATGTACCCTTGTACATATTTAAAAGAAGGTTTGCGATCTCAGATGCTGTTTTTGGTTCAACAGCTCTTCCGCACTCAGGGCAGTGGCGGACTCCTATGCGCGCATAAAGCAGGCGCAGGTAATCGTTTATTTCCGATACTGTTCCCACGGTAGAACGGGCGTTTCTGCTTATTGCTTTCTGTTCAACAGCAATTGCAGGCGGCAAATTCAGGATCTGATCAACTGCCGGGCGTTCGAATTGTTTAAAGAACTGCTTGCCGGTCGAAGAAATACTGTCCATAAATCTTCGTCTGCTTTCTGCATAGATTGTATCAAAAGCAAGCGTTGATTTTCCGCTTCCGCTTAATCCAGTAATGACAGTCATTTTATTTTTAGGGATTTTCAATGAAATATTTTTCAGGTTGTTCTCTTTTGCCCCGATTACGGCAATAAAATCGCCTGCTGAATTTTCTATAACAGATGCATTAATAGGTACAGGTTCAGGTTGGGGTTCAGCCTGTGTTTTATCAAAGCCGGATAAGTTGCAGAGTCTGCTGAAATCGGAATCAGTTAATGCGATATTTTCTGAACCTGATCCTCGTTCCTGCTCTGTAAACCATTCGCTCCAGTGGTCAACCCATACAGGCACAACGCATTTTTCAACTCTGTTGATAAACGGAATATACGGTCTGATGTCCAGCACGGGCGTTTTATCAAAAGCGTCAATTGCATTTATTTCAATTATTTTTTTCTTCGGCACGATTTCCAGTATCCGCGCGGTCGTAAGACCAACCGGGTTCGGGCGCACAGGTGACCGTGAAGCAAAGACGCCCGTTCTCGGGGCTTTTTCATAAGGAGGATCGCACTGAGTGGTTTTGCGGAAGTTGTCTTTTTCAAAACGGCTGAACCACCAGAGAATCTGTATATGTGAAAAATTATTTAAAAAATCAAAAAAATTATAATCAGCGTCTGTCAGCTCGATCAGGCATTTACCATCCTTTTTCCGGATAATGCCGTTCTGTTTGATTTCTGTACCGGAAGCTGTTCCGGCCGTTGAATTTTTGTGTTCACGAATGACCGCATGACCGGAGAATGCAATATTATTTTCCGGAACGAACGGAGGCAAAACAGAAAATTCGTCAGGAACAAGACATTGCTTCACTCTGTCTTCGACCGGGAAATATGGCTTTATATCCACGATTACCGCGCTGCCAGGAATGATACAGCCGGATAATTCCATAGAGCCGGATTCTTCATTCACATTAATTATTTTTGCAACGGATAAATTAATCGGGCTGAGAGAATATTTTATATATTTTTCGAATAGCTGTTTTAATTTACCGGAATTGCAATTGAATTTATCCGGCATGTTTCTGTTCCGGCGTATCCAGAAAACAATAACATGACTGAATTTTCCAATGTGAAGCAGAGCGGGTATGTATTCATTCGAGATTATTATTTTACCGGATGAATCATTTTCAGCAACCGTGCCTATGCTGCGTAAATTATAATTCTTCATAAAATTCTCTGTTTATTATAAAGGCTTTACGGGAACACATATATCGAGAATATATTTTTTTTCCGGATGATGTTCAGGATCGTTGTGAAAGAGTTCAAATGCAGGCCTGTCTTCCGGCTGATAACCGCTTCCGGGAAGCCATTCGCCGTACACCATGTCCCATGCGCTTTCAAATTCATTTTTAAATATTTCAAACCGCGCTACAGCGTATTTGCCTCCCCGGATTTTAAGTTTGCCGATTGCTCCATCCGCAAGCGTTTTTTCGGGAACAGTGATGCATGCAGTTAATCGAAGTCTTTTTTCATCGGTTATTTCCGGGAAGTCATTATATAACGCTATGGTTCTTGTATCTGAATTAAGCAATTTATGCGCTTCCGCCCATTTAAAAAGCTTTGAATACAGGCTTTTGAAAAGATCCGAATTGCCCTTATATGCGCCGATATGACGGATATATGCTGCCTCCATATCCGGCAATTCTTTTACATTAATAAATGATTCCGGTATATTTGCATTATTCCTGATATTATAATATTTAAAAGGAAATTTTATTTCTTTCACTATCTTGCTTTTTGTACGGATAATTTTATTTTTATTAATGTTTTTATTTCTCCATTGGCTTGCATTTATCTCATAGTATTCTTTGAAGACCCTAGAAAAAAATTGTGATGAAGAAAATCCGCAGTCAAATGCGATTTCGGTAATTAATTTTTGGGGATTATAAATAAGCTGAACAGCTGCTTTTTCAACTCTGATTCTTTGAATATATTTGATCAGCGGTTCCCCGATTATGCTTTTAAAAATTCTATGAAAATGATATTCGGAGAAATTAGCAATCCTGGAAAGCAAGGCCAGAGTTATTTTCTGATCAATATTTGCATCTATGTAATCAATGACACGATTAACGCGGAAAATATATTCATCTTTTTTTATATTTGTTCTATTGCGGTTCATATTGTAATTGTCTGTTCCGGAAGAATGTGATTTGATTTTGTATTATAGTCCAGACAAAAAATCAATTAATTTCAGAAAGGCAATGAATCCCCCTGTTAGTAATTTTGCAATACAGCCTTGTATTGTAATTAATACAATTATTTCTACCTGTTATTGACCAGCCAAAAATTGATTTACTATCTTTTGCTGTCTGCGATATAGTATTCCCTCATAACATCTAATACATTATCACATTTGTCTTTGTGGGTTAAAGTGATAAGTCAAAATTTTTTTATAAAATAACCAGGGATTAAAAAATCGTTAAATGATATATTGATTTTTAAAATGGTGGAAGGGATCCTCCGCCAACAAATCCTGGGATAACGGAAGGAATTATTCCAGGCCAAAGTCTTACACTAAAAATCAATCCGTAAATTATATAAATAAAAACATCTATTATGACGGCAAATATAATGCTTTTCGGTGTCTTTACTCTGCCCACATATCGAAGCAGAATAAATACACTAATTAATATTGAAGCCACATACCCGATAAGAAAAATCGCAAGCACTAAGCCCATAAGCCAAATATAAAGCTGCATGAGCTTGCTCCATTTTGGATCTGTTGTTATGCTCCCTTTCTGGCCGAAAGAACCCATAACATATTCCATGACATAAGCAAATTTTCCGCTCGCTTCGGAAACCAGTATTATAATAAGTATGATAATTGCACTGATTGCTGTTATTAAAGGCAGAATATTGCTCTCCCATTCATATCCTCTTGCTGCAAAAATAAAGGAACATGAAATAATTATCAACATAGCAGCCGTAAGGATCGGTTCTTTCGCAATTGATGCATTTGAATCAGGAGTATATTTATCTTGATCGATAACCTGGCTTTTAACTGACCGTTTTCTCTTTAAATAGTGAAAATAAGTGGATAGGAAAGGCACAGACAGCAGAATTATGCATAGGATTATTGTGACAACTGACCATGTGCTGTCGAAAAAACCAGCCGGATTGTAAAGGCTGCTTTTTAAAGTCATGTGAAAACTTTTTTCAACAAGGGGCCCCAGTATAAATCCGATTATGAGCGGCGCCAATGGATAACCGTTACGTTTTAACAGAAACCCGAAAAAACAGAATATGGCGGCAAGGATTACATCCCAGATATTGGAGCGTATTACAAACAATCCGGTAAGGCTTATAGGCACAGTTGCGGCAACAACCAAGCTGATAGGCATAACAGTGATACGGGAAAGGAATGATGACCCCAGGAGCACAATTAAACACGATGCAACATTACCAAAGAGAGTAGCCATTATAATCAGCCATACCAGGTCCAGGTTTTTTTCCGCCATTCCCGGGCCCGGGTTAATGCCTACCACAAGGAAAGCTCCAAGAATAATTGCCATCTCAGCCGACCCCGGGAGGCCAAAGAATAATGTTGTTAAAAGCGCACCGCCATCCTTTGCATTATTTGCAACTTCGCTGGCCATCAGCCCTTCCGGGCTGCCTTGCCCGAAAAGTTTTCTTTTTTTGCTTAATATTTTGGCAGCGGCGTATGACAGGTAACATGCAACCGATCCGCCTATTCCCGGTATAATACCGACAATTGTGCCTATTATAGATCCGAGTGTCAGTTTATGAATATTTTTACCGGCTTCCTTTATACTGGCAAGTGTCTGTTTTATGTTTGCCTTCTGAATTATTTCACAGGAAGAAATACTCTGGCCGCGTGCCTGTAGCATAAGCAATTCGCTTAATGCAAACAGTCCTATTATAAAAGGCCCCAGATCGATCCCGTCCCATAAATAAAGGTTTTCTCCTATAAAACGCGTTGACCCGAGAAAACTGCTGTATCCTATGAAGGAGATCAATACACCGATACAGCATGCCGCCAGTCCTTTAAGGAACGACCCGCTTGCAGTAGCAAGTCCTACAACAATGAAAGACAGTATAACAGTCCAGAAGAACTCACGTATACCGTAGAGATTCAGTATTGATTGAACCAGTGGAATAGCCAGTATCAGCACAATTATACCCACTATTGCACCAAATATTGAACTGAATGCAGCCAGCCCCAGGGCGCGGCTTGCCTGACCGTTTTTGGCCATGGGATATCCGTCAAAGACCGTTACAAGGTTTGATACGGAACCAGGTGTGCATAGAATAATTGAAGTAACTGAAGCACCGAAATCCGCTGCGCCGAACATTGCGGCAAAACATATAAAAGCCATTTCTTTGGGAACAAGAAAAACGATGGGGAAAGACAGCATAAGCGCGGTTCCGGTGCCGAGACCGGGCAGTACACCAATAATAAATCCTATTATAATCCCGGCTGAAAAAGCTATAATTCCCCAGAATGAAAATAAATTACTTAAACCAGTCAGCAGTTCCATTTTTAATTACATTCCAATAATTTTATTATTAACATAAAATTTATAGATGTTGATAAAGAAAAAAATATCTATAAATGACGATAATTCAGTGTATCGCTTAATACTTTCCTGTTTTTCAGAGAACTGTTATATTGGAAGATATATTATTTTTACATATCTAGTCTTTATCCTTTAATTCTTCGATAATCGGCTTTAATTCCCTGGCAACCTTAAGAATAACAGCACGTGTATCAGCTCCATTCATAGGGCCGAAACCTTTCCCGCCTTCTATTGACTTAACATGATATTCTTTCATTTTTTGGCTGCCTGCTGCCTTAAAAACAGCATCATCCAGGACTTTCATTATATCATCAGGTGTCCGCGGCGGGGCTATGATAATATGATGGACGGCGACCATGTCTACTAATTCAGGTATGCCTGCTTCTACACAGGTTGGGGTGTTCGGAAAAGGCTTATATCGCTCATTAGCAATTACCAGAGCTGCATTTAATTGGTTTTTCTCTACAAATGAACGGCCTAAAAAAGCAGGGAATGATACAGCGTCAGCTTCCCCTCTGCTTACAGCATGCAATGCTTCAAGTCCTACATAACCGTGAATCTGTACGTTCTTGATATTGAATTTCCTGCTTAATATTACAGTTGACAGCCATGGAACTGTACCTTTTCCCATAGATGCCCAGCGCAGAACTTTATCATATTTTAAAACATCTTTAAACGTAGTTAAACCGGCTTGTTTAGAAGTAAAGATTGTACCAGTCATTTTTGTCCCATCCAGACATCGCCCTATATATTGGAACTTTTCAACGTTAAATTTGGCATTGAACATGTACTGGTTAAGAATAAGCTGTGTTGACCCGGTTAAGCATATTGTAGAGCCGTCAGGTTTGGCCATATATGTCTGCAAGGCACCCTGCACTGCATTGCCTCCGGGTACATTGTCGACATATACAGGCACTTTAAGTATTTTTTCCATTTCCGCGGCAATTATACGTGCCTGGCCATTATAATGGGATTGGGTGCTGGCTGTAACAATCAGTTTAATTTCTTTTTGCGGAGACCATGCGGAAAGATTGACGGGGAAAAAAAATGATACAAATAATAAAAACATTAATACTTTGTAAAAAACAAACTTCTTTTCATTTGTAGATTCTGTACTTCCTGACATACGTCCCTCCTTTTAAATTATTTAATAATATATAGGGTTCTTTTACATAAAAATACCCTATTTTAGGCATTGTAAATATTCGTTCGATTGATTATTCATAACATTAATATTCTTCAATCAACATACCCAAAAAGAATGTTGATATAGACCTGCCCATTTAGGCAGGATGAACATCTACTTTTATAATCGCTGCCACAGGTCGTGGCATTGAACTCAATAATTAGTCTCCCAGATAGACTCCCTGTTTTTTCAGGATATTCTGCAATACTTTAGTATCCACATCTCTAACTTCTTTGCCGGATTCAAGGGCTATGGCCGCCGCACAACCAGCTGCTTCACCCATTGCCACGCAATGAGGAATCAGATTTATAAGGTCATTAGACTGGATATCAGACGAAAAACTACGGCCAGCCACTAATAGTCCGTTGATTTCTTTGGGAACCAGTGCCCTATATGGAAATTCAATAAGAGGTTCGATTTTATTAGGATCTATTGAAGGAATTATTGCGATTTTATCATTATGTTTTTTCCCCTCTTTTAAGTCCTGTATAGTTACTTTATATTCACCGGATAGTCTGCGGCTTCCTCTTGTTCCGATTTGCTGTGCAGTATCTATGATAAATGAAGAAGCAAATCCGGGAGTATTCTTTTGTAAATAATTCAACACAGGAAGCATTATTTCACGTACTCTCTGTTCAACATAAGTGAGGTCTTGAAAATCAAGACAATTACGCTTTGGTATCCAGTTGTTTATCCATACAATGTCGTTGCGTTGACTGGGTAAAGGCAAGACGGCAAATCCTGTAATATCCTTTATATCCTTTATTATCTGTTGCCACTTTTCAGTATTATTGTTTCTAAATTCAGCAAATTTAATATAATCTACACCTCCGACTCGAAATACCAGAGCCATCATTGAATTTCTCAGTTCCAGATTACTACTTAATTCATATTCCGCTCCTGCGCTGGTAAAAATATCGCCATCCCCGCTGGCATCAATGACAATCCCGGCAAGTGCAGCCATTCTACCTGACTTTGATTCGAAAATTACACCAGTAATTCTTTCTTCATCCATTAGGGCTTTGACTCCCCAGCAGTGCAAAGCAAGATTTACCTTTGCCTCTGACGCCATCCGGCTTAAAACACATTTTAGCAGTTCCGGGTCAATATATACGCTATTCCTGACTCTGCCATTAACTACACACGAAAAGTATAGTTGCCATTTATTGATTACGTTTTTATCATGGCTTCCAAGTTCATTTTCAGCTGGATGAAAAGCACCGCCAAGTTTATCGAGTTTCTCAATCCATTCCCGGTTCATACCGCTAAGCTGCTGAATTTTTGAGCCGTCGCTCAGATGAGGAATAAGTATTACCAGTCCGCCTGTGGCCATTCCTCCCAGATGACCGTAGCGTTCAAAAAGAATAGTCCTGCAGCCTTGTCTGGAGGCAGAGATAGCCGCTGCAATTCCTGCGGGTCCCCCGCCTACTACTATAACATCTGCCTGAGCGCATACAGGTATTTCCTGTTCCGGTTCACGAATAGTTTTTTTTGTATTAAAATTGAATATATTCATCGCTCTTTCCCGTCTAATGTCATTCGTTATACTTTTTTATATAGTGCGTTTAATTCTAAAATATTCTTACGCAGAAGACTTTTGGCATTATTAAAGTTTTTATTGTAGATAGCGTCTAATAATTTCAGATGCTGAGAAAGATGACTTTTATCATAGTTCGGATCCGGGATAACATCTTCAACAAATTGGAGTGATAATTTAAGCATTGAGGAGATAAGATACTCGTATAAACGATTGCCCGAAGCGTTTGCAAGGCATATATGAAATCTCCCCATGCTCTCTCTGAACTTTCTATATGAATGATCATCCTTCTGAAATAACAGATATTCCGATAATTTAATTATTTCTCGTAATTCTTTAATTTTATTGTTGTTAATACGGGCTATTGCTAGCTTAAGGGCATCTTCCTCAATCAATATACGTGCCTGAATAAAGTCCGTAAATGACACCTGTCCGGCCTTTATTAGATAAAAGATAGACTGAGTAACAAGCATGGAATCCAACTGCCGTACAAACGCTCCGCCCTTTACTCCTGTTTTAACCTCAAGAAAACCCAGGCCTTCAAGGATTTGAATGGCGGATCGAATGGTTATACGGCTGGTATTAAACTGACTAGCTAATTCTCTTTCGGACTGCAGCCGTTTAAATGGCTTAAGGGAGCCTGAAAGTATTTTTTCCTTGATCTGCTCTGCTACATCTTCAAAGGAGCGCTTATTATTAACTGGATCAAACATAGGATTTGGCCTCGTATTTTTTCATCTATCATCATTGACGGCAGCATTGTAATTGACAAAATATATAAATGTATAATGGTTTAACCATTATACATTTATATATTTTGTCAATAAAAAAAATAATATTCCGGTAAATTAATTATTTTGTATGTTCATATTAGCCAAATACTTCATAATACTGAAAATTGCCGGCCGTTAAATCTTTCTATAAAGTATCTTATTTGAAATTAAATGGCGGGATAAAAATAATATTTAAGGATTTGAATATCTGTCGATTTTCTGTGACAACAATAAAAATATAACAGAAAGAATAGATAGCTTTAATATGTAAAGCATATGATAATTAATAATAAACCAGGCAATAAAACAAATTCAGACTAAGCTGAACTTGTTTTAATTGTTTAAGGGTGTTCTGTTTTTAATTCTCAGATTAAAGGCGATATAAACAAGTAAGAAAATTATAGCTGTAAAAATAACAATAGCTGCGCCCGAGGGAATGTTAAGTATATATGATAAAAAGATGCCTGCTAAGCAGAAGAAAGCCCCTGCGATAGCTGAAAGAACCATCCTCGATCCAATGCTTTTTGTGAAAAGCCCTGCGATAGCTGTAGGTGCGGTTAATAAAGCCAATGTAAGAATAATTCCCACTGCACGGATAAGTACAACTACAGACATTGCTATCAATATAAAGAGTACATATTCCATGATTGTGGTTTTTAAACCCATAACGGTTGCGAATTCCTCATCGAACATGTATGCTTTCCAGTGATTGAAAAGCATAGCAACCGGTAGTATAACGAGTATTGTTAGTGAAGTCATCAATGCAAGGTCGGAGTTTGTTACTGAGAGTATGCTTCCAAAGAGATATGACGATATTTCCGGAGGGTATCCCGGCATGAGTGTAATAAATAAAATACCAAGGGCCATACCAAAAGACCAGAACAGGCCGATAAGTACGTCGGAACGAAATCGTCCGTTTCTTTTTAAAAAACCAATTCCGATAGCGGAACCGACTGAAAATAAAAAAGCTCCGATTATCGGTTCGATTCCGATAAGGTATCCAAGACCGACTCCTCCGTAAGAAGCATGAGCAATTCCTCCGCTCATCATAACAAGTTTTTTTTCAGATATTATTACGCCTATTATGCCGCAGACTATGCTGCATAAAATGCCGGCAACAACAGCATTTTGAAAAAACTGGTATGAAAATATAGATAAGAAGCTAATCATGTACATGCTCCTTTAATACCCTGTGAGGCACTCCGTGAGCTATAAGGTCCACCGGGCAGTTGTACATGTTGCTGACAATCTCGCTGTTCAGTTCTGCTTTTCCATGGTATACAAGCTGTCTGTTCAGGCAGGCCAGTACTCCGACATGAGCGGATATGGCAAGCAAATCATGTGTTACAAGAATGATGGTCATGCGAGCGTTTAGAGTTTCAAGAAGATTGTAAATCTGATCCCTGGAATTCGCATCTACACTTGAGGTCGGTTCGTCAAGCAGCAGAAGACCTGGATTAACGGCCAGCGCTCTGGCAATGAGTATTTTCTGAAATTCACCGCCCGACAGTTCCTTTATGTGGCGTTTTTTTAACGCGTATACGCCTACTTCATTCAGCAGATTATCCGCAGCTTCTTTTTCTTTTTGCGAGTATTTGCGGAAGATCGGGAAACCCCGCACCAGCATTCCTGTCAGCACTACTTCCTGTACATTAATAGGAAAAGATTTATCTACGTCAGAAGTCTGGGGAACATAGCCGATATTTTTATGCAGATATCCCGGTGTATGTCCGGAAACTTTTATATTGCCTGATGCTGTTTTAACAAGTCCCATGATTGCTTTTAACAGAGTGCTTTTACCGCCGCCGTTCGGGCCAATTACGCCCAGATAGTCTCCGGCATTTACTTTAAGTGTGATACCTGAAAGCGCAGGCGTATCTCCGTATTTTACCGAAAGATTATTTATATTGAGAGCTAATGCGTTTTGGTTTTCCGGATGCATATTTTATAATACTTATCTTATAAGTTGTCTGAAAGTTTCAGCAATATTTTTCAGATTGTTAATATAATCAGGTGAAAGAGGCGAAAGCTTTATTGTTTTTCCTCCGATTTCATCCGCGAATGACTGTGCCTGCCTGTCCGAGATTTCAGCCTGATAAAATATCACTTTGATATTTTCCTTTTTAGCGAAATCGATCATCTTTTTTAATCGTACAGGCGAAGCTTCTTTTCCGTCGTGCTCAAGGGCATGCATTTCAAGTTTGTAATCGTCTGCAAAATATCCGTACGCCGGATGAAAAACAATAAATTTCCTGCTGTTCAGGCCTTTGGCTGTTGCTTTTATTTCTCTGTCTGCTTTATCCAGTTCATTAATATAATATCCTGCATTTTTTTCATACTCTTTTTTATTCGCAGGATCAATCGCTGCTAATTCACGGGCAATGATTTCCGCCATTGCTTTTACCCTTTTTGGTGAAAGCCATATATGCGGATCTCTTGCTCCGGTTGAGAATTTTCTCTCAGGGTAACTCTTTGCGACCTCTTCATGCATCATGATTATTTTTTTATTTTTCGCTTTGGGCAATATGTTGCTTTTTTCAGTTGGTATGCCTATGGCAAAATATATCTTAGCCTTTGAAAATTCTTCCATTTGAACGGGTTTGGGTTCATAATTTGCAGGGCTGAATCCGGGGGGGACCATTACGACAACCTTTGCGAGTTTCCCGGCCACTGCTTCGACAAAAGTTTTCTGCGGTACTATGGATACAGCAACTATTATTCCCGAATCACTTTCTTTTTTCCTGGGGTTGCAGTATATTTGAAGCAGAAAAGAAAAAAATATTATTAAGCATGAAATCAGTCTGATTATTTTATTCATTAGATTATCTCCTAAGAAAGTATAAGAGTGCATTCTTAAACATGTTAAAGCGAAAAGTCCATAATTTGCTATGGGCTGACAATTGCATTTTTTGTTGGATTTATCAAGCATAAAACGCAAATAATTTGCGTTTTCAGTAATTTTTTATTGACTATTCATTAGAATTAGATAAAACAATAAAAAAATTAAAAAGTTATTGTTGCTTTATATATTAAGAAACAGGTTTTCATTATGAGACCCAGGTTATCGGAATTCAGGGAAGGAATAATTAATTTGCTCGATGACAGAGGTGTCCCGCTAAGTGTTAAAGAAATACATTCAGAAAATAATAATTTCGATCTATCAACCGTATACAGGGCTCTGGAATATTTGGAATCATCCGGAAAAATAAAATCCATCTCTTTCCCCTGCCATTGCGGACAGATGCGGTATTATCATACCGGGAAAAAACATGTGCATTATTTACATTGCGAAGAATGCCATAGTTTTTTCGCTGTCCCTTATTGCGGCCTGAATAAAATTGAAAAGGATATTAATGCTAATTTCCATTTTAATGTTACAAGGCATATACTTTTTTTCCTGGGAATATGTAAAAACTGCAGCAGAAAAAAGTAGTACCCGAATATTTTTTAGCTCATAATGGTTATCTTTCAATAGATTCATTGTTAAAATAGTTTAATATGTTATTGCATTTTGCAATACAAAGTTATAATTTATATTGCATTTTGCAGTATTTAATGCTTATTCAATTATTTATTTTTCTTCAAATTCATAATAATCCGCAAGTCGATTTTTTTTATTGCCGTTAAATTCCAGCAAAAATTGAAAATTTTTTAATTATCTTCGATAATGCTTAAAATTTTTTGAATTTTTAAGATAAAATTGTTTTTGGCACACATCGTGCATCTAATGTTATTACAACTTAATAATCTGGAATTTAAAGGGAGACAAGATAATGATAGCAATAACAAGCATAGATGGGACAATAGAAGGTGGACTGGACGAAAGATTCGGCCGAGCGAAGAAAATAATTTTATATGATTCTGAAAAACAAAACATCAATGTTATTGACAACAAATTGAATATGAGCGCCTCACAGGGAGCAGGCATTCAAACTGCGCAGAATATAATTGATGCTGGCGTGAAAGTGGTGATATCAGGGCATTTAGGACCCAACGCTTTCCGTGTACTCAATGCCGCCGGCATCGAGGCATTTGCTGCATCAAACATTACCGTAAAGGAAGCGATTGAGGCTTACAGGAACGGAAAGCTTATAAAATTAACAGGGTCTGATGTAGAAGGGCACTGGTAAAGCGATAATATTATATATAATCTGTCTGTAAAAAAATTAAAACAAAAGATAAGAAAATCCATGAAAATAGTATTTGCGAGCGGTAAAGGAGGCACAGGGAAGACGACCATCGCGGTCAACTTAGCATATTATCTTGCCGAATCCGGAAAGAAAGTGCAGTATCTTGACTGCGATGTGGAAGAGCCTAACGGGCATCTTTTCCTAAAGCCGGATTATGACAATAAAACGGCAGTCAAGGTTATGGTTCCTTCTGTCGATCTGGATAAGTGTAATTTTTGCGGAAGATGCAGCGCAGAGTGCAGATTTAATGCTATAGTAACTATAAAAGATAAAGTTTTGGTCTTCCAGGAATTGTGCCATGGATGCGCATTATGTGTCAGGATATGCCCGGAAAAAGCCATTAGTGAAGAGCAACGCGAAATCGGTTTTATTGAAGAGGGTAGTACTGTAAACGGTATAAGCTTTGTTCAGGGAGTACTCAATGTGGGGGAGCCCATGGCTGTGCCGGTTATAACAGCGGTGAAGAAAAATTTTAAAGAAGATTATATAAGGATCATTGATGCACCGCCTGGCACTTCATGTCCTGTAGTAAAGACAATTACGGATGCTGATTTTGTTGTGTTTGTAACTGAACCAACCCCGTTCGGCCTTCACGATTTAAAAATCGCAATGTCAGTGGCTATTAATATGAGCAAACTCTTCGGTGTGGTTATTAACAGGGATGGGGAATATCCGCCTTTAAAAGAATATCTTGATCAAGAAGACATTCCTGTTCTTATGAGTGTACCTGAGGACAGAGACATAGCAGAAGCATATTCCAGGGGGGAGTTGTTATTAATTTCGCTTCCCGGATATAGAGATCATTTTAAAATACTGGCTGATAATATAATGAAATTAACAGGGAAAAGTTTGTAAAATATTAAATATGAAAAAGATAAATGAAATAGTCATTGTCAGCGGCAAAGGAGGCACAGGCAAAACTTCTTTGACTGCAGCGCTTGCTTCGCTTTTTACAGGCAAAGTTATGGTTGATTGCGATGTGGATGCGGCAAATCTGCATTTGATTCTTAATCCGGAAAAGGTAGTCCGTCAAAGCGATTTTGCCGGAGGTAAAAAAGCGGATATTGATCCTGAACTCTGTACCAAATGCGGTATATGCCTAGATGCATGCCGCTTTGAAGCGATATCCCCGGATTTTGTTATTGACCCTTTTATGTGCGAGGGATGCGGTGCCTGTTTTGCTCTATGCCCGCACTGTGCAGTAAATATTACTGAAGGCACAGCCGGTACATGGTATGTAACGGACACCGGAAACAACGAACGTTTTGTCTATGCGGAGATGCATCCCGGGGAGGATAATTCCGGCAAACTTGTCTCTGCAGTACGAAACGAAGCCAGGATTGAAGCAAAATCAGCGGATATAGGCCTTGTTATAATAGACGGCCCTCCGGGAATAGGATGTCCTGTTATCTCATCGGTAACAGGAACAAAGCTCGTGATAGTTATAACTGAACCTACACCAGCAGGCGTCCATGACCTTGAACGCATTGTCGGTCTGGCGAATCATTTTAAAATTAAAACTGCCGTTGTAGTAAATAAATTCGATATCAATCCCGGGCTGTTGAATAAAATAAAAGATTATTGCAGTCTGAATAATCTTGATTTTATTGGTGAAATTCCTTTTGATTCTGCAGTTACCGAAGCACAGAGAGCTGGTAAATCAATTGTCGACTACAAAAGCGAATGCGGAGCAAGTATAGCAATAAAAGACATTTTTAAGAGAATAGAATTGATTATAGGGGATATGTAAGTCTTTTAAAAGTATTTTAAATAATATAAAAAAAAGAAAAATCTGGAGGATTAAATGAAATTTGCAGTACCAACTTATAATGGAGTTCTTTGCGCTCATTTCGGCCATTGTGAGACTTTTGCGCTTATTGATACGGACTCTGATGGAAAATTAGTGAATGAAAGCAGTGTAATACCGCCGGCTCATGAACCAGGGCTTTTGCCCAGGTGGCTGTCCGAAAAAGGCGTTAATTGCGTCATTGCTGGTGGCATGGGAAGCCGTGCTCAGCAGCTTTTTACCGAGAATGGGATTAAAGTAATAACCGGGGCAGCGGGAGGATCTGCTAAAGAAATTGTAGAACAATATCTGAAAGGCACATTGCAGACCGGCGGCAATACATGCGACCATTAAAACGGTCAATAAGATTAATAATTAACGTCACTTTCAGCCGGATTTGGAAATCGATCCGGCAGTATAAAAAAATATTTTATATACGGGATAATTTCTGCCGGAATAGGCTTTAAGCAGGATATGCCCTTATGGCAAAAAATAAAGAGAATTTAATCAGTATGAAACATGAAATGGTAGCAGTACCGGTATATCAGGAGCGGGTCTCTCCTTTGCTCGATGTTGCGAAAAAATTCGCGGTGTACGAGATTCTGGAAGGCGAGATCAAGCAGAAAATCATAGCTGATATACATCCTGAAGACGAAACGCAGAGGATAGATAAGCTTAAGGAAATAGGCGTATCTGTAATTATCGGCGGTGCTGTAAGCAGTTTTGTATCCGAGCTTATTCGTGAAAAAGGTCTGCGTCTCATTTCATGGATAAGCGGCCCGGCAGATAATGTTATTGACCAGTATCTTAAAGGCGGGCTTAAATCGTTACGTAATGGTGGTCCCGGCGGATGCGGCCGGAAGAAACGTCAGAGAGGCTGCAGATCTGATATTATTAAGCAGCAGTAAGAGACATGAAGACAAGAATTACGGTTCTATGCGAAAACAGTGTATATGCCCCTTTCAGGCTTATTGCGGAGCACGGACTTTCGTTTTTTATTGAGAATGAAGATGTTACGTTGTTCGATACAGGCCAGGGGCTCGGAATCATAAATAATATGACTGTGATGGGAAAAGATGTAAGGGCGATACAGCGCATTATTCTGAGCCATGGCCATTATGATCATACCGGCGGACTATTCTCAGTACTGGAAGACCACGGCAGTAATATACTGGTATTCGCACATCCGGCCATATTCAACGGCAAATACGCTCATCATACGGAAAGCGGTACATTAATTGAGAGATATATCGGATTGCCGAAAGAACGTATGGATTACGAAAAAGCGGGAGCTGAATTTAATTTAATTAATGGTTATTTCCCTGTAACAAAAAATCTTTCAGCTATTTCTGAAATAAAGCGTCCTTCAGGCTGGAAATGCTGGGATGCGCGCCTTAAACAGAAGATTAATGACACCATAATGGACGATCCTTTTTTGGATGATCTTTCGCTTTTACTGGAGACGGATTCCGGTCCTGTAGTGCTTCTCGGGTGCGCTCATGCTGGCATAATCGAGATTCTGGATGATATTTCATCCCATACCGGATACAAGGAATTTTTTGCGGTAATCGGAGGCACTCATCTTGGAACAGCGCCGAAGGAATATGTTGCAAAAGCATTTGAATCTGTAAAACAGTACAAAGTAAAAATAATTGCTCCTTCACATTGTACCGGGTTTAACATCGAATGCTTATTCGCAAAGGAATTTAAAGAAAAATTCCGCCTTGCTTCTGCGGGGTCGGTTTTTGAATTTTGATTATGTTACAGGAGAAAATTCATCATAATAATAAAGGTGCATGAGGAAATAGAAAAAGATGAATGAATACAGCGACAAAGTATATGAACATTTTAAAAAACCGAGAAACGCTGGAACAATTGAAGAGGCTGACGGTATTGGAGAGGCCGGGGACTCTAACTGCGGCGATTTTTTACGTGTATATATTAAAATAGATAGTGATAATATAGCTGATGTGAAATACCTTATACATGGATGTCCCGCATCTATCGCCTGTGCAAGCGTAATGACGGAACTCGCGATTGGGCAAAACATTGAAGACGCAGTGATGATAAGTGATGAGGACATTATAAATGCGCTTGACGGATTGCCGGATCACAAACAGCATTGTTCGAATCTCGGAGCCACAGGGCTTAAAAATGCCATCATGAATTATTGGGATAAAAATAAAAATTTATAATAAATTTAAATTATAATTGGAGTATATTATGTCTGAAAAAAATAATATGAAAGCATCATCCGATGCGGAAGCGCAGAATAAAGAAGCTGAAGAAAACGAAGCGCTTCGCAGCAATATGGCTAAGATCGAGAATAAATTAATAGTGCTTTCCGGCAAAGGCGGTGTAGGCAAGAGTACGGTTGCAGTTAACCTCGCTGTTTCTCTGGCAGAGAAAAAATATAAAACAGGGCTTCTCGATATTGACATCCACGGCCCGAGTGTACCGAAGCTGCTCGGTATCGAGAATAGAACCCTGCAGGGGAATGAAGAAAGAATAATGCCGGTGAGTTACAGCGAATACTTAAAAGTAATGTCGATAGGATTTATGCTTAATAACAGCGATGACGCAGTTATTTGGCGCGGGCCTTTAAAGTACAGCATAATAAAACAGTTTCTGAAGGATGTAGAATGGGGTAATCTCGATTATTTAGTGGTTGACTCGCCTCCAGGAACAGGTGATGAGCCTTTATCAATATGCCAGCTTATTGAAAATCCGAGGAGCGCAATTATTGTTACTACCCCTCAGGATGTCGCACTTTCTGATGTGCGCAAATCCGTTACCTTCTGCAGAAAATTAAACCTGCCGATACTTGGCGTTGTAGAGAACATGAGCGGCTTTGTCTGCCCTCATTGCGGAAAAACAACCGATATATTTAAAACCGGCGGGGGAAGCCGAATGGCAAATGATATGGGTCTTACGTTTCTGGGAAGCATCCCGCTTGAAGCTCAGATAACTGAGAACGGAGATTCAGGAAAACCTTTTGCAGGAAAATCGTCCGGCAGCATCTCTCAGCAGAATTTTTCTCAGATCGTGGAGAAAATTATTGCTGCTAAGAAAAAATAAATTATTTTTGATAAACCGAAAGCCGACTTAGAACTGGTAATCAAAATTTTACTGGACAAAAAATACAGTCAGGAGCATTATCTCCTTTTACTTTCGGGAGGACAGAGATGATAAGACGTTTCCTGTTTGTTTCTATATATCTTATTTCCACATTAAATATACTTGCCGCTAATTATAACAGCGGCATTATTACGCTGACTCCTCAAAAGGCTCAGAACGGGAAATGGGGATATCTTGACGAGAAAGGATCTTACAGGATAAAGCCGCAATTCGAATCTGCCCTGCCGTTTAAAGAAGGGCTTGCGTTGGTTTCTGTTCATAAAAAATATGGTTTTATTAATGAAAGAGGCAGGCCAGTAATACATCCGCAATTTGATGAAGCGCGGAGCTTTTGCGAAAGTCTTGCTGCTGTCATGATTATTAATCAAAGATCGGAAAAGAAATGGGGTTTTATTGATAAAAGAGGATTCTTTGTGATCAAACCGCATTATGATGATGTTTCCGATTTTTCCGGTTTACTGGCCAATGTGTCTTTGGATGGAAAAATATTTACAATCAATAAATCAGGTGAGATGATTGAAAACCTTCTTGAATAGATCCGGTTTTTTTTTCCTGCAAAATAAATTTAAAAATATACGTAAAACCCTGAACCAGTTTTTTTATGGAATGACCGTCTATGAATTGGAACTGGAATTCAGTAAAGAAAAGAACAGGCTGAATAACCTGCTCATGCTGACAGTATTCGGTGATATTGCCGGGCTTCCGCTTTTCCCTTCCTATTATTCAATGAGGCTGCTTCCTTATATTATCCCAACCTTTAATACATGGAAAAGAAATCTCTACCGGGAAAAAGACATTACGGATATTTTTTCAACCGATATATAAGGTTTAAACCGGCCTGTCGCAAAATTTTCATGTATTTTCAGGTACTTTTACCGGCTTTTTCTTTTAAATAATTTTTATATTCTTTTAATATAGCATAAGAATACTCTCTTCGTGCATGGTCAGAGGAAGGTATATAGTTCTTTCTTTCTTCCAGCTTTTTGATGATCTCTTCTACGGTTTCATCATTTGCCATTCTGCCTTCTAGGTACAATTCAAACATTATACCGTCCAGACCCGCAAGACGAACCTCTGTGTCATCGGGGAATTGGATTACATGCCACCCGCCAGGCGGCGTGGGGAGGGCTCATCCTCCTCCGGCTCAACCATGCTCTTCATGCTGAGATTCAACTGGATCCTTCTGCTTATCTTTTTCGTCATGTAATATATCATCTTTATTCTCCGACATATTTACCTCCTAAATTATTTTAAAAAATTTTTATTTATCCTTTTAATTAATTTGTGCAGTACCCATACCTGCGCAGATTTCCAGATAAGCATCCTTATAAATATAAAAACTATTTTTTCATCACAGTCGCTCTTATCTTGAGCCGGATCATTTTATTTTCCGGGTCGTTGGATATTACCGTTATGGTTTCGGAATCCCGAATGGATTTTTGTTTTACCCTTTTGGGGATCCGTTCAATGTGCCATTCTACCATAATTTTCCCTTTGCCGCCGGCAGGGATTTCCTTCTCAGTGAGAAGGACAGGTGTACATCCTCAACCGCCCTCAACTTTTTCAATAACAAGAGTGCCTTTGCCCTTGTTATGGAAGACGAACTCGCAGGTCTGTAAGCTGTCTTCAGGAACTTCACCGAAATCGTATTCGGTGTTATCAAAATGTATTGATGGCTTTGAGAAAAAAAACGCTGTGGACAGGATAGCTGTCGCTGTAATAAAAATAAATTTTATAATTAGTCTACCCATTTGATTTAACCTTAATAGTTATTTAAGCTTTTTAAAATATTTCTATCTGTAATATAATGTCCCGTTAATCCAACCTATAATAACCGGGATCTAGTTTCAATACTGCTAATATTTTTAAATGAACCAATGCTTTGTCTTAAGACTTATCTTTACCAGCATGAGCATTACCGGCACTTCAATCAATACGCCGACCACAGTTGCCAGCGCCGCACCTGACGAAAGTCCGAAAAGCATGGTCGCTGTTGCTATGGCAACTTCAAAGTGATTTGAAGCCCCGATCATAGCAGCGGGTGCGGCATCCTGATATTTAAGTCTTAGCAGCTTCGCTAATCCGTATGCGAGCCAGTAAATCAGATTTGTCTGAATAAATAGCGGAATCGCGATCCATAAAATTGTCAATGGTTTGGCAACAATTACCTCCCCCTTGAAGCTGAACAGCAGTACCAGGGTGACAAGGAGAGCGATGATCGTTACAGGCGTTAAAACATGAAGAAATTTTTCTTTAAACCATTTTTCACCTTTTGCTGATATGATCCATTTTCTCGACAGGAAACCTGCAACAAGAGGAAGCGCAACATATATGGCTATGGATAACAGTAGCGCCTGCCATGGCACAGGAAGCCTTCCCACACCGAGTAAAAATCCTCCAAGCACGCCGTACAGAATAAGCATGGTAAGCGAATTAATGGCAACCATTACCAGGGTCAGGCCGTCGTTGCCGCGTGCCAGAAATCCCCATACAAGGACCATAGCCGTACACGGGGCTATGCCCAGCAGAATACAGCCCGCAAGATAGCTGCGCCATAGCGGAACCGCAAGCATCTTAACTCCTTCAACAATAACGACTGTGCCTGCCCCGTGGGATGCTCCCGCGGGAAGATCAAGACCGAAAGGCATTTTCACATGATCTATCGCATCCGGGCCGATTAAAGCATAAAATACGGTGCCGAGAAAAAACAGGCATATCCCGTACATTGTAAATGGTTTGATTGCCCAGTTAATAATCAGCGTAAGAAATACAGGTTTTCCGCTTTTGCCTGCTTTGATGACCTCTGTGAAATCGATCTTTACCATAATGGGATACATCATAAAAAAAAGACATATGGCAATAGGTATGGATACAACCGGTGCTTCTCCCACGTAAATAGCGAGGCCGTCCAGATACATGGCGATTCCGGGAGCTGACTTGCCGAGGATTATACCTGCGAAAATGCAGAGAATGACCCAGATGTACAGATATTTTTCAAAGAATCCCAGTCCTTTTTGTCCGGATTGTGCCGTTGTAATAGAAGCTTCGTTTGACATATGATCCTCCATATGGTGATATGGTATTTAAAATTTATGCAAAGTGATCCTCAAGTATATATTTTTTTAGACGCATTCCGCTTAATCTTCTTTTCTGGCCTGTTTATTTTTTTCAATACAGTACCTTATAAGCCCTTCAATTATATCTTCTTTGCGCGACCCCGCGGTCAGTTTTTTCCCGTTTAAAAAAAGAGTCGGTGTGCTGTTTATATTGAGAGCTTCCGTTTCCATATATTGCGTTCTTACGAATTCGATGGCTGTCCGTGATCCGAAACACAGGTCAAAGCCTGCAGGGTCAAGCCCTGCATTTTTTGCTGCTTTCCTGACGGTTTCTATCGAGAATTCCATGTCTTTAAAGTGATAACTCTCGAAAAGTATTTTCGCGTATTCCATGAATTTCCCCTGATTGTGCGCGCAGAAAGCAGCTGCGGAGGCAATGCATGCATCGGCTTCCCTGTCGTCTCTTCCTTTTTGCAGCATGCCGCAATGGCCGTTTAAAGGGAAAAATTTAAAAGCAACCGACATCTCGTCAGGATATTTTTTTATCAATTTTTCAAACACTAAAAATTCAGTCCTGCAGTGAACACATGTAAAATCAAAGAATATAACAAATTTAGCCAGAGCAGCCGGCTTCCCTGATACAGGTGTTTCGTCTAAAGATAAATTTATTGGTTTTGCCGTTTCGTACTGGCGGATGGCTTTCTGGAGACGCTCTTCATAAGTCGAAGCTTTTTTTGTCTGTGCTATCGCACGCGCTCCATGGCCTATGCTTATGCCGACAGCAGCAAATACAAACGCAATAACGACATAATTCAGAATGTGTTTCATAAAATATTTTTTCATTTGGATTATAATTGGTTTTCCTGTAAAGATTCGATTGTTCTTTACTAAAATAACGGAAGATATTATAATAACTGCAGTTGCGGCATAAGTCATGGAACACAACGGGCAGAGGAATTTTATGATAAATACAGATATAAGGTTCAGGGCGATATCTCCCACAATTGCAATAGCGGATAGAATTAATATTAACAGATATATCTGCATATTTTCATCGTCATTTCGCCTGATAATATGCATAAACGTTATTACAGCGATGAATCCGTAAAACATAAAACCGAAAACCGCTGTCGGCACATCACCGATAAGCGGAACTCCTTTTATGGAAGCGAAAGGGCTTGCGGATACGATCGTGCAGGAGTTAACGCCGCTTCCCCGCTCGCATACGACATCAGCAGCGGCAGACGCAAGGCCGAAATACTCCAGTATTAAAAGCGCGCTGAGAATAAGTCCTGCAAGCGAAGCAGCAAGGATAAAAAATATAATTAATCTGTTTATATTCATAACTTAGCCAGTATAAATTTTTACGGCAGTTATAAGCATATAAATGCCCGCAATAATTACAAGCATTCCGCAGATTTTTTTAACAATTACAGCTCCCTTCGATTCGTCGTTCCATCGAAGCAGATGATTGACCGTTTCGGTAAATGTGCCCGCGATAATAATTACGAGACAATGCCCGATCGCATACGCAGCGACAAGAGCAACTGCATAAGGAAGATTTGACGATGCAACCGTAAAAGCAACGCCCAGCATCGGTGCCATGTAAGCGAATGTGCATGGGCCGAGCGCGAGCCCGAATATGAGCCCGAGCAGAAAAGCGGCAAATAGCCCTTTCTTCTTCATACCGGGCTGGTTCACCCCGTTTTCAAGAAAAGGGAGCCGGATTATTCCCATAAGATAAAGGCCTACAACTATAAGAATAACCGCTACGAAAATATTTCCATACTGCCCCACATCTCCAAGCATTCTTCCAAGAATGCCTGTGATAAGACCCACAAGGCCTATAGTGATAAGTATGCCTAAGGAAAAAAGCGTTGATATTGCTGCTGCCCTTTCGGTACTGATGCTTCCCTGCTTGTCTATAAATCCCACTACAAGTGGAATGCTCGCGAGATGGCATGGCGACAGTATTATGCTGGCAATTCCCCACAGAAAGGATCCTGCGATAGCTATACCGGGAGATGAGTTAAGCATGTTTGAGAGCGCGGTGAAGAACTCAAGTATCATCAGCGGACGCCTCCCTTTCTCAGAATTTTTTCTACTTCTTCAAAAGGATGAAAGCCCTCATGACGCGCAAATTCCCTGCCGTTGCTATCCAGATAAACCTGCGTAGGGATTGCTCTAATGCCGTATGTGCGGGCATAAGGCGCTCCCTTCTCTGTCCATACATCGTGAAAAACAACCTTCACCTGGCTTCCATATTTCTGTTCAATCTGCTTCATTACAGGCTGCATCATTCTGCAAGGGATGCAGTTGACTGAGCCGAGTTCTATAAATGTTACTTTGATTTTAGCGCCCTTTTGCTGCGCAAAGGCGACTCCGCCCAGAAGGGAAGCCGCTCCATCTGTTTCATGTTTGTGAGTCTCATCGGCAGGGGTCTCCGCCGCAGTATCAAATATTTTTGTGATAAGTGTGAAGGGGAATGACACAGTCCCGCAATCGCAGGAATAATCGAAACTAACATTACCCGCTATAACTGCAAAAGCGGCAATCACAGCTATCACTATAAACCTTTTGAAAAGCTTCATGCTTTAATCTCCTTAAATATTTATCGAGTATTTTTATTTACCTTACTACCCACGCATCTGCAAATGGTGTATTTATTTTTATGGTAAATTGATTAATCCAGTATTTAAAGAGTGGCTTTGTAAACTGACATTAATCAATAAATCGCGAGTTAATACAAAAAATCAGCAATTGCCTCCGCAAGCGCAACCTCCAGCTGATATACCAGGCATGGGAACAAATTTAACCAGGCTTAGTATTTTATCTACAGCTTCATCTGTGACAGGAGATTTGCCTTTTTTAAAACCCATATCCGTAAGAACGAAGGATGTTGGTGTAACGCCAATCCGCTCAAGTGTTTTTGTAGCACATTGAGTAGGACATCCGTTTATCGCGATGTTTTCGTATGCTCCCTTTGCTGATTCAATGTATCCGGAAAGATCTGCTCCAATTGCCGCAAGGCATGACATGCGGCCGAATCCCTGATCGCGCAGCTTGCGCGTTGCCTTGTCAGCGACTTCGCCTACATCTGCTGTGCCTGAGCAGGAATATAGAAGTTTTATTTCTTCTGTTGAACAGCAATTATCTGCCATATATGGTCTCCTGTAATTATTGGATGTATTTTTTTATGTCTTCTGTTGAAGGAACTTTACCCACAACCTTTACTTCCCCATCCACTACAAGCGCGGGAGTCATCATAACGCCGAATTCCATGATTTTGTTAATGTCCTTTACTTTCTCCATCTCATATTCAATGCCGAGTTCATCTGCGGCCTTTCTGGAAACTTCTTCAAGTTTCATGCACTTTGGACAGCCTGTGCCGAGAATTTGTATTTTTTTCATAAATTATCTACTCCTTATAATATATTAATTATTATTGTTAAATTAAAAAAATGCGCCAAAAACCATACCCGAAATTGTTGCCATAACTACCACAAGGCTTACGAATACCAGCGTTTTTTTCCAGCCGATAACGCTTTTAATTACAAGCATGCTCGGAAGCGAAAGCGCTGGACCCGCAAGCAAAAGAGCGAGTGCGGGGCCTTTGCCCATGCCGCTGCCGATAAGCCCCTGCACGATCGGTACTTCAGTGAGGGTTGCGAAGTACATGAATGCTCCGGCAATTGACGCGAAGAAATTCGAGAACAGCGAATTACCACCTACTGCCCATGCCACCCATTGGTTTGGAATTATTCCTTCATGTCCCGGTCTGCCGAGAGCAAAACCGGCGATAAGAACTCCGAAAAGCAATAAAGGGAGTATCTGCTTAGCGAATCCCCATACTGACGCGAACCAGTCATTCGCTTTGCCTTTAGATGTGCTTGTGATGACCGATAATCCGATTGCGCCCGCGGTAAACGCGATAAGCGGATGTTCGGGGAATACAGCGGAGAGAGCTGCTACGGGAACAGCTGCCAGCAAAATCTTCCACCATGCGAATTCAAACCATGCGATAAGCACAATAGCAAAAATAATTGAAATAATTCCCGTTATGAACCATTTGAGATTGAATATTGAATACCACAAACCGCTGGCTTCTACGGGTTTTCCCCAGTTCGCGAAAACCAGTATCGCTATCATTGCAGCGAAATAAATTATATTCTTCCATAAAGCGCGCTTAACTTCCGGTACTGGCATATTCTTTGCGGCATTGATCTTTGCTATTTCTTCTTTTCTGTAAATGAAATGCATTATGAGGCCAATAATTATGCTGAAGAGTACAGCGCCTACTGCTCTTGCAATGCCGATCTCCATGCCGAGTATTCGCGCTGTAAGAACAATCGCAAGCACATTGATGGCAGGACCAGAGTAAAGAAACGCAGTCGCAGGCCCGAGTCCTGCTCCCATGCGGTAAATGCCCGAGAAAAGCGGAAGCACTGTGCACGAACATACTGCAAGAACAGTTCCCGAGACTGAAGATACTCCGTAAGAGAGTATTTTATTGGCTGCAGGCCCCAGGTATTTCATTACAGATTCCTGGCTTATGAATACAGCAATAGCTCCCGCAATGAAAAATGCAGGAACAAGGCAGAGCAAAACATGCTCTTCCGCGTACCATTTTACAAGATACAATGCTTCAAAAATTGCATTATCAAACCTTGGTATTCCAACAGGCAGGTAAAATAAAAATAAAAATCCTGCCACGATCCAAAGCAATGGTTTCCATTCGTCTTTCCAGTTCATAAAGTACTCCAATCAATAAAATTATAATATATGATTATTTGCCGAAATATTCAAATAGAAACAATAAAAAATTATTTCCTGCAATACGATAAGACGTTTAATTTTTCATCGGCATTTATCTGAAGAACTTCTTCTACGCATCCGATGAAATTAAGAATGCATGGCGTTTTAAGATGGTAATATATTGTAGTGCCCTTCCTTTCATCCGAAACAAGGCCCGAATTTTTTAATGTTGTGAGATGTTTAGAAACGGTTGAAAAATCAGCACCTATCATCTCTACGAGTTCGCCAACGTTGTAATCCCTCTTCTGAAGCATTTCAACAATAAAAAGCCTGGTCGGATGAGCCAGTGCCTTGATTATCGCCGCTCTTGCTTCATATAGAGATTGTGTTTGTTTAATCATTTTATATATTCTTATTTGGTAATATAGCAAAATATACGCAGCATGTCAAATTATTTCTTAATAATAAAAAATAATCAGCAGCAGCATCCGCCGGATCCGGAGCATGCATTAGGTTCGGGCAATCCCTGTATCATGAAGCCGTTATGCGATCCTTCTTCAACAAAATCAATTGTGGCATTATCAAGGCTGTTGGAGGCAGCAGGGTCTATAAATATTTTGAGGCCATCTTTCTCCAGCAGGCTATCTCCGTCATTTCCATTTTCGGTTAAATCAAAGCCGTAAGAGGGTCCGCAGCATCCCTGGGACGCGAAAACACGGATACCGGTACCATTGGAATCCGAAATAATTTTTTTTAATTCTTTTACGGCTGAATCAGTTACTCCTAACATGACTATCTCCCTGTGAATTTATTTTTTGTTATGTTGAATACTTTAATTATACTTTTCAAATACTGCATCCCGGAAGTTTTATTTTCTTTTAAAGCTGATGCCGCAACATTGAGCGATCTGAATATCATCTTCAATTTTTGTTTTAATAACAGTTTCAATACATCCTATGAAGTCGATAATACAGCGCGTGCGCAATTTATAATAAATATTATTGCCTCGTTTCTCGTCAAGAACAAGTCCGGAATTTTTTAAAATGCTCAGATGCTTGGATACGGTTGAAATATCAGACCCAATCATTTCAGTCAATTCGTTAACGCAACGTTCGTTTTTGTATATTTCCTCAAGAATAAAAAGCCTTGTGGGATGTCCCATAGCCTTAATAATGTTAGCCCGCGCTTCGTATTGCGGATTTAATTTCTGTTTCATATAATTGTCCTTAGTGTAATATTTCAGCAGCAGGCGACTTTACCTGAATTATCGCCGCATCCGCACACCGGTTCTGTACCGGTAAGCATTCCCCGTATAACCGCAGCAGCGCAACCTGCGCTGGCGTTCACGGAGATCGCGCTGAAATCGCAGTTTAAGGCGCATGCTCCGCACTCAAGACACCGGTCTTTGTCAGTAATGACCGCTTTTTTATCGCGCATTTCAAATACATTGCGGGGACACACTTCAACACAGCGGCCGCAGCCTGTACATCTTTGCGGATTATAATTCAATGTTGTTACTTTTCTAAGATATGTCATATAACCCCCCAAATATTTAACTTATGAATGATTATAAATATTAAAGATGCAGTTAGTCCTGCAATAAAAAGCGGAAGGGCAAATTTAATTTCTTTCTTTACCCCGGAGATGCCAGTGAATGTTGTTGCTCCAGTAAATTGCAGGGCCAGATATGACGACAATACGGTAATAAATACAATACCGGCGGCCTTAAGCATACCGGAATCATTGCTAAACATGGAAGTGAAATAAACCAGCGGGATGCCGGCGATCAGGCCGGTTATAGTCCCTTTTAGGGCAAATGACCTGAATGGGATTACAGACAAAAGTACAGGAGTTGCAAAAGCACCGGTGAAAATTCCTGCCAATGCCAGCAAAAGGAACGGCCAACCTTCAATCCATGAAGTGCGGAAAATTATTCCTGAAGGTTCAAGCCCAAAAAGCAATAAAATTATAATTGCGGCAAACGGGTATTTTTTTAATGCTGGGTTCAATTCTACAGGGATCAGCTCAATCCTTTTCATTAATGAAAAATCAGCCATTCTCATTTTAACGGAAGCTTTGTAATTTAAGCGGATGTATTCCCTGATATCCTTTGCTTCGACTGGGCCAAATAAAACACTAAAGCCTGTTCTGTTTTTAACTTCAGATGCCTTTACACCAACAGCACCAAGCTGAGGCACAATGATCCTTCGGTGTGAAACAATACCCGCGAGATTTGTGCCGGCGATCTGTCGTACAAGCTCGTCTGTGCCGAAAGTCCCTTTGCCGGCAGCGCACCATACATTTATGCTTTTCGTATCTAGTACGAGTATCCAGCCGTTTATGCCCTCAAGTTCACGGCGCAGTATATCAAAGCTGAGTTTATAATTAGCGCTCACGAATACATCGGAGTTTGCGTCCGGTTTTCCTATTGCGTACAGGCCCGGCGGGATGCTGTAATGCATCCGGAATGATCCAATACGGGCACGAATGCGTCCCAGTAAATCGGACCGCGACCACGCGGAAACAACAACAGGCACCTGCCCTGCAGAAGTTAAAATTATATCCGAGATCCATGAAGGCTTTTTGTTGAATTGTTTTGAAGGCATTTCCATAGTTTTATCTTTTTGATCAGGCTGGATGCAGCATGTTTGAGCCTGAGGGTAACAGCAGCTTTGACCTGCTTTGTTTCCGGTACGCTTGTCGTATAATGGTATTGTATTCATATAATAAGTCCTTTGATTAATGACTAATTGGGAATATGGCAAAATAGAATCAAGTTGTCAATATTTTTTAATATTTATTATAATGAATAAAGATATTTTTTTCTTGTCATTCCTGCCTCTGAAAAGTATTAAGAGTCAGTGCGTTTTATCAATAAATACGCTACTATATAAAAAGGATTCAAATATAAGGGAACCTCTAAAAATCAGAGTTTTTACTGGTGCTCCAAATATAAAACCTGATTTTTACCTTGATTTGTTCCCAATGGTTGCATCAATATTTAATTATTAGAGGTAAACATAATAAAAAATGCTTATCAGAACAGGAGAAAAAAATGCTTTATGAGTTTGACGGAAGAGAACCGAAAATCGGCAAAGATTCTTATGTAAGTGAAACAGCAATTCTTGTGGGAGATGTTATTATCGGGGATAACTGCTATATAGGTCATGGAGCTATTTTAAGAGGGGATTACGGCACCATAAAGATAGGCTCGGGAACAGCTGTCGAGGAAGGAGCTGTAATGCATGCGCCGCCGGACAGCATTTCAAATATCGGGGAAAGGGTAACGATCGGGCATGGCGCCGTAATTCATTGCGAAGATATCGGGAACAACAGCGTTATAGGCATGGGAGCAATTCTAAGCATTCAATCGAAAGTTGGCGCCTGGTCAATTGTTGCAGAAGGCTGTGTTGTTAAAGCACGTCAGGAAATACCGGATAATGTTGTTGCTGCCGGCAACCCTGCTAAAATTGTCCGAAAATTAAAGAAAAAGGATCAGGATTTCTGGACATATGGCAAGGAATTGTATATCAATCTCGCTAAAAAATATTTAAAGATCGGGATGAACAGAATAAAATAATGTGCCTGGAGATATTATGAAGATCATCGCCTTTCTTGGCAATCCCGGAAAAAAATATAATAAGAACAGACATAATGCAGGTTTTATTATTGGTAAAATCTTTGCTGATAATTTTAATATATCTGTTAAAAAGCAGAATTTTCAGTCAGAATACGGCAGCGGAAAAATTGAAGGCAGCGAAGTGCTACTTATCTTTCCTAATACTTTCATGAACAATAGCGGGCGTGCGGTAAGCGAGGCTGTAAATTATTACGGAATCGCTGTTGAAGATCTTATAGTTGTACATGATGAGATCGAGCTGCCTTTTGGGGAGATCAGAATTAAATCCGGGGGAGGGCACAAGGGACACAATGGTATACGTTCAATTATTCAGCATGTAGGATCTTCGGATTTTAACAGAGTCAGGATTGGGGTCGGAAGGCCGGGAAATCCTGAAATGGAGGTGGCCGATTATCTTCTTTCTGATTTTACTGATGAAGAACTGGCAGGAATAAAAGATTCCGCTCCTCAAGTAATTCAGGCAATTATTTCTATTATCAGCCGTTCATTATAACATCTTTTAAATTTAAATTAATTATTTGTTTTTTTATTTGCATTTTTTTTAAAAAAGATATAGTATTAATGGTTATTTAATATATTTCTCAGGAAGAAAAAATGCAATATATTATTATAATAGATGATTCGCTTACAATTCGGGCAATTGTTGAACTCGTTTTAAAAAATCTTGGTTATGCAATTCAGCATGCTGAAAACGGCGAAGACGCTTTAAAAAAGATAAGAGAGATAATTGAAAAGGGAGACGGTATATCTTTATGTGTAACGGATATAAATATGCCGGTTATGGATGGCATTTCATTCCTTGAGGAATTTAAAAAAATTGATAAATTTACTCCCGTCGTAATGCTTACTACAGAGTCCAACGACAGCAGACTTGCTGAATGTAAAAAACTTGGGGCTTCCGCCTGGATAACAAAACCCTTTCATCCTGACAAACTTTTAAGCACTGTTAAACGGCTGTTAAAGTAATCACTTTAATAAATATTCAACGGAGATTCCTGATGAAAAAATTGTTGGGAGAACTATTGATTGAAGGTGGGGAAATTACTCATGGCCAGCTTGACGAGGCGTTGAAAATTCAAAAAAAGGACGGCGATCTTCTTGGGGCTATTCTTGTAAATATGTGCTATCTGGATGAAAAAGTGCTTCTGGAATATCTAAAGATGCAGGGAACCAAAGTAAAGACGCACGAAATGAATTAAATGTGCTGAAACCTCAGTGATGCTATGATATGATTTGTTATTTCCAAGGTTTGTTTATTACTTTGCAGGATTTAATGACATACTATTAATAAAGAATCTGTACAATAACTTTTCTGGTTCTCGGCCTTGTATCACAGTCGATAAATACCACCTGCTGCCATGTACCCAGACTTAGTGCGCCGTCAATAATCGGTACTGAAACAGACGGGCCGATCATAGCAGCCTGTAGATGAGCGGCTCCATTGTCATCCTGCCAGGTATTATGATGATGGTAATTCCCGCCATACGGAATAAGTCTTTCAAGAAACTGATCTATATCCTTTTTAAGACCCGGTTCGTACTCTATTGTTGTGATAGCGCCTGTGGAGCCCGGGGAAAATGCAACTGCAATTCCGGATTTGATTTTACCGGCTGAAATAATATCCTGTATTTGTGATGTAATGTCTATGACATCCCTTCTGCCTTTTGTTGATAGAGATATATAGTCTGTTATTACTGCCATATTCTAATGCTTAAACGCCCTCTGGCCTGTATACACCATAGCAACTTTTGGAATTGCTTCATTGCATGCTTCTATCGATTCAAAATCGCGCTCAGAGCCGCCAGGCTGCACGATAGACGTAACACCCTGTCTTATTCCGACATCGACACCGTCCCTGAAAGGGAAGAAGGCATCCGAGACCATTGCCGAGCCTATAAGACCGCCGTTCGCGTTTTTTGTCTGCTCATCGATGTCGGCAATATCCGATTTATTTCTTTCACCTTTCTGTACAGCAAGCTCAAGCTCTTTATAAGAGATGTGGAACTTGTTCCAGCAAAGAAGATCCGCGTATTTGGTATAAGCTTTGTAGATTGCGATCTCCGCAACTCCGACCCTGTCCTGCTCTCCTGTTCCGATACCCACTGTGACGCCGTCCTTTACGTAAAGAACAGAGTTTGATGTAACTCCCTGCTCCACAAACCAGCCGAAAAGCAGGTCTTCGTATTCTTTATCGCCCGGCAGTCTACCGATCCTGTATGTCTTGCCTTTGTATTCAGCTTGAGCCGGTTTAAGATCTTCTTTGCTTTTAACTGTGTTAATGGGAGACTGCTGTACTATTATGCCGCCGTCCATGAGCGATTTTAAATCCACGAAACACATGTCTTTATATTTTTCCAGATTATCGATTCTTTCAATTTTAACGATACGCAGATTTTTTTTCTTTCTTAAAATATCCAGGGCTTCGCCTGTATAATCCGGCGCAGCTACAACTTCGAGATACAGCTCGGACATTAGTTCTGCTGTTTCTTTATCGATAGCCCTGTTGAGCGCTGCGCATCCACCGAAGGCAGCGATCCTGTCTGCACTGAATGCTCTGCTGTATGCTTCGGCTATTGTCGATCCGTAGGCAACACCGCTCGGATTATTGTGCTTAACAATTACTGCAGCCGGTTTGTTCATAAGATATTTCAGAATATTCAATGCATTGTCGATATCAGTAAAATTGATCTTGCCGGGATGTTTTCCGAACTGTAGCATCATGCTTTCATCAATGCCGCTTACTATGGAATTCTTCGCGTCAATGAATCTGCAGTTCCCGAGCGTCAGATTCCCTTCGACAAGCTCGTAAATTGCCGCTTCCTGTCCCGGATTTTCGCCGTAGCGCAGTCCCTTCTCTATTGTCATTCCGTTTTCCTCGATTTTCCATGCCCTCTTTCTGTATCTGAGGGTTTGGTCTCCGAATGTAATTGTCATGGATTCTGGAAAATGATCGTCCATAATTGTTTTATATGCTTTTTTTAAGTTTTCTGCCATTTCATTTACTCCTATTGTTAATTAATTCTTCACTTAATTTAATAATGCTGTTCTTGAAGTCATCCATCAGATCCAATACTTTATTCGGCTGGTATTGCGATGTTTCAATCTCTTTGCCGATGTTTGCGTAAACATTTCCCGGCCTTATCAATAACGACCCGCGCGTTAATGCTTCGTTTGTGCCTTTTATATAGATCGGCACAATAGGAACACCGGTCTTGACACAAAGACGGAACAATAATTTTTTGAAGGGCTGTAGTTCTCCATTCATGCTTCTTGTTCCTTCAGGAAATATTACTATTCTTGTGCCGCTGCGGACTTTCTCAACAGCCGAGTTCAGACTTTCAACAACCTTTCTGCCTTCGCCTTCCTCAACAGGGATGAATTTGTTCGCCCTCATAAGCCATCCGAGGAAGGGAAGCCTGAACAGGTCTTTCTTTGCAAGCCATCCGACCTGCACTGGTAAAATTGAGTATATCACCGGAACATCAAAATAACTTAAATGATTTATAGCAAATACCTGAGTTTTAGTCTTATCAATATTTTCAATGCCCTTGCAGTGCACTTTCACTCCGGCAAAAAATAGGATTAGCCTGCCTCCCATTTTTGCAAAAATATGGCCCAGATACCCGGACCGGTTAATAATTGCAGAGGGTATTGACAAAACTGCTGCCAATGCGATTGAAAATAAAATTCCTATAAGACGAAAAAAAGATGTAAGTTTAAGAAGAAACAAAGTCATTAATTAACATTCTCCGGCAATAAATCATGCTTTTGTTGAAAATTTATAATGCTAATTCTGTCAATTACTATTTAAAAAGTCTATTATCATTTAAGATTTTTATAAGTAATGATAATGTAAGCCTGTTAACTATAAAATAAAATCTGTTTTAAAATTAACTGAACGCCGATTTCAAACTAATTGACATAAATTAATCGAAATAGTTTAATAAACGCGCAGACTGTTTATAAAGGTAATAGGTTATGAAAAACATAGCTGTGATCGGGGCAGGGGCATCCGGCATTATGGCAGCCCTGTTTGCCGCCGGGAAAAACAACAAAGTAGTTCTGTTCGAAAAGCAAAAAAAGATCGGCAGAAAAATTTTGAGCACGGGGAACGGCAGGTGCAATATTTCAAATAAATATATTGATGTATCGCATTATCACGGGCATAATCCGAAATTTATATTAAACGTATTTTCAAGGTTCGGACTTCAGGAGGTGGTCAAATATTTTGAATCGATCGGGCTTCCTTTTATTGAAGAGGATGAAGGCAGACTGTTTCCCGCTTCCATGCAGGCATCGGCTGTGGTTGATATACTGAATTATGAATTACATAAGAAGGGTGTCGACCTGAGATTAAACAGAAAAATTGAGCAGATTAATTATTCGAAGAAAAGATTTATGGTTATGACTGCCGGGAAGGAGGAGCATATTTTTGATTCGGTAATTTTGGCTGCGGGAAGCTGCGCTTATGCCGGCCTTGGCGCGTCAAATATAGGGTATGAACTTGCCGGAGCGCTCGGCCATAAAATACACGGGCCGTTTCCTGCGTTGCTGCCTATAGGCATCCCGCTTCAAATTCTGCATACTCTCGAGGGGGTCAAATGGAACTGCATGGCGCGTGCGGAATATAAAGGCAGAGTTATTGCAGAATCAACAGGAGAGCTTCTCTTTACAAAATACGGAATTTCCGGCCCGGCTGCTCTGAACATATCCCGCGCCGTAAATCAGCATGTTCTTGAAAAAAAAATACCGGAGATAATTATTGATTTTTTTCCTGAGTTAACAGAGCAAATGCTGACTGAGAAAATAAAGAATCTCTGGAGAGACCCGGATAAAGCAGTTTCATTCAGCCTTGCTGGAATTATTAAAAAGCGAATCCCGGAAGTGCTGTTTCAAATCGCAGGGATTGATCCTTATAAAAAAGTAAAAAAATTATCAGACAATGAAGAAAAGGCTATTATCAAAATTTTTAAATATTTGAAACTCACACCCGGAAATCCAAGGGCATTTAAAGAAGCAGTGGTGGCTGCGGGCGGAATTGATGTAGATGAAATAAACCCTGCGACTATGGAATCGAGGATAATAGAAAAACTGTACATAACTGGAGAACTGCTTGACATCGACGGGGACAGCGGTGGATATAATTTACAGTTTGCCTGGAGCACGGGCGCTCTGGCAGGCATGTCGCAGTAAGTATTTAAAATATGAAAAAATATTGGATAAATAATTGCTAAATACCTTCTCCTGCCCGCAGGAGAGGTTGGCCGAGCGATAGCGACGGCCAGGTGAGGGCAAATGGATCTGAAAATAATTAAACAATTCATCAACATTAAGCAAATGATTCTTATTATATCTCTTGGTTACATAGGCCTGTTTTTTACTGGCAGGGTGGATTATGAAGTTTGGATATTATTTACACTAGCGCTTTTTTGCGCCAGGATAGTGCATTTATCATTCAAATTTTTATTAAAAGATAAGGATAAAATTCTCAGCATAAATGATATATTCATAAATGATAAGAAAAAGTCTGCAGCTTTTTTTTATGGAGTCATTTCTTCGGCTTTATTTATATTTTTATCTTTTTTAATAAATGAACTTTGTTATTTCACGTCCATTATTTCAGTAATTATTTTAATCGGTTTTCCTCTGCTGAGAAGATACACGTCTCTGTTATGGTTCAATACTGGATTGTTTGAAGCGATATGTCCTATTGGAGGTTTTTTCGCAGCGAATAACAGGTTTGAACTGATGCCGTTTGTTTTATTCGCCTCTGTTATTTTATGGACAGCAGGGATTCAGATATCAGGATCTATCTATGAAAACCGGAATAATAAAAACAACAGTAATTATTTAATTGGCAGGTTTGGCGCCGGAAGAGCTCAATTTATATCTGTTATTTTATTTATCTTCTCTGTATGTTTATTAATTCTTGCCGGATTTAGTGCAGATCGCGGATTAGCTTACTGGATATCGCTTGTATGTCTCGTAATCATTTTTATACGGCAGGAAGTCCTACTGAGGAGTAAAGATGTGGAAACCGCGAAAACAGAATTTGTGCAGATCAATAACTTTACTGCACCTCTGCTTTTGATAGGCATACTTATTGATATATTTTACAGATGATATCACTGTTAAATTGACCTTGTCTTAAAATTCAGCCCTTTTTAATTCATCAGCAGTATTCATTCTGCTGAAAGCATATATCCTTATCTGCCTATATTCCATTTTAAAATCAGTCAAAATGAGTAACTTAATATTTTTAAGTAAAGCCTAAATAATTTATTGAAGAGATATCAATCAGCAAAAACACAATAAAACGCTTGATTCCAAAATGAAAACATATATTGTATTGCCGAATCATTTTTAAGAAAGTATATTAGTATTTTATATCAGAAATAATATTTAAGATAATTTGAGATGATATTATGGACGACAAGGAAAGAATCGCGCTGATCAGGAAAGGAAATGAGTTTTTTAATAACGGAGACATCGACAACGCACTTAAAATATTTGTTAAAACGGATTACAAGGACGGTCTTATAAGGATCGGCGATTACTATTATTATGAAAAGAGACAGCCATTAACAGCGCTTGGCTTTTATCAAAAGGCAAACGTGAAGAAAAAAGTCGATGAAATATTTGAAAGGATGATGTATGCCCTTAACCGATTGATAGTTGAAGATAAAAATAAGGATAAAAAAAATGAACAAAGTACGGAAGAAACTATTCAGGTGAATTTTTCTCCGAAGTTACAAAAAGTCGCAGAAGAAATTTTAAAAAAGAACCGGGATTAAAGAACAAATGATGAAATTACTTAAACTATCATTAGTTAATATAATATTATTTATTGGATTGTTAATATTTCCTGCCTTTGGGCAGCTTAAAGATACTGGCGAAAATTTGAAAGCTAATGTAGTTCAGAAAAGCATGCCCAACGGTATTAATGTAATAATGCTTAACCGCGGTTACACTCCTACGCTTGCTCTGCTGATTTCTTTCAGGGTAGGATCTGTTGACGAGAGCTACAGGACAATCGGCGTGGCGCATATGCTTGAGCATATGCTTTTTAAAGGCACGGATGTGATCGGCACCAAGAATTATAAAAAAGAGAAGATCATTCTTAATAGAATTGAGAAGACAGGCGAAAGACTGAATGAATTAAGCATAAAAAATGCCGGCAGTAAAAATAGTAAAGAAAATAAAGAAATAGAAAAATTAACAGCAGAGTTAAAAAAGCTTCATGAAGAACACCGCGAATATGTTGTAAGTTCTCCATATTCAAAAATATACGCGGAAAACGGCGGAGTAGGATTTAATGCTTCAACGTCAAAAGATATGACAGTATATTACATAGAGCTTCCGGCTTCAAAACTTGAATTATGGGCAAAGCTGGAATCGGAAAGGCTGAGAAATCCGGTTCTCAGAGAATTCTATATTGAGAAGCAAGCCGTGCTTGAGGAAAGACTCATGAGATACGAATCGAGCGGCGAGGGCGGCCTGTTTGAACAATTTGCTGCTAATGCATTCGCTGCTCATCCGTACAGGCACCCCATAATCGGGTGGAAATCCAACATTGAGCGCTTTTCGATAAAGGACGTGAGAGCTTTTTATAAGCATAATTATACAGCATCAAGAATGACAATTACCGTTGTAGGAAAACAGAACACTGGAGAAACATTTAAACTGCTCAGCAGATATTTTGGCAAACTAGCAAAAGGAAATGATATACCCGAAATATTTATAAAAGAGCCGGAGCAGAAAGGCGAAAGACGTTTTGCTATTCTCTTTGAATCCAATCCGTATCTGCTCATCGGTTGGCATAAGCCCGCATTCCCGTCAAGAACCGATTATATATTTGAGATGATTGAAAGCATTCTTTCAGATGGAAAGATGTCAAGGCTTTATAAATCTCTGGTAATTGAGAAGGGACTTGCAGCGTCGATAGACGCCTGGAACGGATATCCGGGAGCAAGGTATGATAATCTTTTTATGATTGCCGCAGTTCCAAAACACCCCGTCACTGTTGAAGAATTGGAAAATGCTATATATCAGGAAATCGAAAAAATAAACGAGGACCTTTCTGAAGAAGAGATAAGAAAAGTATTGAACCGGAAGGAATCCTCTTTTATATTCCAAATGGACAACAATATGGGAATAGCGCGAATGCTTTCTTATTATCATACAAATTTCGGTGACTGGCGGTATGCTGCAGATTATGTAGAAGTATTAAATACAATAACGATGCAGGAGATCAGGGAAACCATAAATCAATATCTTACAAAAGAAAACAGAACAGTAGGGGTTTTGAGAGACAGCAGAAAAACAAATAAGGATTAAATATCGCATTTATGAAAAAATTAGTAATATTGTGTATTATTTTTACAATTGCCTTAACACAGGCTGAGCCGTATTATCACAGTGTCTTTGCGGACTCGAATGATGTTAAAATAGATAATATTGATCTGCCAGGGATAAAGTCGTTAACAGCAAAGAACGGCCTTAGATTATTTTATATTAAGGATGAGCTTCCGCGCACAATAATTGTACTTTCAGCGGGTTTCGGCAAACTATATGAGGATAATACAAACGCGGGAATCGCGGATTTTCTCGCTCAAACCCTTTCACTTGCCGGGTCAAAGAAATATCCGGCAGATAAACTGCACAGCACAATAGAGAGTATTGGAGGGCGCTTTCGGGTTGAGGCTTCATTTGAGGAGACTTATATAATTATTGAAGTGATGGAAAAATATTCCGCTCTCGCGTTCGAAATGCTTACAGACATTGTATTGAACCCCAACCTGGACTCCAAAATAATTGAGAACGCAAGATCACTGATCCTGGAAGACCTGAGGAGAAAACAGGACAGCCCTGATATGCTGGCTTTTGAAAAGGCAAGAGAAATTATTTTTAATGGCACAGGCTACGGCGCATATCCAACTGAAAAAAGCATAAATTCAATTACTGTTAGTGATTTGGAAAATACGCTGAATAAATATTTCACCGCTAAAAATATTATTGTGGGAACAGCAAGTTCGCTTGGCTTGAATGAAGTCGAAAATAATTTAAATAGATTTAACGCGCTTAAAGAAGGCTCTGTAATGAATTATACTGCAAATATAAGTTTTCTTAAAGTTTCGATGGCTGAAAAAACAAAAAATATTTATCTGCTTCCTAAGGATATTCCGCAGGCGGTGATAGTTGTTGGCAGTGCAGCCCCTGGTATTAAAGATCCAGATTTTTACGCGCTTTCATTAATGAATGATATTTTAGGCGGGAGCAGTTTCAATTCCAGGCTGATGCATGAAATAAGGGTAAAGAGAGGCCTGGCATATGCTGTCCAGTCTGTTGTAAGATTCAGAAAACACACCGGTGTCTTTCTGGCCTATGCACAGACCAGGAGCGAAACAGCGGACACGGCTTTATCGCTGATGCTGGAAAACATAGAGAACATGTCAAAATATCATGTTAAAGATGAAGAGTTAAAATTAGCCAAGGATTCGATTAAAAACAGTTATATATTTGAATTCGACACGCCGGCAAGCATTTTGAGAAAATATTCATTTTTAAGCTACAACGGATTGCCGGACTCATTCCTTTTTAATTATGTGAAAGGCATGAACAGCGTTTCTAAAAATGAAATACAAAAAAGTTCAGGAGAACTTTTCGGCAAAGGACTTATAAAGCTTATCATCGGAAGAAAAGAACTGGAAAAAAGCCTGAGTAAGTTTGGAAATGTTGTCATAATAGAGTAAGCTACTCAGTGTAAGTGTTTCTTTTTATACAATCGGTTATGGCTATTAACCTGTTTTAATTTGTCTGCTTTTTATACCTGACACTGTAGCATCCACGCCCTGAATTAAATAATAATTTAATACTACAAGTGATCTCAAAAATAATTTTTGTCTTTAAATAAATTGAAAAACATTACAAAATTTTTGAGGACGCCTTTCAGACCTGATGCAAAAGCTCTCAAAAGCATAAAAAACTAACCAGGAAGGTTTGATTCCGCAGAAAATTTTGTAATGTTTTTCAATTTAAAGTCAGCTATTTATCCAAAATCATATTTTTGAGATGGCTTTTAAATATCTTAAAGTAACTGATTTGTTTATCGGTATAGATTAGTAAGCGGGAAATTATATTGACATTCGCCATTGGCGTGATATTCTGCATCAACTTCATTTATATGGGACGAACAGTAATGAATAAAAATTCCATTCCTATTGTATTGATTTGTGTATTGCTGATGTCATATTGCGGGAAAAGCAGGGACAGGGATGCGATTGATAATAAAATAATTAATGAGAGCATAAAAGCCGCAGGTGAAGCGAATATCAATAGGGAGATAAGAAAACTAGAGGATTCTCTCAAGGATGCCAAGGATGATTTTGAACGCGCCAGCATACATGAGAATATATCACTATACGAAGTGGAAAAAGGCAATATCAGCGGAGCTTTAAAAAGCGTGAACGCAGCGATTAAATATCAGCCCAATCTCGCACAATCACATTATATCAAAGGTTTGGCGTATCTAAGAATGTCAAGATACGAAGAATCTGAAAATGAACTCTTAACCGCAATCCGGCTGGACAGCAGGCTTCCAGCCGCGCATTTTGAGCTAGGAAATCTGTACTATAAAATTGGGAAACCGGCACAGGCGATCGCGGAATACAATCTGGCTGTAAAATTTGACGATAAACATTATCAGGCCTACAACAACATTAGCGTTGTGTATTCAATGATGGGCAGGAACAAAGACGCAATAGAATCCCTTAATAAAGTAATAGAACTTCAGCCGGATTTTGCAAAGGCTTATAAAAATCTTGGGATTATATATGATCTAAGAATGAAAGACAAACATAAGGCAATTGAAAATTACAGAACCTATCTAAGGTTAAGGCCGAATGCCCCGGAAAGAAAGGTAGTGAAGATATGGATAGCCGGTCTGGAGGGCAAATAGTGAAAAAAACATTATTGTGTACTATTCTTTTGGCTGTATCCGTTTCTGTTATGCCGCAGGAGGATAAGAAGGACAGGATGGCCGTAACCAGCTTTAATACTCTTTCCGAGGAGGCTGACTTGGGCAATCTGGGTATTTCGTCGTCCGACATCATCGAAAAGAGCCTGATTGATCTTGGCAGATTTACAATACGAAGGAAAGGTGAAATACAGTCATATATCGATAATCTGGAAAAAATACAGCTGGGGCTTAAAAATGCAGATGCATTAAAAGACATGTCCGGATTGCTTAAAGTAAATTATCTTATTGTAGGCTCTGTTTACAAAGCAGGGACAAACTGCGAAGTGGATGCCAGGGCAGTCAATATAGACACATGGAAGATCGTACATTCATCAGGAATAAATTCATTTGATTCAGAGTCGGCTGCCGGGTATATAGGAAAGGATATTTATTACACTTTCACAATGGAAAATCTTGAACAGAAAGAAATGGAAGCAAAGGATGCATCGACCCTGGAGGTTTATAAATTCCGGGACGAAACAGAATCCTCCATTAAATCCGGCTACGGGGAGTTCTTTGCTGAAATGCTCAACAGCGAGATAGGAGCATTGAGAGGATTATGGGCAAGGGAGAGGACTAATTCAAAAACACTGATCGTGGAGAAAGCTCTCGAAATGGCGGGAATTATTGAGAACAACAGCTCGTATGAGATATTTCTTAAGAATAACGTTGGTTATATGCTGAGGGGCGATATAAGATCATATAATGACATAATCTGTATTAATTATCAGGTAATCAATACTTCAAATAAAAAAGTCGTGTTCATGGATCATCTCGAAATATCCTCTCCAAAGGCGTTCAGGCCGCTTGCAAGACAGATGGCAAAAAATATTGAAAACTCGCTGAATAATAAAATAGGAACATTAAATCTTACAACCCGCCCTTCGGGCGCTGCAGTACTAATTGATAATGACCCGGCAGGTAGCTCGCCGGTACTTATATCTCTGGATAAAGGAAAGCATAATATCAGAGTGCAGCTCGACGGATATCAAACCATTATATCGGAGATTGACATCGAGCCGAAAAAAATAAACTATTTGAATATTCCTCTTTCGTCAGTCGATAAGAAATTGATTTTCACTGCCCAGAACTTTGAGCGGAAAAAAAATTACGCTGCTGCTGTTGAAAGCTATAAAGAATTTATTCAAAAATACGGAGATACAAGGGAAGCGGATGTCGCTTACTATAGAATGGGGCATGTACTTCTGGTTAATTTAAAAAAGTACAACGAAGCTTTAGATACATTCCAGGCTCTGGTCAACAAGTACCCGGATACCAATATCAGAGCGGAAGCATATTATGGAATGGCCAATTGTTACAGGGAAATGGATGATGAATTAATGGCCAAAGAGATAGTTAATTATATTATAAAAAGATATCCGGAAACATTTGCTGCAGAAATGGCAAAGGCCGGTGAATCTGATTTTTAATTTTTTATAGCAGGGCAGGTAAGGAATTATTTATATACCATATCTCCCTTTTGTATTTTTGTGATGCTTTTTCTATCTTTCTCGAGGATCCTGCACCTGGCAATTGTCTGCATGGGAAAGCTGACTTCCATATTGATTCTGCCGCCATCGGTTTCTGCATAAATAGTATCGCCGATACTCACCATATTTGCAATCCTTCCGGAACCGACAATTATTTCATTGGCTGCGGTATCAACAGCTTTAACTATGCCCACAAGTGTACCTTTAATCTTTTTATCGACTGCTACGGCTGGAGCTTTGGATAAACTGGTTTTAAACTCTTTATCGTTCAATAATGCTGCAATAACAGCATCCATCATATCATATGCTTTTTTTTCGAGCAAAGTGGGATCGCTGTCAGCGGTGCCGGAAACAGCCGGCATAGTAACGATTAGTTCCTTAACATACTCCAGACCGTCATCTTTATACAGGTTGATATCACATTTTAGACCTGTATCGTTTATGTCGTTTATTATAAGGGATAATGATGGAGCCTCATCGGTCTCGTTAACCAGCATCCCGATTTCGGTAAAAGCTTTTTTAAAACAATACCACATATAATCCGGAAGCAGGCTGTTCGTAGAATAAGATACTGACTTATCGGTGCTGAAATAGGCATAACGTTTTGCTTTTGCAGCATTATTATAAAAACTTCCCAGATTTATTTGTGTGTCTTTATATCCTTTTATATTTTTTAAAGATGCACCGGTATTATAACCGTCATCGGACAAACGAATGTTTCGGTCGCCGCAACCCGCGACTACTACACCTGCAAAAATTAATAATAATAATATTATCGGAATTTTTAAAAGATTCATTTTTTTACTTTTTAAATATTAGTTTTTTTATAGAAAGCCGCCGTTCATTTAATTAAAAATTTCCGGCATCATTGATATAATCTTCAAATGATCTTAATTTTTCGAAAAGAACGGAAATTTCAGTAATGGTATTTTCGACTGATATTTTAGCATCGATAAAATATTGTCTTTCAGCGCTTGTAATATCCTTTGGCCCGCCGGGATTTATTCTGTTAATAAAGTTATTTAAGTCATTTATTATTTTAAATAATGTTCTGTATAAGGTTTTAATAGCATAATACATTTCTGCAGCAAGCACAAAAGTCATTTTTCTGGAATCAGTATCCAACTCCTCAACTGTTCTTCTGTTCCTGGAGTCAAGTTTTGAAAGATAATATGTAAGCGATCTTGGATAATTTTTTATTTCTTTATAATCAGTAAGAGCTTTATCGATCCTTATTATCCCGTCAATTTCAAGATTTCTGAACAGGTCATTTAACTCAGTTGAATTTATTTTATCGGCTTCAGGGATCATCCGGGAATTTTTAATGTTCATCATTATACCCGAAATTCTTGACTTGTGGGTCTGCATAAGTTCTATTGTCTCACTGATGAAACTGTTAAAATCAAATGAATATTCATTCTCCGGATTAATTTCATTAAGATTTGCGGATTTATATACTGCGGACTTTTCTGAGTTATTTCTATGATTGAGCCTTTCTTCTTTTTTCTGTGTTCTTAGCAACTGGTTAAAATACTCAGCTGACTTCGCCGGAGTGCGTATTATTCTTATAATGCTTACTTTTCTTGTTTTTCTGTTATATTTTAAACCAAACATCTTTCCTTCCTTATCGATATATCTGTTATTCAGGTCGTGAACAGATACTTTTGAAGGATTTATTTCGGAAATATCATTTATTTTAATAAATGTTGTTTTCATAAAATATCATTTAGTATAGAGTGTAATTTGGATGCCGGATTTAATATCAGTTTGATATTTATTGTATGATATTTTCCATTGGAGTATCAAACTTGACTGCTATATAAGCGTCGCCTTTCACTTTCTGGCCCGCGTATCTTTGGGCAACTTCTGAAGGATTATTTTTAAGCAATCCTGTCCTGACAATAATCCCGCTAAGATTATTCTTTTTGCCGCCTGAAGAGAAAGTCAATATTATCGGTATATTAATATTTACTCTGGAATTTGATACAAGAAAGGTTCCTCCTTTGCTTATATCAATTATTGTTCCTTTCCCTTTTACAGGACTGGATGATGCAATTTCAATTTCATCCGGATTGCCTTCATAAAACTTAAACTTAACCGGAAATTTACATGAATAGCGGGGGAATTCTCTTTTTTCGTTCATTGTCTTTTCCTTAAATAATAAGAACCTGTTAAAATAAATATATTATCTGCCTGTATTATTTTTAAGTTAACTGCTTTAATGCCCACCTTTATAGATTATACTATATAATCACTTTTGACAATATGAATGTCAAGCTTTGTTTAATATGATTATTTTACATTTATTTAATATATCGTAACAAATCTATATTGACTTTAAGGATTGAAAATCAGTAAGTTTTTAGAGGTAAGTTATACAGTCATGAAAATTGAACTGCAAATTTTAAACAGCAGGCATTTATGAACAGCATTAAAACAAGATTTATTTTTATTACAGGCGGCGTATGTTCGTCTTTAGGCAAGGGGATATCAACGGCTTCGCTGGGATTGTTGCTTGAAGGGCATGGTTATAAGATATCCATAATAAAAATGGATCCATACATAAATATTGATCCGGGCACAATGAGCCCGTTCCAGCACGGAGAGGTATATGTCACCGAAGACGGCGCGGAGACCGACCTTGATCTTGGCTATTACGAAAGATTCACAAATGCGAAACTTACAAGAAAGAATTCGGTTTCCACAGGACAGATTTACAACACAGTTATTCAGAGAGAAAGAAAAGGGGAATACCTTGGCAGAACCGTCCAGGTAATACCCCATATAACAGATGAAATAAAAAAAAGGATTTATGATGTTGTCAAAGCTGATACTAGCCTTGATTTTGTTTTAATAGAGATAGGGGGCACTGTGGGCGACATTGAATCCTTTCCTTTCCTTGAAGCAATGAGGCAGGTGCGCCAGGAACTTGGTGCAAAAAGAGTAATGAATGTACATCTTACCCTGGTTCCGACGATAACCGTTGCAGGAGAGCAGAAGACCAAACCTACTCAGCATTCAGTTAAGGAACTCATGCAGATTGGGGTAATCCCTGACATTCTTTTATGCAGAACAGCGTCTGAACTTTCCGAAGACATGAGAAACAAGATATCGCTTTTCTGCAACGTATCCAACAGGAACGTAATCTCCGCAGTTGATATTAAAAGCTCTATTTATGAAATCCCGGACATGCTTCACAATAACGAATACGATACTGTTGTTTTGGACCATTTCGGCCTGGACAGCTCGCGCGCGCATATCCCGGAATGGGGAAGTTTTACAAAATCTCTTAAAGAGCCTTCAAAAAAAGTGAATATTGCTGTTGTAGGCAAGTACATATCTCTTCAGGATGCCTACCGTTCGCTTTATGAAGCTCTTCTTCATGGAGCTGCCGGGAATAATGCCGAACTTAATATAATACGGGTCGACTCTGAACTAATAGAAAAAAAGTGCGATGGCGATATATCTTCCTTCTTTGAAGGAATAGACGGCCTGCTTGTACCCGGAGGTTTCGGAGACCGCGGCATTGAGGGAAAGATTGCAGCTGCCGGGTATGCAAGAAAAAACAACACACCGTATTTCGGGATATGCCTGGGGCTTCACTGCGCTGTAATCGAATTCGGCAGGAACGTTTGCGGCCTTAAAGACGCGCATACGCGCGAGATCGATCAGAATACCCCGCATCCGGTAATTTCATATCTGGCTGATCAGGAGATCATTACCGACAAGGGCGGCACAATGAGGCTTGGCGCTTACGAGTGCGTTTTCAAGGAAGGCAGTAAAATCAAAAAAATATATGGTATGGATTCTTATATGGAGCGGCACAGGCATCGTCTGGAGTTCACTCTCAAGTATAAAGAGCTCTATGAGAAACATGGCATGGTTTTCGGCGGGGTAAATCCGCAGAGCAATCTGGTAGAAACCATTGAGCTGAGCGACCACCCATGGTACATTGCCACGCAGTTCCATCCGGAGTTCAAGTCAAAACCCGTAAAACCTCATCCTCTGTTCAAAGATTTCATCAGAGCTTCCATCGATTCCAGGGCGGGCATAAAAGACTAAGTCAGCCGTGACCTTCAGGTAATCCGATAAAGAACTAATAAAAATTTTTAATCAGCAAGTGCTTCAGCCTGAACACAAAAAAATTGTCGTGAAGTGCTGCCTGCAGTTAAGCAGTATTATCGGCATCATTATACCCATTAGAATAAAAGTATAAAAACAGTATAATAATTACTGTAATTTCAATATTATTATTTACAGGTCATTGACATAAGTTTATAAATTATATGCATTTAGCATGTAATATTGTTTCTCATAGAAATATTTAATTTTTAGAACAGGATGATTAAAACAGCTTATGCGCATCGACAGAATGCTTGCAATAACAGTTATGCTTTTAAACAGGGACAGGATAAGTGCACGGGAGCTTGCGGAAAAATTCGAGGTTTCTGTCAGAACAATTTACAGGGACATCGATGCGATTAATCTTGCGGGAATTCCGGTTGTCTCGTATCCGGGCAATGACGGCGGATTCGGCATAATGGAAAATTACAAGATCGACCGCCAGCTACTTACACTGAATGACATGCTTACTATTCTTAGCGCTTTAAAGGGCATTAATACCGGACTGAAAAACAGTGAAGTGGAAAATGCAATTGAAAAAATCAGCAATCTTGTACCAAAAGAAAAAGCTGAAGAGATGGAGCTGTTCTTCAGGCAGATGGTCATTGACATTGCGCCTTACGGACACAGCGAAAAATATAAAAATAACCTTAAGGTGATTCAGCGCTCAATTGCAGATAATAAACTGTTACGGATTATATACACTAATATAAAAGGGGAAAAACTGGAACGCATCATAGAGCCTATGACTTTAATCATGAGGGGTTATATATGGTATCTTTTCGCTTTCTGCCGTGAAAGAAATAATTTTCGTATATTCAGGCTTTCAAGGATTAAAAATATCCAGGTACTTGAACAAAATTTTACCAGGAAAGATCAATCCCATGAGAAATATATCAATCAGAAGGATGAAACTCAGCCGGAAACTCCTATTGTATTAAAATTTTCTCCTGCGGCCAGAGTAAAAGTTGAAGATTATTTTGAAGAAGAGCAGATAGAGATTCTGGAGAATGGGGATATGATCGTAAGAGTATCATATCCAGAAGACGAATGGGTATATTCTTTTATTCTCAGTTACGGCGAAAGTGTCGAAGTTCTGGAACCGCCTCATATCAAAAAAATAATCCGGGATAAAATAAAAATGGTTTTGGAAAAGTACAAAAAGACTGAATAATTAATGATTTTTTAAATGACGGTATTTAAAGCAGGATTGTTTATCAAATCACAAATAAAACAGGAAACTAAAATTAATTTCACTTACATCATTCTTCTCCAAGTACTTCCAAATCCGCCTGATCTTTTTTTCTGCCTATAGCTTTTTTATTCATAACGAGTTGCTCCCGGCCTAAATAATAAGCTTCAAGGTCGCCATATTTCCCGCTTGACCGGCCGTTAAATGCTGCCTCCCATGTCACGCCCGTGAGTGAAGTAACTATATCAATTCTAACCGGAGGAACTCCAAGTTGCACGACTTTTCCAGGAGTACTGAAGTCAGTCTGACTTAATCCGATTGATCCGAATCCAAAATCATGCAATGCGTTTAAAATATTTTTTGCATTATTTCCTTCCGGTTTCACATACAAATCAATGTCTCCTGTATAGCGGGGCGCTCCATGATGGGCTAAAGCATATCCGCCAACAATTATGTATTAAACTTTATGATCGTTGAATAACTTTAACAACTCTCTGAAGTCTTGCTGTACTTCCATGATATTGCCTTCTCAGATATTCTACCGCAGACACGCGTTCTTCCGGTGACTTATTTAGCCAGTATAATAAATCATCTTTTGCGGAATTTGCATCATCAAGATCTTTGATATTTACAATTTTTTGTATCATTTCTGATGTATCCGAATTAATTACAATGTAATTTGAAATTTATATGAAAACAATATTTCTTATGCAAGCGAAAAAATATCAGGAGGCAATATTAGCGTTTTCTTGACGGCTTATGCTATTTGCGATAATTAAAATATTATTTTTATTAACCGAGAAAGAAAGACCGTCAAATTTCGGCGGTTATTAGTACGTATTTTTGAAAAATTCGTATTAATTCCAAATATTTTTTAATTAATTCAAACCTGACATACTGTTGTCACATGGTTTGTGTATTCTATAAGTATAAAACTGATCAAATAGACTTTTGAAATTTATCTGGATTTGGTCTTCCGGATCATGTTTTTATTTTTCAAAGGAGTTCTTTGTATGAACGGATTCTGCAGTTCATGCGGGATGCCCTTAAAAGGGGAGAATTGGGAAGATTATCGCGGGGAGTTCTGCCTTTACTGTTCGGATGAGAGCGGCAGGCTGTATCCGCGGGAGATTGTACAGAAAAGCATTGCCGACTGGCTCAGAGAAATCTCGGATGGGAGCAGTTCCGCTGATTTTATAAAAAGAGCGGAATATTACATGAAAGCAATGCCTGCATGGGCTGATAATTCATAATTAAACATTCAGATGAAAATAATTTTACAATAGTAAAATAAAATATTATAAAAGGAGAGAGGTTTATGAGACAGATCGCAAATAATGCAAATCTTGTGGCTTTTTGCGGACTTTATTGCGGTTCATGCTGGGCTTATCTGCGGGAAAGATGCCCGGGCTGTAAAGACAACGTGAAAGCAACATGGTGCAAAATACGTACGTGCTGCCTGGATAAAAACTATAAGTCATGCGCGGACTGCGCTGCTTTTAGCGACGTAAAAGACTGCAGAAAATTCAACAATGCAATATCAAAAGTGTTTGCATTGATATTTCGTTCCAATCGTAAAGCCTGCATTCAGCAGATTCGCGATAAGGGACTTAACGGACATGCGGAAATCATGACGCTTTTGAAGAAGCATTCATTGCCGCGTTAAAATTGAATTATAATGAACAAAGGACCGGTAGAACAATGTGATATAATTATTTTCTGGAGGAATGAAAATTATAAATTTATTAAGAATCGTTTTTCTCGGGTTTCTCATATGGCTGATTTGAAAAACTATTTTAATGAAGGCGGCATTAATACCGATGGCTTGCTGCAATTTATCAGAAATACTAACTCGATATTCAAATGAAAAGTTCATCCGAAGTATTGTTATCAAGAGGTTTTATAAAGGAATCCGAAGTTAGTGAAAACTTTGATATAAACAGGAATGTCTTATGTAAACAATTAAAGTCAAAAATTCCGGCTGAGCGTACAAAAGCAGCTATGATTGCCGGAAAAATGAAAATCAGGGAATTGGTCCCGCATCTGATCAATGCGCTAAAGATTGAAAAAAAACTCTACTGCAAGATTGCCATACAGAAAGCTTTAATTAGCTTAAAAGAAGTATCTATTGAGAAATTAATTCCGTGTCTGGGTATTATTGGAAAAAATCAGCATCGAAAATTGCCATCAAAACCATTTGAAAAAAATAATTATCCATGCCCCAGAGATATAGCAGCAAGGACTTTAATTTACTGCGGCCTTGATGTAATTCATATGCTGCTGAAGAAATGGAAAAGATTATCAAGATATCAGATGCTTGAAGCTATTGATGTCATAGGGCATATTTCTTTTTATGAAAAAAACACTGATGCTTTGCCGTTGTTGTTTGAATTATATGAAAATAATAAAAATGATAATGTCATGATCTGGAAAATTATCAGGGCTTTTTCAGCATTTAATGACAAAAGAGTTATTTCGATCTTAAATAAAATAATAAATGAAAATTGTTTACTGCCAAATATCCGGGAAGCTGAAAGAAGTTTGCGTATAATAAAGAAATATTGTATTTTGTAAGGTGCATACTGTTAAATTACATCAAGGAGAATGCTATGGAAGAATTACTGGGTTATTGCGGATTTAAATGCGATATATGTCCGGCATATGAGAAGAATCAGGATCAGAATACTGACAGGCAATTAATCAGCGATAAATGGTTTCAGTATTTCGGATTCAGAGTTGCGCCTGAAATTTTAAGCTGCGCCGGATGTAAAAATGAAGGCAGACATCTTGATACTGACTGTCCGGTGCGACCGTGCGCGATTGACCGGAAGCTGGAGAATTGCGCGTACTGTGAATCGTACGGGTGCGAAGCGTTGAAAACCAGAATCAACTTTGTTGAAAGCAATGGGATCAATATTGAAAATATTCCGGAGGATGATTATAAGAATTTTATCGAACCTTACCTGGGGAGCAAGAGATTGGAAGCTATCAGGGAGAAGAAATAAAGTATGACCTCGCCCCTTCGCCTGGCGGAGCCAGGCTCTTCCCCACTCCCAGAAGGAGAGGGGAAAGTTCATCAGAGATGCTGGACGAGGTGGACAAGCAAGTTAGATAGAGGAAATTATATGGCATCAGCACAGGACTTTGTTGAATTTATTGCAGATCAGATGCAGGGCGCAGGTACGATAACTTACAGAAAAATGTTCGGCGAGTATGCGGTTTACTGTGAAGGGAAAGTGATAGGGCTTATATGTGACAATCGGCTATTCATAAAGCCGACTGACGGAGGCCGGGTTTTTATGGGAGGAGAGCTAATTGAAGATTACCCGTATCCGGGAGCAAAGGCATATTTTTCAATCGAGGACAAATTTGAAGACAGGGAGTGGATAAGCGAACTGGTGCGTATTACAGCAGATGAACTTCCGGAGCCTAAGCCGAAGAAGAAAAAAATAAAAGGAGAATTAAGATGAAGCTTAGCTATGTGATTATTTATGTTGATGACGCAGTAAAAGCGACAGAGTTCTATTCAAAGGCATTTAACCTTAAAATAAAGTTCATTCATGAATCAAACATGTATGCTGAAATGCGAAGCGGTGAAACAACTCTGACTTTTGCAAATAATGAAATGCTTAAAATGAATACGGGTATAGATCCCATAAAAGGGGATAAAAATTGTTTTGAAATTACTTTTACAACAAATGATGTTCAAAAAGCTTTTGAAAAAGCAATTTCAAACGGAGCAAAAGAATTAAAAAAGCCGGAGACAAAACCCTGGGGACAGATTGTTGCTTATGTTCGTGACTCATTTGGGACTTTAATAGAAATTTGCACTCCAATGGGATAATTGAATATGTCAAAAATAATAATTAAGAGATTTTTTTATGAAATCGCTTGTTAACCAAAAGAATACATCGGATGTTCAGAATATAGATCTGACCCCGGAAAATATTGCCGATTACGGAGTCTGCGGATACAAAGATATTAAAAAGCATATAGAGATAACAAGAAAGATCGAATGGTTCACTGAGTATTATAAAAAAGGGCTTAGAACAAAAATAATTTTTTCCCAAAAGAGCGGTTATCAGGGAATGCTCGAATATATTCCCGGAAAATTTGCGCACAGGCCGGTTGATGCTGATGGATACATGTTTATACACTGTATTTTTGTCGGCTTTAAAAATGAATACAAAGGCAAAGGCTATGCATCATCATTGATTGATGAATGTATTAAAGATGCAGGAAAAGAAGATATGCACGGCGTTGCTGTTGTAGTCAGGAAAGGACCTTTCATGGCTGATAAAGATATCTTCCTGAAAAAAGGATTTGTTTCCGTAGATAACGCGCCACCTGATTTTGAGCTGCTGGCATTAAAATTCAATAAATTGACAGTAAGCCCTAGATTCAAGGAAATGTCATTGGATAAATATCAGAATGGACTGACAATCATCCGTTCAGCGCAATGCCCGTATTCTGTTAAGAATGTGGATGCTATATTGAAGACAGCTGCAAAATTAAAAATAAAATCACATTTAATCGATATAAAAGATTCAGGTATTGCTCAGCAAACTCCGTGTGCTTTCGGAACATTCTGCATAATTTATAACGGAGAGGTTATCAGTTATCATCCGATCAGCAATACTAGATTTGAGAATATAATAAAGAACTACAAAGTCAAATAACTGCTTTATGGAGCTAATTCTATGAGAAGAGAAACATCTTATATTGAAACAGACGCGAATACGCAGATATATTATCAGGAACAGGGCGGGGGGAATACTGTATTGCTGTTTATTCATGGCTGGGCAATAAACAGCAGCTACTGGGATTCTCAGCTGAATTTTTTCAGCAAAGAATACAGGGCAATAGCATTTGATCTTCCGGGGTTCGGAAAATCAAAATCCGGCAGAGAGCAATGGACAAGGCAGAATTATGGAGTGGATGGTATAAATTTCATCAACAAACTTAACCTGAAAAATGTGATACTGGTCGGCCATTCAATGAGCGGGGATGTTATAATGGAAGCTGCTCTTAAAAACCATAAGTCAATTTCCGGAATAATCGGGATCGATAACTTTAAAACGATAGATGTTACTTTTACTGAGGAACAGGAAAAAGAATATGAAGGTTTTTTCAAGGCGCTGGTTAATGATTTTAAAAAAACGGTTCCTTATTTCGCAGAGAGTCTGTTCCATCCTTCAACAGATAAAAGCATCAGGGACAGGGTCATCAATGATTTTGTCACCTCGGATGTTAAGGTAAGCATGGCTGCTATATATGATATGTTTGAATACTTCAGGATACAGGCAGAGAAATTATCCGGACTTAATTACAAGTTGTATCTGATTAACAGCGACTACGGTCCTACAAATACCGCAGGGCTTGATAAGTACTGCAGGAAATCCTACGAAGTGGAATATATTCATGATACCGGGCATTACCCGATGATTGAGAAACCCGGGGAATTCAATATGATACTGAACCGCGCTATTAAAAAAATTGTATAATATAATTACATAATCCGGAGGATGTCAGCAGGTTATATCCGGATTCTGTGATTGATATTTATATAACTGGTGTTATTTAGCATACTACAAGTTATCTTAAAAATAAGTTTTGTCTTTAAATAAATTGAAAAACATTGTAAAATTTTCTGCGGAATCAGACCTTCCTGGTTAGTTTTTTATGCTTTTGAGGGCTTTTGCATCAGGTCTGAAAGGCGTCCTCAAAAATTTTGTAATGTTTTACAATTTAAAGTCAGCTATTTATGCAAAATCATATTTTTGAGATGAGTTCTAAGTAAATATTATTTTTATCATTTCTGAAAAAGAAGAGTTTATTTAATGAATGTATAAAACAAGAAAATCAAAAAAATTTTTCTCTTGCCGCTTGAAAGCAAACGTTTCATAATATTCCGGGAAACAAAAAATTATGTCTATAAAAGTGATTAGATTAATATTAATTATATTTTTAATGCAGTCTTCTATATTACATGCAGCGGAGCAAAGCAGGATGAATTACCGCGAAGAAATGCGCAGGTTTGTTGAGCTTATAAGCGCAAGGGCAAAGAAGACAAATCCTGCGTTTGCTGTAGTGCCTCAAAACGCGCTTGATCTCATAACTTACAACAGCAGCGCAGACGGAGAGCTCGCGCGTACATATCTGTCGTCAATAGATGCGGTTGGATGCGAAGAGCTTTTTTACGGGCATTTAAAAGACGGAGTTAGAACTTCGAGGAACACTACGGACTACTTTTTACAATATCTTAATATCCTGAAAGAAAACGGAAAAGCTGTTCTTGTGATTGATTATGTGACTGACAGGAAACAGGCTGATGAATCATTCTCATTAAACCAGAAATACGGATTTGTTTCTTTTCAGGGAGAAAGGCTTTTAAAAAAAATTCCTGAATGGATATATAATAAGAACAGCAGCGAAGTCACTGACATTTTAAAAGCAAAGAATTTTTTATATCTTCTTAATCCGTCATTATTTAAAAGCCCTGGCTTATACATAAAAAGTCTCGGGGCAACAGAACATGATCTGCTGGTAATTGACGCTTTCTTCTGGGGCAGAATGCTTACGAATAAGCAGGTTGCGTTGCTGCAGAAGAAGCCTTCGGGAGCAAAGCGTCCGGTCATTGCTTATCTCTCAATCGGGGAGGCAGAGGATTACAGGTATTACTGGAATGCTGAGTGGAAGCGCAGCCGGCCATTATTCCTTGAACGGGAAAATCCCAATTGGAAAGGAAATTACAAAGTGAAATACTGGATGGATGAGTGGAAAGAGATAATATGCGGCCGGCAGGACGGCACAGGCTTTGAAAAGAGTTATCTAAAAAAAATAATCGATGCCGGTTTTGACGGCGTTTATCTTGATGTGGTCGATGCTGCACATTACTTTGAGAAAAAGTAAATTATGGAATCAGCTTGTCTTATTGTAAAACAGTTATTTCAGCTTCAGGATTAAACGGATTTGTTCTCATGGCAAGTGAATATAAATATGGGTAATCTTTCTTTAAATGCTTCATGTAAGAAAGCCATTCGTGCACGATCAGTTTATATGTTCTGATAAGATCTCCTTTAAGATGATTGAGATCGGTTTGCGGCAGATTATCTAATTTCTCTCTATGCATAAGTTCATCTGTAATATGAAATACAGCCCACAGCAGATTTGTGAATGATTCATGTTCCAGAAGGTTAGGGTTCGCGAGCATATTGAGAAGTTCATGCTTTTTGTTAGCCAGGTATTTTTTTAAAATTTTCAGATTATCGCTGTTTAACTTTAAATTATCGGGATGAATAGTAAATTTTTTCATTTGATTGATAAAATCTTTCCCATCCCATGTAACAGATATTTGAAGCTGTCTGCTGATTATTCCAAAATTAATGGTAAATTTTTCGAGTAATTTTAAGAAGTCATACCCAATTTCGTTATAGAAAACTCCGATTACCATATTCATTTTATTCAGGAGGGACTGTGTCTCGCGTTTTTTCATTAATCTGTCCAGAATCAATGTAACCAGTAAAACCTGCACAGGTACGAATGCCAGGTCCTGGAACATGTAAAAAAATGTATCCTCCGATTTATGAAAAATCGCTATCTGTATTAAATAAAAAATGGCAGAAAATACAATTAGAATTATTGAGATAATATAATACCATGTTTTAAATTTCATTTGGATTCCCTTTAAATATATATTAGACTTGTTTCTTAACTCAATTGCCTTTTTTGATCATTAAGGAATAAATCTTATAAAATCCGATTAAAATAGGAAATTCTC